>JAODBP010000109.1 GCA_025464025.1 Actinomycetes bacterium | reverse complement strand
AACCGGCGACGGATTGACACCATTTTTGATGTCAATCCGTCGCCGGTTCGGGGAGCGTCAGGTCCGGCGCGCCCAGGTCGTCCCCTCGGAGCGTCCTTCGTCTTTCCGCGGAAACAGGAGGGGCGATATCGCACGCGCGTCTGTGCGCGTTCAAGGAACGGGTCGCACCTCCGGCGTCGGTCCTGCTTCCGCGGGAACGCTGATGCGGGCCCTCGAACGGACCCGGCGATTCAGGGCACCCAGGGGGTGCGGGCCGAGGCGAGCCAGCCCATGACCTCGCGGCGGGTGATCGGGCCGCGGGGCTGCCACGGGGTGATGGCGCCCTCGGTGACCAGCGACGCGTGCTCGGCCCGGGCGGCGGTGAGCCGGTCGGTGTCGAGCCCGCAGCGCACCGCCTCGGCGTCGATGCCGAGCAGGCGGACCGCGTTGCCGCCGAGGACCTTGCGCTTCAGCTCGTCGGTCAGGGCCGGGTAGCCGTGGCGCTCCTGGAGCTCGGCGCTGATCTGGAAGGCGCGGAACGCCATGATCTGGGGCTGGGGCGAGCCGTACCAGATGGCATCGGTGCCCCAGAGGACGCGGTCCTCGCCCACCCGCGAGAGCAGCTTGCCCAGCACGTGGGCCGCCTCGGTCGGCGAGCCGAGCGTCTCCCGCCACGTGGTCCCGAGCTCGGCCCAGACGTTGCCGTTGGGCGGGAGGCCGTGGTCGTCGAGCGCCTTCACCAGCGAGTTGATCCCGACCTGGGCCCGGCCCGGGTCGTAGGCCTGCTCGGTGGTCTCCCGCTCGTAGGCCCCGTGGTAGACGACGAACTGCACGTCGGGGTACTGCGCGGCGGCGGCAACGAGGTCGGCCGGCCCGTTGTGGGTCCGGTCGAACTCCATGAGCGGCAGGCCCTTGTGGGCGCAGATGACCTTCACGCCGAGCGACCGGGCCTTGTCGATCACCGGCAGGCCGATGGCCGGGTCGTCGAGCGAGAAGCCCCGCCGGCCCGGCCCCCACGCCGTGTACACCTTGAACGCCGACACCTGTCCGGTGGCGACCGTCGCCTCCATGTCGGCGAGCCGGGCGGCGAGGTCGCCGAAGTTCGGGGCGATCACGTCGTGCAGGTACACGCGCGGCGCGCCGCCGAGCGACAGCTCGCCGGCGAGGGTCCGGGTGTCCTGCTTGGCCGCCCACGGCAGGGGGTAGTCGTCGGGGCCCGAGCCCGGCACGTCGGAGAGCAGCGTCACCGTGGTGTCGCTGGCCAGGAACATGTCGTGCAGGTAGGCCGTGCGGTCGAGGCAGCGGAACGGGTCGTCCTCGGTGCAGCCGGCCGGCACCAGGCCCCGGATCATCGACACGATGCGCGCCGCGTCGTGGCGCCACGGGCCGTCGGGCACGACGTGGTGGGTGTGCACGTCGACGATCAGCTCGCCCTGGCTCCCGAGCACCGACTCGCACGCCGCTGTCTCCTCCGGCTCGGGCACGACGAACGTGCCCCCGGCGGTCGTCGAGGTCGACGACGTGGTGGTCGGCGCCGCGCCGTCGCTCCCGCCCGAGCATGCGGCGAGGTTGTAGGTGGCCAGCACGGCCGCCACGCCCCCGCTGGTCTGGAGGAAGCGCCGCCGGTCCATGCCCAGCCGGTCGGCCGCCTCGCCGGCCCGGCGGAGGGCGGCCCGCCGGACCTGCTCGTCGCGCGCCGAGGGCGGGGCGGGCACGAACTCGCCGTTCGACAGCGGTCCGGGGACGAGGGGGAGCAGGGGCTCGCGGTCGGGCTCCTGGTCCAGCCGGCGGCGCCAGCGGCTCATGGCCGAGACGCTAGGGCTCGGACACCGGGAATCGACGTCGCCTTGCGTACGCTCGCATCGATGAGCACGAGCAGTTGGCGGGGCTGGAAGCGCAGCACGTGGGCGGGCCTGTCGCCGAACGGCGTCGGGCAGCAGAAGCCCAACCACTTCCTCGAGATGGCGAAGGTGGCGTGGGAGAACCGGCGCCACCCGCTCTACGCCTGGCGGGTCCTGAGCAAGGGAGCGTGCGACGGCTGTGCCCTCGGCGTCACCGGCTTCCACGACTGGACCATCGAGGGCGTGCACCTCTGCACCACGCGGCTCAAGTTGCTCGCCGTCAACACGGCCGACGCCATGGACCACGCGCTGCTCCGCGACGCCGAGGTGCTGGCCCTGCTCGACGGTGGCGCCCTCCGCCGCCTCGGTCGCCTGGCCCACCCGATGCGGCGCCGGGCCGGCGAGCCCGGCTTCACCCCGGTGGGGTGGGACGAGGCGCTCGACGCCCTGGCCGGGGGCATCCGCACCGCCGGCGGCGACCGCACGGCGATCTACCTCACCAGTCGGGGCATCACCAACGAGGTGTACTACGCCGCGGGCAAGGCGGCCCGGGCCATGGGCGTGGCCAGCGTCGACTCCGCCGCCCGCGTCTGCCACGCCCCGTCGACGGTCGCCCTGAAGGAGACGATCGGCGCGGCCGCCACCACGTGCTCGTTCGTCGACGTGCTCGAGACCGACGTCGTCGTGCTCATCGGCTCGAACCCGGCCAACAACCAGCCGGTGTTCATGAAGTACCTCTACGAGGCCAAGCGCAACGGTGCCAAGGTCGTGGTCGTCAACCCGTACCTGGAGCCCGGCCTCGAGCGCTACTGGGTGCCGTCGAGCCCGGAGTCGGCCGTGTTCGGCACCAAGATCTGCGACCTCCACGTGCCGGTGCGGCCGGGGGGCGACATCGCCTTCTGCAACGCGGCGCTGAAGCTCCTGCTCCAGCGGGGCGCGGTCGACGAGCTGTTCGTGGCCGAGCACACCGAGGGCTGGGACGAGCTGGTCGCCGACCTGGTCGCGCAGGACCTCGACGCCCTCCTCGTCGACGCCGGCGTCGACCGGGGCACGCTCGACGCCTTCGTCGACCTCTACACGACGGGCACGGCGATCCTCACCTGGTCGATGGGCATCACCCAGCGCAAGGAGTCGACCGATGGCGTGCGGGCCATCGTGAACCTGGCCCTGGCCCGGGGCAACGTCGGCCGGGACGGCTCGGGCCTCATGCCGATCCGCGGCCACTCGGGCGTGCAGGGCGGGGCCGAGATGGGGGCCTACGCCACGGCCCTCCCCGGCGGCATCAGCGTC
Organism: Actinomycetes bacterium; assembly: GCA_025464025.1. The sequence continues at coordinate 33,630 of JAODBP010000109.1, read as the reverse complement.
ACGCCTGACGCGGCCGCCGCCCTCGCCGCGCAGTGGGGCTTCGCCGTCCCCGGCCACGCCGGGCTCACCGCGCCGGAGATGGTCGACGGCATCGAGTCGGGTGACGTCCAGGTCCTGTGGGCGTCGGGCGGCAACTTCCTCGACGTGCTCCCCGAGCCCGACCGGGTGCGGGCCGCGCTGGCCAAGGTGCCGCTCCGCGTCCACCAGGACGTGGTGGTGACGTCGCAGATGCTCGTGCCGCCCGACGACGGCGGTGAGGTGTGGCTGCTGCCCGTGGCCACCCGGTACGAGCAGGAGGGCGGCGGCACCGAGACCACGACCGAGCGCCGCATCATCTACTCGCCCGAGATCCCCGGCCACCAGGTGGGCCAGGCCCGCAGCGAGTGGCGGGTGTTCGCCGAGGTCGCCCGCCGGGCCCGCCCCGACCTGGCCGGTCGGTTCGACTGGCCGACCAACCAGGCCTTGCGCGCCGAGATCGCCGAGGTCGTGCCGCTCTACGCCGGCATCGAGTCGCTGGGCGCGTCGGGCGACGAGGTGCAGTACGGCGGGCGCCACCTCGCGCCCGGCGGGGCCTTCCCGACGCCGTCGGGCCGGGGCCGGTTCACGCCGGTGCGACCGCCGGCCGACCGCCTGCCGGCCGGCATGTTCGAGGTCAGCACCCGCCGCGGCAAGCAGTTCAACTCGATGGTCTACGCCGAGAAGGACCCCCTCAACGGGGCCGAGCGCGACCACGTGCTGGTGAGCCACCGCGACGCCGTGGCCCTCGGGCTCGACGACGACGACGCCATCGTCCTGCGCTCCGAGGCCGGCGAGTACCGCGGCCGGGTGCGCCGGGTGAAGCTGCCGGCCGGCACCCTCCAGGTGCACTGGCCCGAGGGCAACGTGCTGCTGCCGTCCGGCCCCGAGCACCGCGAGCCCCAGTCGCACGTCCCCGACTACACCGCGGTCGTCTCACTCGAGCGGGCATGAGCGCGAGTGATCGCGACACGACCACGCCGGTGAAGGCAGTGCGTCGTCCGGCGACGAAGGTGCAGGTCGTGGTCTGGGACGGCACGGCCACCCGGCGCACCGACGAGGTCGTGACCGAGGAGCCGCTCCAGATCCGGGCCCAGGGGCCGGGCCAGGCGCTGCGGGACGTGGCCATCACCATGCGCACGCCGGGCCACGACTTCGAGCTCGCCGTCGGCTACCTGGTCGGCGAGGGCGCCATCCGCTCGGGCGACGAGGTGCGGGAGGTCCGCTACTGCGACGTCGACCCCGGCCAGCCCCAGCTCTACAACGTGGTCACGGTGGCCACGGCACGCCCGCTGCCCGAGTCGCTCTTCGGCCGGTCGGCCGTGATCGGGGCCAGCTGCGGGGCGTGCGGCAAGACGTCGATCGACCAGCTCCACGTCCACACCGAGCCGCTGGGGCCGGGCCCGCCCGTGCCGATCTCGCTGCTCGTGTCGCTCCCCGAGCGACTGCGGGAGGGGCAGACGGTGTTCGACCGCACCGGTGGCGTGCACGCCGCCGGCCGGTTCCGCGCCGATGGCACCCTCGTGGCCGTGCGGGAGGACGTCGGCCGCCACAACGCGGTCGACAAGCTGGTGGGCGCGGCCGTCCTCGGCGGGCCCCGGATCGACGGCGATGTGCTCGTCCTGTCGGGCCGGGTCAGCTTCGAGATGGTCCAGAAGGCCGTCGTCGCCCGGTTCCCGATCGTGGTCGCCGTGTCGGCCCCGTCGAGCCTCGCGGTGCGGGCCGCCGAGGAGCTGGGGTGCACGGTCCTGGGCTTCACCCGGGACGGTGCGGCGAACGTCTACAGCCACACGGACCGCGTGGATCTCACGGCCTGAGCCAAAGGATGTTTCCGGTCCGGCCCGGCGTCGGGCAGGATGCAGGGCATGGAGGTCGACCGATCGTTCGCGTTCGTCGACCTGTGCGGGTTCACGGCCTACACCGAGGCCAACGGTTCGGCGGTGGCGACCCAGCTCCTGGCCTCGTTCCGGCTGGCCGTCCGCGACATCGCGTCGCGGCGGGGCGTGCGCATCGCCAAGTGGCTCGGTGACGGCGCCATGATCGTCGGCGTCGAGGCCCAGCCCGTGCTCGAGCTGCTGCTCGAGATCGAGCACCGAGCCGAGGCGAGCCAGCTCGCCCTGCGCTACGGCGTCACGTTCGGCAAGGCCATCCTGTTCGAGGGCGACGACTACATCGGCTCGGTGGTCAACCTGTCGAAGCGGCTGTGCGACGCGGCCAACCCCCACGAGATCCTCGTCGGGCCGGGCGTGTCGGCCTACCTCCCGCCGTGGGCCGAGGTGTGCGACGAGGGCGAGCTGCCGATCAAGGGCTTCGAGGGCGTGCTGCGCCGCGAGGAGCTCGAGCTGCGGACGATGCAGCACCCGGTGATCGACCCGGTGTGCGGGCTGGCCATCGACCCGGAGTACGCGGTGACCGTCGCCATGGACGACGACGGCGGGCCGGTGGTGTTCTGCTCCTCGGCGTGCGAGGTCACCTGGCGAGGCACCACCGTCGGCAACCTGTTCTGACCTGCTGCCCGGTCGGGGTCAGGTGGAGCGCAGCAGCAACACGGCGACGTCGTCGTCGATGGGGGCGCCGTTGGCCCACTCGACGTAGGCGATGAGGTCGTCGAGGTCCTCGTCGCCGACCTCGCCCCGCTGGGCCAGCCACGACACCAGGGCGTCCTGGCCGAGGCGCTCGGTGGCGCCGGGGGCGGCGCGGCCCTCGAAGAGGCCGTCGGTGTGGAGGACGAGGCCCCATCGCTCGGGCAGGTCGATGGTGGTCGCGCTGGCCGGCTCGCCGGCGATGCCGAGCGGCGGGCCGGCGAGGACGTCGAGCACGGATGCGCCGGGGCCCAGCAGGATCGGCGCCGGGTGGCCGGCGCAGACGAGGGTGATGCGCCCGGCCGTGGCATCGACGGTGCCGGTGATCATGGTGACGAAGAGCTCGTCGGCGGCCTCGCTGGCGTCGAAGACGCGACCGAGGCCGTGGTGCCACGTCGACGGGTTGTCGCCGGAGAGGGCGAGGGCCCGCCAGGCGGCGCGCAGGCCGGCGCCGATGGCGGCCGGACCGGGCCCGTGGCCGGAGACGTCGCCGATGCAGAAGCCGAGGAGGCCGCTCGGCGTGGTGACGGCGTCGACGAAGTCGCCGCCCAGGAGCAGGCGCTCCTCGCCGGGGCGGTAGCGGCTGGCCACCCGCACGCCGACGTGCTGGCCGAGCGTGGGGAGCAGCCCGGCCTGGAGCGACGCCGACAGCTCGTCGTTGCGGCGCCTGGCCCGCTGCTCGGCCTCGTAGAGGCGGGCGTTCTCGATGGCGGCCGACGCCATGTGGGCCAGCTGCACGAGCACGGCTTCGTCCTCGGCCGTGAACGTGCCGCCGGGGATGCCGGCGCAGCGGAGGGCGCCGAGCGGTGCGCCGTCGCGCTGGGCCAGCGGAGCCACCAGCGTGTCGGGACCGGCCTCGGCCGACATGACGATGTCGACGCGCTCGCAGCCGATGATGCGGCGGCCGGCGTCGGTGACGCGGTCGGTCACCTGGGCCAGCGACAGCGACGAGGCGATGGCCACCGACGCCTCGGCCAGGGCGGCGAGCTGGCGGGCGGCGCCCTCGGTGCGCTGGAAGTTGAGGACGGAGTCCGTGATGTCGGTGACGCAGCCGACCGTCCCGGTGGCCGCGCCCTCGGCGTCGATGGTGACCGCGCCCCGACCCTGGAGCCACCGCACGCTGCCGTCGGGCCACACCACCCGGTGCTCGACGTTGTAGTCGCTCCGGGCCACGAGGGCCTCGTCGACCCGGCGGAGGACGTCGTCGCGGTCGTCGGGGTGGAGCAGGGCGACGTAGGTCCCGAACGTCCCGTCGAACGAGCGGGGCTCCATGCCGAAGAGGCGCTCGAGCGTCTCGTCCCACGCCACGGTCTGCGAGGCCAGGTCCCAGCGCCACGTGCCGAGCCGGCCGGCGTCGAGCGAGACGCGCAGCGCCGTGGTGCTGTCGCGGAGCTCGGCCTCGAGGAGCCGCTGGGCGGTGACGTCCTCGGAGATGCCGACGATGCCGATGAGGGTCCCGTCCTCGTCGAGGATCGGGGCGTCGACCAGGCGGATCGGGATGATCGCCCCGTTGCGGCGCTGGACGGTGAAGTCGCCCGACCAGGCCCGGCCGCCCCGCAAGGTGGCCCGGACGTCGACGGCAGCCGGGATCATGTGCTCGGGGACCAGGACCTCGCGGATGTCGCGACCGACGACCTCGTGCTCGACCCACCCGTAGAGGTGCTCCGCCTCCCGGTTCCAGGTGAGGATCGTCCCGTGGCCGTCGGTGACGATGATGGCGCGACCGGCTGCGGACAGCACGGCCTGGCCGTCGAAGGGGAGCTCCGACAGCCGGGCGCCGGAGGAGGCGCCATCGGTCACGCCCTCCAGCGTGCCAGTCGAGGCGCCGCCGGTCTACGGCAGGCCGGTCTCGTGCTCACGGCTTGCCGGTTCTTGGCCAGATCGTCCGTTCTGCCCCGATCGTGGTGGAGTCGCCGTGGCCGGTGTGCACGACGGTGTCGTCGGGGAGCGGGAAGAGCTTCGCCTCGATCGACCGGAGCAGCGTGGGCCGGTCGGAGAACGAGCGGCCGGTGGCGCCCGGCCCGCCCTTGAACAGGGTGTCGCCGGAGAACACCGTGCCGAGCTCGGAGGCGTGCAGGCTCACGCCGCCGGGGCTGTGGCCGGGCGTGTGCAGGACGGTCATGCCGGCCACCACCTGGCCGTCAGCCAGCTCGCGGTCGGGGGCGCGGTCGGGGTAGACGGCGGCCCACAGCTCGGCGTCGGCCGGGTGGATGGCGATCGGTGCGCCGACCCGGTCGGCCAGGTCGGCGGCGGCGTTGATGTGGTCGTTGTGGCCGTGGGTGCAGATGATGAGGTCGACCCGCCGGTCGCCCACCGCCTCGGCGATCGTGGCGGCGTCGTGGGCGGCGTCGACGATCACGACGGCCTCGTCGTCGCCGACGAGCCAGATGTTGTTGTCGACCTCGAAGTCGTCGCCGTCGAGGCTGAAGATCCCACTCGTCACCACGCGCTCGATCCGCACTAGAGGATCACCACCGAGCGGAGGACCTCGCCCCGCTCCATCTTGTGGAAGGCCTCCTCCACGCCGTCGATCCCGATGCGCTCGGTCACGAACGCGCCGAGGTCGATGCGGCCCTGCTGGTGGTAGTCGACGAGCAGCGGGAAGTCGCGGGTGGGCAGGCAGTCGCCGTACCACGACGGCTTGATGGCGCCGCCCCGGCCGAACAGCTCGATGTGGGGGAGCGACACGGTCATGGTCGGGTTGGGCACGCCGACCTGGACCAGGGTGCCGGCCAGATCACGGGCGAAGAAGGCCTGCTCGAAGACGGCCGGGTTGCCGACCGCTTCGACCACCACGTCGGCGCCGTTGCCCTCGGTGAGCGCCCGCACCGCCTCGACCGGGTCGCCGGCGCCGGCGTTGACCGTGTGGGTGGCGCCGAAGCCCTTGGCCCACTCGAGCTTCCGGTCGTCGAGGTCGACGGCGATGATCGTGCGGGCGCCGGCCAGCTTGGCCCCGAGGATGGCGGCGTCACCGACGCCGCCGCAGCCGAAGACGGCGACGGTGTCACCCGGCTGAACCCCGCCGGTGTGCATCGACGCGCCGATGCCGGCCATCACGCCGCAGCCGATGAGGCCGGCGGCGGCCGGGTCGACGGCGGGGTCGACCTTCACGCACTGGCCCTCGTGCACGAGGGTGGCCTCGGCGAAGGCGCCGATGCCGAGCGCCGGGCTGAGCACGGTGCCGTCCTCGAGGGTCATGGGCACCGAGGCGTTCTTCGAGTCGAAGCAGTACCACGGCCGGCCCCGCAGGCACGACCGGCACGTGCCGCACGGCGCCCGCCAGGCGAGGATCACGAAGTCCCCGGGGGCGACCTTGGTGACCTGGTCCCCGATGGTCTCGACGATGCCGGCCGCCTCGGGGCCGAGCAGGAACGGGAAGTCGTCGTTGATGCCACCGTTCCGGTAGTGGAGGTCGGTGTGGCAGACGCCGCATGCCTGGACCCGCACGACCACGTCGTTCGGTCCGGGGTCCGGGAGCACGATCGTGCGCTGCTCGGTGGGCTGGTTGGCAGCGAGGGCGACGACGCCGGTGACGTGGAGGGCCATCCGGCCATTCTGCTCCACGGGAAAAAAGAAACGGCCCCGACTCGCGCCCGGGGGGGTGGGCGGGGGTCGGGGCCGTTTGGGGGGACCCCCAGGATGCCATCGAGGGTGGGCCGAGCACGAGGGGTTTTGTCGTGACGTTCGGCACGTCAGAACCGGTGCAGCACGACCTCGGGATCTTCGCCCCAGGCCGGGGGGAGGTACAGGTAGGACTCGACGGTCGCGCCGGCGTCGTCGAACGCCACCCGCTGGTTGTTCACCACCGCGGTGTCGGGGGTCGCCAGCGTGGCGCGGTCCCGCAGCTCGCCGAGCACGAGCAGCCGGCGCACCCGCGGGTCGTCGCTCGCCGGACGGTCGGGGAGCGACACCTCGCCCTCGCCCCAGCGCACGAGCTGGGGCTCGACCTCGGTGGGCATGGGCGCCTCCGCCGGTAGGGCGACGAACGAGCCCCGGTCCTCGGTCGGGTCGATGACGACGCGGCCCACGAACCGGGGCTCGGGTGTGAAGCCCAGCTGAGCGATGCGGTCGGCGACCGCGGCCCGGTCGAGGAGCCACTGCACGGCGGGGTCGTCGCTGGTGACCCCGGCGACGCCGGGGCCGTCGAGCACCTCGTCGCCGCCCCGCTCGACGATCGACCACGTGCCGTCGCGGCGGGCGAGCCGCTCGGTGTAGATCGGCGAGTGCTCGTGGCGGGCGTCGGTGCCGTCCGAGGCGTGGGTGAGCAGGGCCCGGGTGACCGTGGTCGCCTCGTCGCCGGCGACGTGGACGACCTGGTTGCCCATCATGTGCATCGTCGAGCGGAAGATGCCGACGCCGGCGATGTAGGCCATCGTCTGGTCGAGGTCCATGTCGCACTGGCCCCACCAGTCGACGACGTGGAGGTCGGGGGCGAAGCACGAGCGCACGGTGTCGAAGTCACGCTGGTCGACGGCGCGGGCGTAGGTGCGCGCCACCTCGGCGATGGCCTCGCGGTCCTCCAGCAGCTGCACCGGGTCATCCATGCCGAGAGCATGGCCCGCCGACACGCGGCGTTGTCCGGATCTTCAGGTTCGCCGTGTCGAGACCGTCGAGGCCCTGGGTTACCTTTTGGCCTTGGTCGCCGGCTCGCTCCGAGGTTCTTCCCAGCTTGCTCGGCGACGCTGGGGCATGGCGGTCGCCACGTGATCCTCCCCACGTTCGTCATCGCCGGGGCCCCGCGCTGTGGGACCACGTCGCTGCACTACTACCTGCGCCAGCACCCGCAGCTCTGCATGAGCGCGATCAAGGAGCCGAACCACTTCCTGTTCGGACCCGACGGCCGGCCGCACATCGCCGAGGCGCCGATCATCCGGAAGTCGATCCAGAAGCTCTCGGCGTACTCCGCCCTCTTCCGGCCGACGGCGGCGACGAAGGCCATCGGCGAGGCGTCGCCGCTGTACCTCTACACCGAGCCGACGCCCGCCCAGATCCTCGCCGTGTGCGGCGTGCTCCAGGTGGTCTGCGTGCTGCGCCGCCCGGCCGACCGGGCGTGGTCGCACTTCACCTACGCCACCGAGGTCCCGCCCGAAAAGCGCCACGCCCGGTTCGCCGAGCTGGTCGACGCCGAGATGCGGGCCGGCCCCGGGTACGAGCCGTACCAGACGCGCACGCACCTGGTCCGGCTGGGTCGCTACGCCGAGCAGGTCCGTCGGTACCAGCAGACCTTCGGCGCCGAGAACCTGCACGTGCTCCTGATGGAGGACTTCAACGCCGACCGCGCCGCGTCGCTCTCCGGGATCTGCGGGTTCCTCGGCGTCGAGGACGACTTCGCGTTCGACCTGTCGCAGCGGTTCAACCCGGCGGGGATCGCGCCCAGCAACCCGTTCGTCCGCCGCGTGGTGCGGCGCGTGACGCCGACGATCAAGGCCGTCCTGCCCAACCGCCTGGCCGGCCGGTTGGCCGAGGTCCGCATGGGCCGGGCCAGCGCGGCGAGCTCCGAACCGGCGCCGGCGATCGACCCCGAGGTGGCCCGGCGCATCGCCGACTGGTGCGCCGACGACGTCGACGAGCTGGCCCGGTTGCTCGGCCGCGACCTGTCGTCGTGGCAGGAGTCACCGGCCGGCTGACCCCGATGCCCGCGCGTCGCCCGGCGGGTGCACGATGTCGGCCGTGCGCTCCCTCTGGTTCCTCGGGGCCGTCCTGGCGTCGGCTTCCGTGCTCGTCCCCGCCGCCCGTGCCTCGGCGACCGAGGCCACCACGCCGATCAAGCACGTCGTCGTGATCATGCAGGAGAACCGCAGCTTCGACTCCTACTTCGGCACGTTCCCCGGCGCCGACGGGTTACCCAAGGACCTGTGCCTCCCGACGACGACGCCGGGCACGTGCCTGAAGCCGTACCACGACACCGCCGACGCCAGCCGGGGCGGGCCCCACGGTTCGGCGGCCATGCGGGCCGACGTCGACCGGGGGAAGCTCGATGGCTTCGTGCGCCAGGCCCAGACCGGCAAGATCGGCTGCGTCGACGTCAACGACCCGGTGTGCGGACGCACCGGCACGCCCGACGTGCTCGGCTGGCACGACGGGCGGGACATCCCGAACTACTGGGCCTACGCCAAGCACTTCGTGCTGCAGGACCGGATGTTCCAGCCCAGCTCGTCGTGGTCGCTGCCGGAGCACCTCGACCTCGTGTCGGAGTGGTCGGCCCGGTGCCGCAAGCGCGGTGCCCCGGCGTCGTGCGTGAACGACGACGCCAACCCGGCCGGCAAGGGCGGGCACTCGCCGAAGTACGCCTGGACCGACCTCACCTACCTGCTCGACCAGGCCAAGGTCTCGTGGGGCTACTACGTGGCGCCCGGATCCGAGCCCGACTGCGAGGATGACGAGGCGGTTCGCTGTCCGAGCGTGCCCCAGTCAGCCGAGACCCCGGGCATCTGGAACCCCCTGCCGAACTTCGACACGGTGAGAGGGGCCCACGAGCTCGACCGCATCCGGCCCACGACGAGCTTCCTCCAAGCGGCTCGGACCGGCCACCTGCCGGCCGTGTCGTGGGTGGTGCCGAACGAGGTCGAGAGCGAGCACCCGCCGGCCAAGATCACCGCCGGCCAGTCGTACGTGACCCACCTGGTCAACACGGTGATGAAGGGGCCGGACTGGAGGTCGACGGCGATCTTCCTGGCGTGGGACGACTGGGGCGGCTTCTACGACCACGTCCTGCCGCCCCGTGTCGACGTCAACGGCTACGGACTCCGGGTGCCCGGCATCGTGATCAGCCCGTACGCCAAGAAGGGCTACGTCGACCACCAGGTGCTGTCGTTCGACGCCTACGCCAAGTTCATCGAGGACGATTTCCTCGGCAGCCAGCGCCTCGACCCGAAGACCGACGGTCGCTGGGACCCCCGCCCCTCGGTCCGCGACGCCGCGCCCGAGCTCGGCGACCTGCGCGACGACTTCGACTTCACGCAGAAGCCGAGGCGGCCCCTCCTCCTGTCGACCCACCCGAAGACGGATCTGCGGTAGGGAGGCCGCCGCGGAGCTGAGGAGCTCGGGCGGTCTCGCCAGGGGTGAAAGACCAAGGACGCCCTGAGACGACGGTGGGCGCGCCCGAGTCCCTGCGCTCGAACTGGCGATGGATTGACAACAGAACCGTTGACAATCCGTCGCCAGTTCGGGAAGCACCAGGTCCGGCGCGCCCGGGCCGCCCCTCGGAGCGTCTTTGGTCTTTCCGCGGAGGCAGACGGGGCGATATCGGCAGCCACCCTGACGAACGTGGATGGGATGTACAACTAGCTGACGAAGCTGGCGGCGATGGTCTCGGCGTCCTGGCGGGCCTGGCGGGAGAGCTGCCACGCCGTCGACAGCTCGATGCCGCCGACCTCGAGCCGGCTCGTGAGGGTGCCGAGCAGGTCGGCGCTGGACCGGCGCTCCTCGTCGGGCCGCAGGGCCAGGGCGCCCAGGGCCTGGCCGCCGGTGAGGGCGCGGCACAGGGCGGGCCCGACCCGGGTCGTCTCGCCGTGGGTGTCGAGGGCCTCGACGAACTCCTCCGGGAACAGCCACGCCTCGAGGCAGCGGGCGAGCGCCTGCCCGTGGTCGAGGCCGAACAGGGCGCGCTCGATCCGGCACCGGCGGCGGCAGTCCCAGTGCTCGGCCGACTCGTGCACCTCGGCGTGGGCCTCGGACGAGGCGCGGTAGAGGAGGAAGTCGCCGAGCTCGTGGAGCAGCCCCATGCTGAAGGCGTCGGCCCGCTGGGCGCCGACGCGGGGGGCGATGAGGGCCGACGACGAGGCGCTCGCCGCGGCCCGCTCCCAGAACCCGTCGGGGATGGGCACGTCGGCCCCGAGGGCACCGGCGGCGAAGGCGGCGACCACGCTGCGGATCGAGAGGAAGCCAACGACGGTGACGGCGAACGGGAGCGTGCCGACCCGGCCGGAGAGGCCGTAGTAGGCGCTGTTGGCCAGGCGGATGACCTGGGTCGTGATGGCCGGGTCGGCCATCACCGCGCCGGCCAGGTCGGACGCCGAGGACCGGGGGTCGCCGCTGACTTGAAGCACGCGCACGGCCACGGCCTGCTGCGCCGGCAGCGAGTCGAGGTCGCGGACGAGCTGCTCCACGTCGATGAACGGCGACGGGCTCACGATGGCCACGGGGCCTCCAGGGGGAAGGTCTCGGGCGTCGTGGGCCGGCCGGTGAGGTAGCCCTGGACGAGGCCGCAGCCGAGCTCGGTGACGCGGTGGAGCTGCTCGGGCAGCTCCACCCCCTCGGCCGCCACGGTGAGGTCGAGGGCGCCGGCGAGGGTCACGACCGCCTCGACGATGGCGGCGGTGGCTCGGTCGGTGGTGACCTCGATGATGAAGCTGCGGTCGAGCTTCACCACGTCGGCCGGGAAGCGCCGGAGGTAGGCGAGTGACGAGTAGCCGGTGCCGAAGTCGTCGATGGCGATCCGGATGCCGTGCTCGTGCAGGCGGGTGAGCACGTCGGTGGCCTGGTTGGCGTCGGCCATGAGCTGGCTCTCGGTGAGCTCAAGGCAGAGGTCGGACGGGCCGAGGTGGAACTGGTCGAGGACGGACAGCACCCGGGGGAGGAGGTCGTCCTCGGTGAGCTGCACGGCGGCCAGGTTCACGCCGACGTAGGACGGGGCGGCCGCGCCACGCTCGCGCCGCCAGCCGGCCAGTTCCCGGCACGCGCTCACCAGGACGTTGTCGCCCAGCTCGCCGATGAACCCTGAGGTCTCGGCCAGGCTCACGACCTCGAGCGCCGAGATGGGCCCGTGGATCGGGTGCACGTAGCGCAGCAGGGCCTCGGCCCCGACGATGCGGCGGTCGACCGTCGACACCAGGGGCTGGTACGCCACCGGGAGCACGCCGGTGGCGAGCACGTGGCGCACGTCGGTGACGATGTCGAGGCGCTGCTGGAGCTGGATCCGGGCTCGCTCGTCGAACACGGCCACCCGGGCCTTGCCGGCGTGCTTGGCCTGGTACATGGCGACGTCGGCGTCGCGCAGCAGGGAGTCGGCCGTGCCGCCCCGGGCCAGCACGACGCCGACCGATGCGCTGGGCCGGATCGTCCGCCCACCGAGGTGCAACGGCTGGGCCAGCTCGGCCAGCAGGTCGTTGGCCACGGCCACCGCCTCGGACTCGGACTGCACGTCCTGGCACAGCACGACGAACTCGTCGCCGCCGAAGCGGGCCACGAGGCTGCGGTGGTCGAGGGCGGCGACCATGCGCTCGCCCACCTCGCACAGCATCCGGTCGCCGGCGCCGTGCCCGAGCGAGTCGTTCACCATCTTGAAGTCGTCGAGGTCGAAGAACAGCACGGCGACGCGGCCCCGGCCCGAGGCGAGGGCCCGGTTGGCCAGCTCGAGCAGGGCGGTCCGGTTGGCCAGGCCGGTGAGTGGGTCGTGGGAGGCCTGCCAGGCGAGCTGCTCCTCGTTGCGCCGGGCGTCGGTGACGTCCTCCAGCGAGCCGACGAACCCGATCGAGCGGTCGCCGCGCGTGACCGGCACGACCCGCGACTGCACGAGGCGCACGTCGGTGTCGCTGCGCTCGACCCGGAAGGTGTTGGTGACCTCCTCGCCGGCGAGCGTGCGGGCCAGGGCGGCGATGACCTCGGGCCGGTCGTCCTCGTGGATGCGGTCGAGCCAGCCGGTGCCCTGGAGCAGGTCGGGGTCCTGGCCCCACAGCTCGGCGAAGCGGGGGTTGAGGTAGCCGAGGCGCACGCCGTGCTCGGATTGGAACACGCCGATCGGGGCGTTGGCGGCCAGGGCGCGGAACTGGGCCTCCGAGGCGCGGAGGTCCTCGTCGGCGCGGAGCTGCTTGCTGATGCTGCGGAAGGTCAGGACCCACCACTGGTCGTCGTCGCGCTCGAGGCGCACGGCGTCGACGGCCAGCGAGGTCGCCGGGGCGTCGGGACGCTCGGCGGTGACGGTCACCGTGCCACCCTCCCCCTGGCAGAGGAAGGCGAGGTCGACGGGGAGGTCGGTCTCGAGGTCGTCGACGGCCAGGTCGGTGAGGCGCCGGCCCAGCAGCGAGGCGGGCGGGGCGCCGAGGAGGCCGGCCAGCGACTCGTTGACCCACTCGATGCGGTTGGCCCGGGCGACGGCGACGCCGTCCCGGCTGATGCGGGCGATGCGGGCGAGGACCAGCTCGGGGAGGCTGCCCTGGTAGGCCGGGTGGTGTCCGACGGGCGCGGGCCGTCCAACTGTCGCCGCGCCGGTGTCGATCGATCCGTTCGTGCCCATGGCTCCTCGTCCGTGAGGGGGCGTCCTGCAGGGCCGATCGGTCGGGGTGGCCGGCATCTGAGGCCTGGCCGCGCGCCATGATGGCGACGTGGCCGACGCGCCGGTGGACGAGACCGCCTTCCCGACCCTCGATGGACCCCAGCTCGCCGCCCTCGCTGCCTACGGCACCGAACAGGTGGTGGCGGCCGGCGAGGTGCTGTTCCGCCGCCGGCGACGACGCGTACGACTTCATCGTCGTCCTCGAGGGCGAGGCCGAGATCTCCCGCCGCACGATCGACGGGGACGACGTGCCGATCACCACGCACGGGGCCGGGCGCTTCCTCGGTGAGCTCAGCCTGCTCACCGGTCAGCGCCCGTACCTCACGGCGCGGATGCGGACCGATGGCCGGGTCGTCCGCGTCGACCCCGACGCCTTCCGGACGCTCCTCGCCGTGGAGACCGACCTGGCCGAGCGCATCGTCGCCGCCCTCGTCGCCCGCCGGGGCGTGCTCCAGTCGGGGGAGGGTGCCCGCACGCTCGAGCTGATCGGGTCGCGCTACTCGTCCGAGGCGCTCGCCCTCCGCCAGTACGTCAGCCGCAACCGCCTGCCCCACACGTGGACCGACCTCGAGGGCGTGCCCGACGGTGACGCCCTCCTCGCCGCCCACGGGGCCCGCCACGACGACGCACCGATCGTCGTGCTGCCGACGCTCGTCCTCCGCCGGCCCACGCCGGGCGAGCTGGCCGCCCGCCTCGGACTGACCTACCGGCCGCTGCCCGGCCGCACGTTCGACCTGGTGGTCGTCGGGGCCGGCCCGGCCGGCCTGGCCGCCGGCGTGTACGGCGCGTCCGAGGGGCTCGACGTGGTGGTGCTCGACGGCGACGCCGCCGGCGGCCAGGCCGGCACCAGCACCCGCATCGAGAACTACCTCGGCTTCCCGGCCGGCATCTCCGGCGACGAGCTGGCGGCCCGGGCCATGCTCCAGGCCCAGCGCTTCGGCGCCCGCATCAACGCCCCGTGCAGGGTGGCGGGCCTTCGAGCCGAGCACGGCTTCTTCGTCCTCACCCTGGCCGACGGCAGCGAGATCCCGACGCGGTCGGTGCTCATCGCCACCGGCGCCCGGTATCGCCGGCTCGAGGTCGACGGTGCCGCCGAGCTCGAGGGTCGCGGCATCTACTTCGCCGCCACGCCCCTCGAGGCCCGCGGCTGCGCCGACCAGCAGGTGGTCGTGGTGGGCGCCGGCAACTCCGCGGGCCAGGCCGCCCTCTTCCTCGCCGGGGCCGGCGCCCGGGTGACGATGGCCGTGCGCGGCGCCGACATGGGCGCGACGATGTCGCGCTACCTGCTCAGCCGCATCGGCGCCCACCCGGCCATCGACGTCCGCACCCGCACCGAGATCACGGCCGTCCGCGGGGCCGACGGCCACCTCGCCGAGGTCACCCTCGTCGGGCGCGACGTCCTGTCGTGCACCAGCGTGTTCTGCTTCATCGGCGCCGAGCCCGACGTGGCGTGGCTCCCGGAGCCCGTCGAGCGCGACGACCACGGCTTCGTACTCACCGATCGCGACCTCCCGCACGCCGGCGGGCCGGTCCCCCTGCCGTTCGAGACGAGCGTGCCGGGCGTGTTCGCCGCCGGGGACTGCCGCGCCGGATCGATGAAGCGGGTGGCCGCTGCGGTCGGCGAGGGCTCCAGCGCCATCCGCGCCATCCACGAGCGGCTCGGGAGCGGCTGAGCGGCGTTGCCGCCGCCCTCAGACGTCGAGGGTCGTGGCGTTGACGGTGCCGATGATGACGTCGGCGGCCAGGTCGGCCAGGCGCACGTTGTGGCGCCGGGCGTGGTCGCGGAGGACGCCGAAGGCGCTCTCCATGTCGATGCCGCGGCGCTCGGCCACCATCCCCTTCGCCTGCTCGATCACGATGCGGCTGTTGAGCGCCTGCTGGAGCTGCTCGTTGATGACCTGCGCCTCGTGGACGGCGCGGTGCTGGAGGATGGCGATGGTGGCGATGTCGGCGAGCGCCTGGGCGGCGTCGATGTCGGCCCGGCGCAGCTCGCCGACATCGACCTGGAACAGGTTGAGCGCGCCGATCACTGCGCCGCGGAGCCGCATGGGGAGGGCGTGCACCGAGCCGAAGCCGGCGGTGAGCGCCTCGGCGGTGAACCGGGGCCAGCGCCCGTTGGCGGCGGCCAGGTCCTGGTTCAGCACCGCCTCGCCGGTGCGGTGGCAGTCGAGGCAGGGGCCCTCCTGGGCTTGGAGCTCGAACAGCTCGAGCACCCGCATGGCCTCGCTCGACGACGCCATCACCCGCAGCTCGCCGTCGGGCGCGGCGAGCATGATCCCCGCCGCCGCGATGTCGAGGACGTCGACGCAACGGTCGGTCACCCGGCTCAACAGCTCGACCACGTCGAAGTCGTCGACCAGGGTGTCGGCCAGCTCGACCAACGTGCGGACGAGCAGGGTCTCTCTGGGCATCGGATCTCCAGTCACCGCGGGTCCGAACATGGGCGGTGCCGCCCCGCTGATGCTACGCCCGGGTCCGGTGCTCGGCTCATGTCATCTCCAGGTCGTCGTCGGGGTGGAAGCGGAGCCGGCGGTTGACGACGTCGGCGGCGACGTCGCCGAGCAGCAGCTCGTTGCCGAAAGCGTGGGCGCGGAGGCGGATCAGCGCCTGGCCGACGGTCACGTCGAGCTGGGCGGCGACCATGCCGGAGGCCTGGTGCACCAGGTAGGGGAAGTCGCCGCCGGCCTCGAGCTCGGCGGCCAGGCGGCCGGGCGGCGCCTCGGACTGGAGCAGGAGCACGACCTCGGCGGCGATGTCGGCCATGACGAGGGCGTCGGCGTGCTGCTCGTCGTCGAGCGGGCCGGGCCGATCGCGGTAGAGGTGCAGGGCGCCCAGCCGGATGGCGCCGACCCGGAGCGGGAAGGCGAAGACGGCTCGCACCCCGGCCCCGACCGCGGGCCCGGTGAGCGCGAACCAACGAGGTGCCCGGGTGCCGAGCAGGTCGGGCTCGAGCACCGGTCGGCCGAGGCGGTGGGCGTCGACCGACGGGCCCTCACCGAGGTCGAACTGGAGCCGGTCGAACACGGCGCTGACGTCGTCGGCCGCGCACACCGATCCCTGTGGGACGTCGCCCGCCATGAGGGCGATCCCGGCACCGGTCACCCCGACCACATCGGCGCAGACCTGGCACAGCCGCGCCGTCTCGAGCCCGGGCGCGGCCTCGCCGACGAGCATGGCGAGGATCCGCAGCCGACGGTCGCCGGGCATGGCTCAGCACGACCTCGGGGTCCGGCACACGGCGTGGGCCACTGCGATCTCCTCTTGCTGGGAGTCGGGCCGACGCGCCACCGGGGTCCGGAGCACCGCTGTAGTCCGTGTGCGATCACCGTACACGGGGCGTTCGATCGGCCCCGGGAGGGTGACCATTGCCCCCGGTCCCAGGCGAGCTGTGCCTTCCCACCGGTTCGGGGCAGGGGTAGCTTGACCGCAGCACTCGCGTCGCCCCGGACCCTGGTCACGCATGTTCACCCGTGCGCACCTGGAGTCACTCGTGGCCGAGATGTCGATCCGGACCTCCCGCCCGCTGAGCACGAGCGCGGACGTGGTGCTGCGGGTCTTCGGCGAGGTCGACGCTGCCTGCGTCGCCGGCCTGCGCCGGGCGATCGCCGACGCGCTCTCGTTCGAGGGCGGTCCGGTCGTGCTCGACTTCGCCGGCACCACGTTCATCGATGCCGCCGGCCTGGGCACGCTCGTGTGGTTCGCCAAGTCGACCGGCGACGCCGGAAGGGCCGGGCGGCTGCGCAACGTGAGCGACGGCATGCAGCACCTGCTCGACCTCTCGGGCGTGCAGCGGTGCTTCGACGCCGTCCCGGCGCCGGTCTAGACGCTCACGGCTTGGAGCCGGTGCCTACGCCGCGATGGGCAGGCAGGCGGCCAGGATCCCGGCCTCCTCGCGCGCCCGGCGGCTGAAGCCCCACGCCTGCGACGGGTCGATGAACCCGATGTCGAGCCGCGAGGCGAGCCGGGTGACGAAGTCCCCGACCCACATGCGCTCCTCGTCGGGCATCAGGGCGAGGGCCGACAGGGCCTGGCCGGCGACCAGCGTGCGGGCCAGCGGGCTCGACGCCAGGTTCGCCTCGCCGTGGGTGGCGTAGGCCTCGATGAAGTCCTCGGGGAAGTGCCAGGCCTCGAGGCTGCCGGCGAGGAGCTCGCCGTGGTCGGTGCCGAAGAGCTCGCGCTCGTGGCGGCAGCGACGCTTGCAGTCCCAGTGGTTGACCTCGGTGTGCAGCCGGGTGTGTGCTTCCTCGTCCTTGCGGAACAGGAGGTAGTCGCCCAGCTCGTGGAGCAGGCCGACGCTGAAGCCGTCGAGGCGGGCGGCGCCGATCTGGGCCGCAGCCAGCGAGGCCGAGGCGGCCGAGGCGGCGGCACGGTCCCAGAAGGCGGTGGGGACGCGGGCGCCGACGACGCCGGCGGCGAAGGTGGCGGCCATGCTGCGCACGGCCGAGAAGCCGATGACGGTCACGGCGAAGCCGACGCTGCGGACCCGTCCGGACATGCCGTAGTAGGCGCTGTTGGCGAGGCGCAGGACGTGGGCCGTCATGGCCGGGTCGACCTGGAGCGCGGCAGCGACGTCGTTCGACGACGCCCAGCCGTCACTCGCCACGTCCATGACGTGGAGGGCGGCGGCACGCTGCGCGGGCAGGTGCTTGAGTTGGTCTTCAGCTCCCATCGTTGCTCCCGCTCGAGTCCATCGCCGTGCCCGCTCATCGGCGCGTGCGGCGGGGGTCTGAGGGGATGCGTCAGGAACCTGACGGGGCGCCGAGGGCGCCGGCGATCATGTCGAGGACGTGCTCCTCGAACTGCGCGGCGTCGAGCGTGGTCGCCCAGCCGGACCCCACCTGGTGGGCCCGGTCGGCGAGCATGGCGGTGAGCATGAGGATGTAGGCGATCTGCCGCTCCCGCTGCACGGCCTCCGGCAGGTCGCCCCAGTGGCCACGCAGCAGCTCGAGGACCCGGCGCGACTGCGGGGTGGCCGGGGCGGCCACGCCATGCCGGAGGTTGGCGCTGAGCTGGGGGATGACCTGGGGGACGATGCGCAGGAAGTCGCGGCCGGACTCGGTCTCGAGCTTCCCGACCAGCGGGTGCACGACGGTGGCGACGATGTCGCGGAGCGCCACCGGCCGGCCCGAGGCCTCGAGCTCGTCGAGCCCGGTGTCGATGGCCAGGTCGATCGAGCCCTGGTGGCTCTGGAGGATGGCGTCGACGAGCCCCTCGCGCGTGCCGAAGTGGTAGTGGACGGCCGACGGGTTGCGCTGCCCGGCGAGGTCGTTGATCTCGCGGAGCTTCACCCGGTGGATGCCGTCGCGGGCGAAGAGCCGCTCGCCGGCCCGGAGGAGCTGCTCCCGCGCGCTGCCGGCCTCCTCGTCGGTCTGCGCCTCGGTCTGCTCGTGCGGCGCGGCCATGACGGCGGCCAGCGTAGGGCGGGCCGCCTGCGCCCTACCGGAAGGCGGCGAGGATGGCGCGGGCGGCGGCGTCGAGCTCGCCCCTCGCGTCGATGACGGCGGCGCCGGCGCGGGGCGCGGCGCCGGAGACGGCGAGGGAGGCGACGACCAGATCCTGATCGCCGACCCGCACGGTCACCACGCCGTCGACCTCGCCGGGGCCGGCGTTGCCGAGCCGGCGGAGGGCGTCGAGGGTGGCGGAAGCGACGAGGCGGCGGAGCAGGGTGGGGGCGCCGACGGACATGCCGCGCTCGAGCCGCCCGGCCACCGCCACCTCGACCGTCGCCGTGCTCGAGTCGCCGTCCGAGGTCACGGTGACGGTGCCCAGCTCGGCCTTGGCCCGGCGCTCGGGTGGCGGCGGCGTCGAGCCCGGCCCGACGAGGTCGACGTCGGCGCCGCCGAGCTGCACCACCGACACGGCCCGCTGGTCGACGTCGACGCCCCACGTGGCGGCCAGGAGCGACTGCACGTCGCGCCCGATGTGCTTGGCCGGGCGCGACCGGTTGGCCACGACGTGGACCTCACGCACCACGTCGTCGACGACCACCACCCGGGCGGCGTCGACGGCGGCGATGCGGACGATGGCCTGCTCGATGGCGTCGGCTGCCAGGGCGGGCACGGTCGAGGACCCTACCGAGTGCCGCGGAGCGTCCGGAGGAGGTCCCGGTGGAACCCGAGGTACGAACGGCTCAGGTGGCCGTGGCAGCCGGCGAGGTCTCGGTGCAGCTCGGGGAGCCGGTGATAGGCGACCGACGGGGCGAGGTGGTGTTCGGCGTGGAAGTTGTTGTTCCAGTACAGGAACCGGAACACCGGGTTCGAGACCACCGTGCGGGTGTTGGCCAGCGGGTCGGGGTCGATGTCGCAGCCGTGGTGCTCGGGCAGGGCGGTGAGGATGAACGGCACCGAGTAGGTGATGGCCAGCGGCACGAGCCACCACCGGAGGACGGCGCCGGGCGCCACGACGAGACCGCCCACCGCGACCCCGAGGGCGGCGACGAGGGCGACGGCATCGACCCGGACGGCGCTTCGCTGCCCATCGGTCCGGACGTAGCGGGGCGGGTGGCCGGCCACCGCCCGCGCCGCGTCGACGAGCAGGCCGACCACGAACGCCGGGCCGGCGGCGGCCACCACGGCGAGGTAGCCGCCGACGCTGCGCAGGTCGGCCTTGGGCTCGGGATCGTCGGCCGTCGCGGTGGTCACGTGGTGCCGGAGGTGGAACGCCCGGTAGAGCGAGAAGTCCACGAGGATGGCGCTGGCGCACGCCACGCCGGCGAGCCGGTCGGCCCACCGAGCCCTGTACAGGTGGCGGTGGGCGGCCTCGTGCATGGCCGAGTACAGGCCGGTGAGCACCAGGGCCTGGAGGCCCCATGCGCCGGCGCGTGCCGGCCACCCCCCGACGGCGGAGGCGAGGGCGCCGGCGCTGACGTAGGTGGCGACGGCGACGGCGAACCGGGTCGTCGACTCCCGGGCCGAGGGTCGGGTCATGCCGTTGGTGGCGACCAGCTCGGCGACGTCGGCGGCCGGCACCTCAGAGCCCGCCGCGCAGGTCGACCGACCAGGACTCGCTCTCGTAGACGGCCGTGACCATGGCGCACGCCGGCTGGTCCTCGCAGCGCACGCCGTGGACCACCGAGTGCACCGGTCCGAAGTCGTGCCCGGGACGGCCGGCGACCAGGGTGGCGAGGCTCCGGTCGATGTCGTCGCGCACCTGGTGCTCGCTGTGGGCCTCGTGCTCGACGAACAGGCCCTTGCCGGACTCCTCGTCCTGGACCCACCCGATGCCGGCCCAGGCTTCGCGGCCCGGCCGGTCGGCGCGGATCTCGGCCATCACGACGTAGAGGCGGTCGCCCCACGCCCCGGAGGCCCGGGTGGCCCGGCCGTTCGACGGCACGACCTCGGTGTCGGGCGGGATGACCGACGAGAGTCGGATCAGGTTGAAGTTGGCGATGCCGGCGTCGATCAGCGCGGCGTCGAAGGCGGAGAGCGTCGTCGGTCCGGTGCCGCTGGATCGGATGACCTCGATGGTGCGGAGCCGGGCGCGCACGGGCTGGCGGAGGTCGACCTCCAGGTCGAGGTCGGCTCGCTCGGCGAACGTCGTCACTTGAGGCCCTCGACGATCAGGGCGTAGTAGTCCTGGCGATCGAGGTGGGTCAGGTCGAAGCGGGCGATGCGGTGCCCGGCCCGCTCGATGAGGTCGGGCAGGCCGACGACGTCGACGTTGAACCCGCAGCAGTCGAACGCACCGATGCCTTGGCGCTCGGCGAGGAACGTGAAGATGTGGTCGAGTACGAACTTGGCCCACGGGCCACCCTGGCGGTCGGGTCGCACGAGCATGGCGCCGAAGTAGAAGAGACGTCCCTCGGCCACGTGGTCGGGGAAGCGCGCCTGGTAGTACGGGACGCTGATCCACGGCACGGTCGAGAGGTCGGTGGCGACGAGCGAGAGGCCGATGATCTCGTCGTTGCGGTCGAGGGCGACGAACTTGAGGACCGACGGATCGGCCATCTCGTGGCGGAACTCCTCGTCGGTGTGCGACTGGCGGGCGGGTGAGCGCACCTCCAGCGGAGCGAACGCGTCGCGGTAGATCTGCAGGAAGTCCTCGACGACGTCGTCGGGGACCTCGGTCAGGACGGCGGTGCGGCCATGCGGCTGCACCGGGCGCGCCTCGAGGGGCGCGGTGGGGCTGGTCATAGGGAACGAAGCTCCATGCTCTGCCCGATCGCCGGGGATCGGGTGGTCTCGCGCCGGTAGCGCCTGGTGGGTGCTGCTCGGCTCGCGCCAGAGCGGTGCTTCGCTGGGTCCGCCGGAACACGACGGACCAGGAGACGGTACGGGTGTGACCCGGGTGGGACAAGGACCGTTCGATTCAAGCCCCGTTCGGGCCACTCCGACGAGGTCGAAGCTGGTTCGTTCGGGTCATCTGACTGCCAACGGTTGATTCGTCGTGGTTTCGTACCGATGGGCGGTTGATGGTTTCCCGGGCCTCGGGCGCGTCCTCGCGCTTCCTCTTCATCGGCGTGGCGATCAGCCTCGCTTGCGCCGTGCTGCCCGTCGACCTCGCCGGCCTGGTCGGTGAAGCGCTCGGCATCGCCGGCATCGTGCTGCTCCTCCGCGGCGTGGCCCGCCACCGGGCGCCGCACCTCGCTCCCTTCCGGTTCCTCGCCGCCGGTGGTTCGTGGTTCCTCTTCGGCAACCTGGTTCGAGCCGCCCAAGCCGGCGTAACCGGGGTGGCGAACCCGTTCCCGTCGTGGGCCGACCCGTGCTTCTTCATCGGCTACACCCTCGTCCTCGTCGGCATCTGGTCGTTGGTGCGCTACCGCTCGGCTGACGTCGAGGGCGACAACCTGCTCGACGCCGCCATCGTCGCCGTCGGCATCGGCGCGGTGGTCGCCGCTGCCGTCGTGCTGCCCTACGCCGCGGACGCCGGCGTCTCGACGTTCGAGCGCTCGATCACGGTCGGCTACAACCTGTTCGACCTGCTGATCGTCGTCGGCATCGTCCGTCTGGCGGTCGGCTCGGGTCGACGCAACACGGCGTACTACCTGCTCGGCGGGGTGGTGACCTCCATGCTGGTCACCGATGCCATCCTCACGCTCCAGGGCGCCGGTGGCAGCGTCGACCACCTGCTGGCCGTCACGTCGCCGTTGTCCTACGTGTTCCTCGGCGCCGTCGGGCTGCACCCGACGGTCGCGTCGCTCACCGATCGCCCGGCGATCCGTGACATCCAGCTGACCGGCCGCCGCCTCGGGCTGCTGTTCATCGCCGTCTCGGCCATGGCGGTCCAGCTCCTCGTCTCGCTGTTCTCGGGCGACCGCAACCAGGTGCTGCTGGCCACCGTCTGCGCCATCGTCGTGGCCCTCCTCGCCCTCTCCCGCCTGACGCTCCTCGTGCAGGCCAACGAGCGCAAGGCCCGCCGGGCTTCCCTCCTGCGGGAGGCCGCCGGTGAGCTGGCCGCCGCCACCGAGGTCGGCGAGATGCACCACATCGCCGCCCGCGTCGCCGCGTCGCTGCTGCCCGAGGGGGCCGGTTGGTGCGTCGCCGCCGACGGCTCGCTCATCACCGCTGGCATGCTGCGCGACCTCGAGCCCGTGCTCGAGCGGGCCACCGCCCTCCACGCCGGCAGCCAGGTCTGCTCGGTCGACGTCGGCCCGGGCACGCCCCGCGTGGTCGTCGCCGTGAGCGTCGTGCTCCGGGGCAGCCCGGCGGGCGGCCTGCTCGCCGCCACCGACGGCCACGTCGGTCAGGCCGTCATCGACGCCATCGAGTCGTTCGCCCTCCAGTTCGGCGCCGCCCTCGACGCCCGCATGCTGGCCGAGGAGCTGGCCCGCCGGGCCAACGAGCGCTGGTTCCGGGCCCTCATCGAGCACTCGTCCGACCTGGTGACGCTGCTCGACGTGGAGGGCCGAGTCGTGTTCGCGAGCCCGGCCAGTCGCAGCCTGCTCGGCATCAACGAGGAGGACCTGCTCGGCCAGCACCCGCTCGAGCACATCCACCCCGACGACCGGCCCTTCGCCGCGGGCCTGCTCGACCGGGCCTACGCCCTGCCCGGCGTGGTCGAGCCGATCGAGGCCCGGTTCCGCCATCGCGACGGCGAGTGGCGGTGGTTCGAGGTGCTCGCCGAGAACCTCCTCGACACGCCCGAGATCAACGGCGTCGTCGTGCACGCCCGCGACGTCACCGACCGGCGCCTGGCCCAGGAGGAGCTGACCGCCCGCGAAGCCAGGTTCCGCTCGCTGGTCCAGCACGCCGCCGACCTCATCGCCATCGTCGACGGCGACCTCCGCTTCACCTACGTCAGCCCGGCGGCCCGCACCATGCTCGGGCTCGACCCCGCCGCCCTCGTCGGCCGACCGATCGGCGACATCGTGCGGGTCGACGAGCTGTTCGACGGGCCCCGCCTGCGCCGGGTCGTGCCCGAGGCCAGCATCCGCGACGCCGGTGGGCGCTGGCGGACGGCCGAGGTGACCCTCACCGACCTGCGCCGCGACCCGGCCGTCGGCGGCATCGTGCTCAACGCCCGTGACGTGAGCGAGCGCAAGATGCTCGAGAGCAAGCTGCGCCACCTGGCCCTCCACGACCCGCTCACCGGGTTGGCCAACCGCAACCTGTTCAACCAGCGACTGTCGGCCGCCCTCGCGTCCGGTGGCGACGCGGTCGCTGTCCTCTACATCGACGTCGACGACTTCAAGGCCCTCAACGACGGCCTCGGCCACACCCAGGGCGACGACGCCCTGTGCCAGCTGGCCGAGCGGATCGTGGCGTGCACCCGGAGCGGTGACCTCGCTGCCCGCCTCGGTGGCGACGAGTTCGCCGTGATCGTGCGGGGCGCCGCCGAGGTGGTCATGGAGGTCGGCGGCCGCATCCTCGACGCCGCCCGCCGACCCATGGTCGTGCAGGGCAAGGAGATCACGCTGCCGGTGAGCCTGGGCGCTGCGGTGGGCGACGCCGATGCCACGGCCGAGTCGCTCATGCGCGACGCCGACATCGCCATGTACGCGGCGAAGACCGATGGCAAGGACCGGGCCCGCCTGTTCGAGCCCGAGATGCTCACCACGTTCAGCGAGCGGCGCGAGCTCCGGCGCGACCTGCACCTCGCCGTCGAGCGGGGCGAGCTGCGGCTGCTCTACCAGCCGGTCTACGAGATCGCGACCGGCCGCATGACGTCGGTCGAGGCGCTCGTCCGCTGGGAGCACCCGACCCGCGGGACCGTCTCCCCGGTGCAGTTCATCCCGCTGGCCGAGGAGACCGGCGACATCCTCGAGATCGGTGCCTGGGTGCTCGAGGAGGCTTGCGCTCAGATGGCGGTCTGGCGCCGGCTGGGCGCCGACCCCGGGTTGTCCGTCAGCGTGAACGTCTCCGTGGCCCAGCTCGGGCAGGACGGCCTGATCGAGCGGGTGGCCGACACCCTCGCCCTCCACGGCCTCGACGCCAGCGCGCTCATCCTCGAGGTCACCGAGTCGGTGCTGGCCGCCGACCTCGACCTGGTGCAGATCCAGCTCAGCGCCCTCACCGCGCTCGGGGTGCGCCTGGCCCTCGACGACTTCGGCACCGGCTACTCGTCGCTCGGCTACCTCCAGCACTTCCACCTCGACGCGCTGAAGATCGACCGCACGTTCCTCGCCACGACGAACGACTCCGAGCAGCAGGAGGCGATCCTGCGGGCCATCGTCGGCCTGGCCCACAGCCGGCTCATGACCACCGTCGCCGAGGGCGTGGAGAACACCGAGCAGCTCGACATGTTGCGCCGGCTCGGGTGCACCGCGGTCCAGGGCTTCCTCTTCGCCCGCCCGCTGCCGCCCGGCGAGGTGCTCGGCGCCGCCGACCGGGCGACGGCCGCGCTGGCCTCGGTCCTGACCTAGGTCGCGTAGCCGCGGCGGGGGCGCCTTCGGCGCCCGCACCGAGATCGCTGCGCGTGCGGCGGCCGAGGCCGCGAGATCGTGTCTTCGACCGCCTGACCCGGTCCCGCCCCGGCGGCCGTCCGCACGGTCGCCTTGGCTCGCGAGCTGGAGCGGGACGACGGCCGCTTCGGGGCGGGACCGGGCCAGGCGGTCTCTCGACGCTGTTCTCCTGACGACTTCGTCGTCGCTACGCGTAGGCCTCGACCGGGAGGCAGGAGCACACGAGGTTGCGGTCGCCGTGGGCCCCGTCGATCCGCCTCACCGGGGGCCAGTACTTGCCGTCGCGCACCGAGGGGAGCGGGTAGACGGCCTCCTCCCGGGTGTAGGGGTGGTCCCACTCGCGGACGAGGGTCTCGGCCGTGTGGGGGGCCTGCCGGAGGGGGTTGTCGTCGGCCGGCCACGTGCCGTCGGCGACCTTGGCGATCTCGGCCCGGATGGCGACCATGGCGTCGACGAAGCGGTCGAGCTCGGCCAGGTCCTCCGACTCTGTGGGCTCGATCATGAGGGTGCCCGCGACGGGGAAGCTCATCGTCGGGGCGTGGAAGCCGAAGTCGATGAGCCGCTTGGCCACGTCGTCGACGGTGATGCCGGTGTCCTTGGTGATGGGCCGGATGTCGATGATGCACTCGTGGGCCACGAGCCCGTTGCGCCCGGTGTAGAGGACCGGGAAGTGGGGGGCGAGGCGGGCGGCCAGGTAGTTGGCCGAGAGGATCGCGACCTCGGTGGCCCGGCGCAGGCCGTCCATGCCCATGAGGCGGATGTAGGCCCACGAGATGGGCAGGATGCTGGCCGAGCCCCACGGCGCCGCCGAGATCGGCAGGCCGGAGGCCGGCCCGGCGTCGGGGCGGAGCGGGTGGTTCGGGAGGTAGGGCGCCAGGTGCTGGCGCACGGCCACCGGGCCGACGCCGGGGCCGCCGCCGCCGTGGGGGATGCAGAACGTCTTGTGCAGGTTCAGGTGCGACACATCGGCGCCGAACCGGCCGGGCCGGGCCAGGCCGACGAGGGCGTTGAGGTTGGCGCCGTCGACGTAGACCTGGCCGCCGGCGTCGTGCACGGCGGCGCAGATGTCGGCGACCGACTCCTCGAACACGCCATGGGTGCTCGGGTAGGTGATCATCAGCGCCGACAGCCGCTGGCCGTGCTGAGCGATCTTGGTGCGGAGGTCGTCGACGTCGACGTTGCCCTCGTCGTCGCAGGCCACGGGCACGACGCGCATGCCGGCCATCGCCGCGCTGGCCGGGTTGGTGCCGTGGGCCGAGGCCGGGATGAGGCAGACGTCGCGCTCGAGGTCGCCGTTGGCCCGGTGCCAGGAGCGGATGGCGAGGAGGCCGGCGAACTCGCCCTGGGAGCCGGCGTTGGGCTGCACCGACACGGCGTCGTAGCCGGTGATGTCGGCGAGCCAGCCCTCGAGCTGGCGGATCATGGCCACGTAGCCCTCGGTCTGGTCGGCCGGGGCGAAGGGGTGGATGCCGGCCAGCTCGGGCCAGGTCACCGGCTCCATCTCGATCGTGGCGTTGAGCTTCATCGTGCACGAGCCGAGCGGGATCATCCCCCGGTCGAGGGCGTAGTCCTTGTCCGACAGCTTCTTGAGGTAGCGCAGCATCGCCGTCTCCGACCGGTGCTGGTGGAAGACGGGGTGGGTGAGGAAGCCCGACGTGCGGCGGGGGAGGGTCAGGTCGATCGAGTCGACCAGCGCCACGCCGAACGCGCCGGCCACCACCTCGAGGTGGGCGACCGTCGTGCGCTCGTCGGTGGCGACGGCGACGTGGTCGGCGTCGACCATCCGCACGTTGATGCCACCGGCGTGGGCCGAGGCCACGACCTCGGCGGCGCGACCGGGCACCTCGGCGAGCACGGTGTCGAAGAAGGACTCGTGGACGACGGTGACACCACCGGCCCGCAGCGAGGCGGCGAGCTGGGCCGCCCGGTCGTGCACCCGCTCGGCGATCTCGGTGAGGCCGTCGGGGCCGTGGTGCACTGCGTACATCGAGGCCATCACGGCGAGGAGGACCTGGGCCGTGCAGATGTTCGACGTGGCCCGGTCGCGCCGGATGTGCTGCTCGCGGGTCTGGAGGGCGAGGCGCAGGGCAGGGCGGCCGTCGCTGTCGATCGACGCGCCGACGAGGCGGCCGGGCAGGTTGCGCTCGAGCCCCGAGCGCACGGCGATGTAGCCGGCGTGGGGGCCGCCGAAGCCCATCGGCACGCCGAAGCGCTGGGCGCTGCCGACCACGATGTCGGCGCCCAGCTCGCCGGGGGGCGGGAGCAGGACGAGGCCGAGCAGGTCGGCGGCCACGGCCACGCCGGCGCCCCGCTCCTTGGCCGCGGCGATCACCGGGGCGAGGTCGCGGACCCGGCCGCTGGCCCCGGGGTACTGCACGAGGACGCCGGTGGTCTCGGCCGGCAGCTCCCCGTCGAGGTCGGCCACCACGGTGGTGCCGCCGTTGGCCTCGACCCGGGCCTCGACCACGGCGATGGTCTGCGGGAGGCAGTCGGCGTCGATGACGATCACGCCCTCGTGGCCGCTGCGGCGGAGGATGGCGACTGCCTCGGCCGCGGCGGTGGCCTCGTCGAGCAGCGACGCGTTCGAGATGGGCAGGCCGGTGAGGTCCTGCACCGCGGTCTGGAAGTTGAGCAGCGCCTCGAGCCGTCCCTGGGAGATCTCGGGCTGGTACGGCGTGTACGCCGTGTACCAGGACGGGTCCTCCAGGACGTTGCGCTGCACCACCGGCGGGGTGATGGTGTCGGAGTAGCCGAGGCCGATCATCGACACCAGCGCCCGGTTGCGTCCGGCCAGCTCGCGCAGCTCGGCTCGGACCTCGACCTCGGAGGCGCCCGGCGGCAGCAGCGACTCGCCCTCGTCACGGATCACCGACGGCACGACGGCGTCGACGAGCTCGGCCAGCGACGCCCGGCCGATGGCGGCGAGCATGTGGGCCTGGTCGGCGTCGTCCGGCCCGATGTGGCGGTCGGCGAACGTGCGGTGGGTGGTCAAGGGGGACTCCTCGTGTGGGTCGCTCCCCCTCTGTTTGGTTGACCTGAGAGATTCACCGCAAGGTGCTGCGGCTTGCCCCGTGGGTGCGGCACCCGAGGTGCCGGCTCTCCAGAGTTGCCTGCCTCGGGCGGTACGGGGGCCTGAGAGGTTGGCGGGGAGGCTTGCTCCTTCGGCGTGCCACCGGAGATCAAGGTGGTGGCACTCTCCCGCGCGAGGTCAACGGCAGTCGGTTGTCAACGACGCTCAGGCTACTGCGCCTAGCGTCGGTCCCATGGCAGACGAGGTCGTGCTCACGCTCGACGGCCACGAGGTCACGATCACCAAGCCGGGCAAGGTCTTCTTCTCCGAGCACGGGGAGACGAAGCTGGACCTCGTCGAGTTCTACGCCTCGATCCGCGACCCGCTGCTCGCCGCCATGGGCGGGCGGCCGGTGCTGCTCCAGCGCTTCCCCGAAGGAGCCGACGGGAAGTCGTTCTTCCAGAAGCGGGTGCCGGACAGCGCGCCCGACTGGCTCCAGACCACCGAGATGTCGACGCCGAACGGGACGCTGTCGAACGCCCTGGTGATCGCCGACATCGCCCATGTGGCCTGGGCCGTGAACATGGGTTGCCTCGGCTTCCACGTGTGGCCGGCGATGGCCGACGATCCCGAGCACGCGGATGAGCTGCGCATCGACCTCGACCCCATCGCGGGCATGGACTTCGCCATGGTGCGCGAGGGCGCGCTGGTGGTGAAGGAGGTGCTCGAGGAGCTGGGCCTGGTCGGCTGGCCCAAGACCACCGGCAACCGCGGCATCCACATCTACCTCCGGCTGGAGCCGAGGTGGGACGGCTACGAGGTCCGCGCTGCCGCCGTGGCCCTGGCCCGGGAGCTCGAACGCCGCCGCCCCGACCTCCTGACGTGCGCCTGGTGGAAGGAGGAGCGGGGCCACCGGGTCTTCGTCGACTTCAACCAGAACGCCCCGCACAAGACGGTGTTCGGTGCGTGGTCCGTGCGGGCCCGGCCCGGGGCCCAGGTGTCGACGCCGTTCCGCTGGGACGAGCTGACCGACGACCTCCACCCCGACAAGTTCACGATCCCGGTGGTGAAGGAGCGAGTGGCCACCGGCGGCGATCCGTGGGCCGGCATGAGCCCCCAGTCGCTCGAACCGCTGCTCGCCCTGCACGAGCGCGACATGGCGGCCGGGATGATGGACGCGCCCTGGCCACCCGTCTACCCGAAGCAGCCCAACGAGCCGCCGAGGGTGTCGCCCAGCCGGGCCAAGAAGGCGGCCGAGTAGCTCGGCCGGCGGTGGCCGTCGGACTTCAGGTGCCGCGGACCACGGGGCTGCGGCGGCGGGCGGTGAAGATCCCCGGGTCGCCCATGTGCTCGCGCATGAGGCGGTCGGCGGCCTCGGCGTCGCCCTCGTCGACGGCGGCGGTGATGCGGCGGTGGGCCAGCAGGCCCTGCTTGCGCAGCTCGACGTCGGGTGACTCGTCGGCCGCGGCGACCCGCTGGGTCCACGCCTCGGGCTGCGACGCCCACAGCCCCTCGAGGGCGCCGACGACGAGCACCAGGGTCTGGTTGCCGCAGCCCCGGATGAGCTCGGTGTGGAACTGGTGCGACCAGCGCTCCATCTCGTGGGGCTCGTCGATGGCGTCGGCCATGCCCTCGCAGGCGGCGTGGAGCTCGGGCACCACGTGCTTGCGGCGATCGGTCCGCCGGGCGCACATGGCGGCGCACACCGGTTGGAGCTCGGCCAGCGCGCCCCGGAGGTCGGTCGTGCGGATCTGCTGCGACTGGAGCACCAGGCCGAGCATGTAGCCCACGCCCTCGGGCTGGGGCCGGTGGACCACGGCGCCGCCGACGTTGCCGCGCTTGACCGTGATGAGCCGCTCGTTCTCCAGGATCCGGAGCGCCTCGCGGATCGAGGGCGGGCTGACGCCGAACTCCTGCACCAGACCGTCGAGCGTCGGCAGCATCGAGCCGTCGGCCAGCTCGCCGTCGACGATGCGGGCCCGCAGCGTGGCGGCGACCATCTCGGCGAGTCGGGGCTGGCGCACGGAGCCAGTCTCCCCTGGACGGCCTTTCATTGCAATGATAGAGATGACTCGGTATGGCAGCCCTCACCGACGAACAGAGGAACAAGCTGCTCGGGGGGAACCAGCAGGACGGTCCTCGGACCGTGACGTTCCTGCCCGAGCCCGAGCGTCGCCCCCGGCGGTTCACGATCATCTCGGTCGACGACCACGTGGTCGAGCCGCCCGGCCTGTTCGTGGGCCGGCTGCCCCGGCAGTTCGTCGAGCGGGGCCCGCGGATCATCGAGGATCCGGACGGCCGCCAGCAGTGGCACTACGAGGGCACCCAGCCCAACGTCGGGCTCAACGCCGTCGTCGGCCGCCCGCTGTCGGAGGCGTCGTTCGAGCCGGCCCGCTTCGACGAGATGCGCAAGGGCTCGTGGGACATCGACGCCCGGGTCCACGACATGGACCTCAACGGCATCTACGCCTCGTTGAACTTCCCGTCGGCCCTGCCCGGCTTCGGCGGCCAGCGCCTCCAGCTCGGCACCAAGGACCCCGAGATGGCCATGGCCGTCGTGCGGGCCTGGAACGACTGGCACCTCGAGGAGTGGGCCGGGCCGCATCCCGAGCGGATCATCCCGTGCCAGATCCCGTGGCTGCTCGACCCGACGGTCGCGGCCGACATGGTCCGCGAGAACGCGGCCCGGGGCTTCCACGCCATGACGTTCCCCGAGGCGCCCGAGAAGCTCGGCCTGCCCTCGCTGCACACGGGCTACTGGGACCCGCTCATGCAGGCGTGCGCCGAGACCGGCACCGTGGTCTGCCTGCACATCGGCTCGTCGTCGACGGCACCGACCACGGCGCCCGACGCCCCGCCCGACACGATCGGCGTGCTGTTCTTCGCGTCGGCCCTGTTCTCGTGCGTCGACTGGCTCTACTCGAAGCTGCCGGTGAAGTTCCCCGACCTCAAGATCTGCCTGTCCGAGGGTGGCATCGCCTGGGTCGCCGGCCTGCTCGATCGGCTCGACCACGTCGGCCGCTACCAGGAGATCTACGGCACCTGGGACGGCATCGAGCTCAGCCCGGCCGAGGTGCTCCAGCGCAACTTCTGGTTCTGCGCCCTCGAGGACCCGTCGAACTTCCAGCTCCGCCACCGCATCGGCGTCGAGAACCTGCTGCTCGAAGCCGACTACCCGCACCTCGACTCGACCTGGCCGAACACCCAGACCGTCGTCGAGGAGGCGATCGGGTCGTTCCCGGAGGACGAGATCCGCAAGATCTCGTGGGAGAACGCCTCGAACCTGTTCCAGCACCCGGTCCCCGCCTCGGTGGCCGCCGACCCGGAGTCGTATTGAAGATGACCGAGCACCGGCTGATCGACAGCGACACCCACGTCAACGAGCCGCCCGGCCTCTGGGTCGACCGCGTGCCGGCCAAGCACAAGGACCTCGTCCCGCACGTGCAGCGGTTCGAGCAGGGCGACGCCTGGGTGATGGAGGGCATGAAGGACCCGATCAACTTCGGGCTCAACGCCGCCGCCACGCTGCCCAAGACCGAGCGCAGGCCGTGGGTCCGCTTCGAGGACATCCCGTCGGGTGGCTGGGAGCCGGCCGTGCGGCTGGAGGAGATGGACGTCGACATGGTCGACGCCGCCGTCCTCTACCCGACGCCGCGCCTCTCGCAGTGCGTGATCGCCACCCAGGATCCGCAGCTCCACCTGTCGATGGTCCAGGCCTACAACGACTGGCTGGCCGAGTACGCCTCGTACGAGCCGACCCGCCTCGGCGGCATCGCCCTCATCCCGAACCGCGGCGTCGAGCAGGCCGTGGCCGAGATCGAGCGGGTCGCGAAGATGCCCGGCATCGCCGGCCTGCTCATCGGCCTCTACCCCCACGGCGACAAGGACCTGGCCCCCGAGGACGACCCGGTGTGGGAGGCGGCGGTCGAGGCCGGGCTGCCGCTGCACGTCCACGTGAAGCTGGTCGACTCGATGCCGGAGGACATCTACGCCCCGGGGCGCATGACCCAGGGTCGGGCCGAGGGCGACCTGCGGTTCCTCCAGGCCCCGACGATCATGGTGCAGTTCCTCAACTCCGGCGTGCTCGACCGGGTGCCCGACCTGAAGCTCGCCTTCGTCGAGGTCGACGCCGGCTGGGTGCCCTACGTGCGGGAGCAGCTCGACAACCGGTTCCGCCGCCGGACGATCGGGGCCAAGGCCCGCCTGGCCAAGACGCCGGGCGAGTACATCCACGACCACTTCTGGTTCACGTACCTCACCGACCACTACGCGGTGAAGAACCGCCACGCCGTCGGCGTCGATCGGCTCATGTGGTCGAGCGACTTCCCCCACTCGGGCTCGGACTGGCCCGACTCGTGGGTGACGATCGACGCCGACTACTTCGACGTGCCCAAGGCCGAGCGCGACGCCATCCTCGCCGGCAACGCCCAGTCGCTCTACAAGTTCGGCTCCCGTTGAGCGGAGCGAACCATCGACATCGCGTCTTTGCCGCAAGGCGCGCCGACATGAGAGGACGCCAGAGCTGATGAAGGAGACGGACCTGCAGTTCCTGGTGGCGGCGTCGCGGCGCATCCTCGCCCGCGAGGGATGCGAGAGCCGGGTGGCCGGCCACGTGAGCGCCCGCACCGAGGAGGGCGACGGCTTCTGGGTCTCGCCGTTCGGCTACTTCGACGAGACCACACCCGACATGGTGCTCAAGCTCGACTTCGACCTCAACCGGCTCGAGGGTGAGATGCCGTCCTCGCCGGCCGTCGAGTTCCACGCCGCCATCTACAAGGCGCGCCCCGACGTCGGCTCGGTGATCCACACCCACTCCCACGAGCTGTCGAAGTTCGTGACCCGTGCCATCCCGATCGGCATGTACAACGTGGCCTCGGTGCTCTTCCACGACGAGCAGGTGCTGTTCGACCGGGAGGACATGAAGAACCACACCATGGGCGGCGGCATGGTCCGCATGCTCGGTGACAAGCACGTGGTGCTCATGAAGAACCACGGCGCCGTGGTCTGCGCCGACACCCTCGAGCACGCCACGATCGAAGCGATGATGTTGGAGAAGTGCGCCGAGTACCACCTGGCGGCGGAGGCGATCGGGGGCACCGAGTTCCCGCTCGACGAGGTGGTGCGGGGCAAGGCCCGCTACCGGGAGCTCTTCCTCCCGAACATGTGGGAGGCCAACTTCCGCCGGCTCCGGAAGTCGGACCCCGACCTCTTCGCGGTGCTCGACTAGATGGCCAAGGGGATCTTCTTCACCGGGTGGGACGAGGTCGAGCCGACCGACGTCTACGGCAGCGGGATCGAGGCGCGCCTCGTCAGCCCCGCCGACTTCCCGCTGTGGCTGGTGCGGGCCCGCGTGGCGCCCGAGCAGGAGATCACCTGGGGCACCGACCACGGTGACGAGGCCGTGTACGTCGACGCCGGCGACGTCGAGCTCGACGGCCGGGTGTGCGAGGCCGGCGGCGCCATCGTCGTCGAGGCCGGCATGCCGGCCCGCCTGGTGGCCCCGATCGGCGCTGGCATCGTCCACATGGGACGGCACGGGGGTCCGGTCCGCGGGGGCGAGACCGTCCACGTGGTGGGCCCGGGCGGCACCTACGCCCGCACCGGGGAGGGCCGCGACAGCCGGTACTTCGCCGACTCGGAGTGCCCGACGTGCGACCTCACCCTGTTCACCACCGGCCGGTCGCAGGGCCACGAGTCGCCGGCCCACAGCCACTCGGCCGACGAGCTGCTCCACGTGCTCGAGGGCGAGATCGTCGTCGGCCGGCGCCGGCTCGGCCCGGGCACCACGATCGCCATCCACGCCGACCGGCGCTACGCCTTCCGCAGCGATGGCTTCCGCTTCCTGAACTACCGGCCCACCCGAGCGACGATGACCGTCGACCGGTCGGCCCCGCCCATCGAGGAGGGCCCC
>JAODBP010000104.1 GCA_025464025.1 Actinomycetes bacterium | reverse complement strand
CGCCATGCCGGCCGCGACCGGAGCGAGGAGGGCGGTGGCCGCCCCGAGGTAGGCCGACGAGCCCAGCGTCCCGACCGGGCGGGTGCCGGCCCCCACGAGGTGGAGCGGGTGCCAGCCCAGCGCCTCGGCGGTGGCCCACGCCCCCAGGGCGCCGGCGGCGATGGCGGCGCCCGCGGCGACGGTCCGCCCTTCGGCCTCGTCGGTCGACTGGGCGACCACGAAGGCGACGGCGCACAGCAGCCAGGCCACGGCGCCGAGGTGTCGCTCCGGCGTGCCGAGCCAGGCGTACACCGGATCGAGGCCGGTGAGGGCGGCGACCACGACCACGGCGAGGAAGGCGCCCCAGGCCAGCGTCGGGCGGGGGGCGATGCGGAGCGGGCGGTCGAGCGCCACCCAGGCGGCGACGACGAGCAGCAGCGTGGTGAGGGCCAGCCACTTGGCCGGTCCGAACGGAGCGAGGCCGCCAGGGTCGATGGCCAGGACGGCCACGACGGGGACGGCGGCCAGGGCGCGGCGCACGGCGCGGACCCTAGAAGGCAAAGCTCGGTCACACATCGCGGCCCCGCGGTGTCCTTCTCAGTGCATGGGTCAGCGGGACATGGGTGACGTGGACGACGAACTTCGAGCCGGCCTGGTGGCCGCGTACCCGGCCCTGCGGCGCTTCGCCGCCGTGGTCGGGCCGGCCGACGTCGAGCCCGACGACCTGGTGCAGGACGCCTTCGTGGCCCTCCTGCGCCGGGGCGCCGACGGGATCGACGACCTCGAGGCCTACCTGCGGCGGACGGTGCTCAACCTGAGCTCGAACGAGCGGCGGCGATGGCTGCGCCGGGAGAAGGCCCACCACCGCGACCTGGTGGTGACCGAGGTCGTGAGCACGTCGTTCGTCGACGTGGCCGACCTCCTCCGGCTCCCGCCCGACGTGCGGGCCGTGTTGTGGTTGGCCGAGGTCGAGGGCTGGACCCATGCCGAGATCGGGCGCCTGCTCGGGTGCTCGGAGGAGTCGTCGCGGGCGAGGGCGTCCCGTGGGCGTCGCCGGCTGCGGCTGGCGCTGGTCGAGGAGGCGTGATGGTGGACGAGCTGCGGGACGCGCTCGAGGCGGCATCGGCGAGGGGCAACCCGGCCGGCGGCGAGGAGGTGCTGCGTCGGGCCGAGGCCGAGGTCGGGCCGCGCGGCCGCCGCACGATCCGGGTCGTGATCGGCCTGACCACGGCGGCGGCCGTGCTGGCCGCCGCCCTCGTCGGGGGCGGGGTGCTGTACGGACGGGCGAAGCTCGACGACATCGACCGGGTCGACCTGGCCACCGAGCTGGCCGGCGCGGCCACGCCGTCGGAACCGATGAACGTCCTGGTGGTCGGCTCCGACTCGCGGGCGTCGCTGGCCGGTGGCGACGAACCCACCTTCGGGTCGGCCGACGATGTCGGTGGAGCCCGGGCCGACGCCATCATGGTCGTCCGGCTCGATGCCGCGGCCGGGAAGGCCGTCGTGCTGTCGGTCCCGCGCGACCTCTGGGTCCCCGTCGACGGTGGTGCGAACCAGCGGATCAACACGGCGCTGGCCGGCGGCCCCGACGCCCTGGTGCGCACCGTGCAGGACGTCCTCGGCATCCGCCTCGACCACTACGTGCAGTTCGACTTCGACGGCTTCCGCCGCGTCGTCGATGCCGTGGGCGGCGTGCAGGTCCGGTTCACCACCCCGGTGCGCGACCGGGTCTCCGGCCTGGACGTCCGCACGGCCGGGTGCCAGACGCTCGACGGCGACGAAGGTCTGGCCCTGGTGCGGAGCCGCCACGTCCAGTACCAGGTCGACGGCGAGTGGCGGACCGACCCGACGGGCGACCTCAGCCGGATCGAGCGTCAGCAGGTCTTCCTGGTCGCCGCCCTGGCGCACGCCGCCGAGGCCCGCAACCCGGTCACCCTCCTGCACCTGCTCGATGCCGCCGCCGACCACCTGACGATCGACGCCGGGCTCTCCACCGACGACCTGCTCGGCCTCGGGCGCGACCTCGGCGGCATCGGTGGGGGAGACATGACGAGCGTCCGGTTGCCGGTGCGCAACACCCGCATCGGCGATGCGGCCGTGCTGGTGGCCGACCCGGCTGACCTGCTCGCCGCCGGCGCCCTGCTCGACGGCACGGCGTCGCCGACGACATCGACGCCATCGACGGTCATGTCCCGGTTCTCGAACCCCTCCGTGGCCGCGGCCGGTGTAACGCTTCTGCCGTCCTGCGACAAGTAAGGGGCATGAGCTCGGCGCTGCTGCCGGTCGCCCTCCGCGCGACCGACGACGAGGTGGTTGCCGCGTTGTACCCCGACCTCCGGCGGTTCGCCGCCATGGTGGCGTCGGCCGACATCGACCCGGACGACCTCGTGCAGGAGGCCCTGACCAACGTCCTGCGGGGCGGCTCCCTCGACGCCCTCGACAACCCGGGCGCCTACCTGCGCCGGACGATCGTCAACCTCGAGCACAGCCACCGTCGCCGGTGGGCCCGCTGGCGCGACCGCCTGCCCCGGCTGGCGACGTCCGATCGCTGCGAGCCGGCCTACCCATCCGACCTCGGCGTGCTCGAGCTGCTGGTCCCGGCCGATCGGGCCCTGCTCTACCTGACGGCGGTGGAGGGCATGCCGTACGCGGCCGTCGCCGACCTCCTGGGCGGGACCGAGCAGACCCTGCGGGCGCGCGCTTCCAAGGCCCGGGCCCGCCTCCGCGCCCTCCTCGCCGAGGACGCCGTGCCCTGATCCGGCGCCCGGTTGCTGCCACACTGCTCCCATGCGTCGACGAGCAGCTGCTCTGGTCGTCCTCGCGGGGTTGCTCCTCGCGGGCGTCGTCCTCGTCGCCGACCCGGCGTCGTCGGTCGGCGGCACCCTCGACCCCGCCTTCGGGACGACGGGCGCGACGCGCGTCGACTTCGGCGGCACGGGCAGCTTCGACGCCGTCGAGGACATCGCCGTCCAGTCGAACGGGATGCTCGTCGCCGTCGGTCGCACGAGCGCCGGCGGGGGCATCGCCCGGCTGACGGCCGACGGTGCGCTCGACGCCACGTTCGGCACCGGCGGCATGGTGTCGAGCGCCACCCTCAACCCGGCTCGGGCCGTCGCCATCCAGTCCGACAGCAAGCTCGTGGTGGTCGGCCAGGGGGCGCCTTCGGGTGGCAGCCTCGTCCTCACCCGGTACCTCGGCACCGGCGCCGTCGACACCACCTTCGGCACGTCCGGCACCGTGACCATCGCCATGACCGGGGGCAGCGCCGGCGGCGAGGACGTCGCCGTCCAGAGCGACGGGAAGATCGTCGTGCTGGCCGTCGACGCCGGTGTGCTGACCGTCCTGCGCTTCTCGGCGGTGGGCGTGCTCGACACCACCTTCGGCACCGGCGGCCGGGCCAACCAGACGCTGAGCTCGACCGGTCACGACCAGCTCGCCATCCAGTCCGGCGGCAAGCTCGTGGTCACGGGCATCGCCAGCGGGGCCGGTGCCGTGCTCCGGCTCACCACCACGGGCGCCGCCGACACGACGTTCGGGACCGCGGGCGTCGCGTCCTCCGCCAACCACGTCCTCCGGGCCCTCGGCCTGTCCTCGACGGGCAAGGTCGTGGCCGGCGGTGACCTCGGCTCGTCCGACACGAAGGCCATGGTCAGCCGGCGCAACGCCGACGGCACGCTCGACACGACGTTCGCCACCACCGGCGTGGCCAGCTTCGCCGTCGCCACCCTCACCCGACCCTCGGTGAAGGCGCTCGTCGTCCAGGCCGACGGCTCGGTCGTCGTCACCGGCCGGAACGACGACAGCGTGCGGGCGAGCCCCATCTTCGTGGCCAAGCTCACGCCGGCCGGCGTGCTCGACACCGGCTTCGCCACCGGTGGCATCGCCACCTTCGCCACGGTGAACACGCTCGGCACCGCGTCGGCGTCGGGCCTGGTGGTCGACAGCAGCGGGCGGTTCGTCGTCGGCGGCTCCACCCTGAACGACCACGGCAGCTTCACGAACGACAACGACTTCCTGGTCCTGCGCGTGCTGGGGGTCGGCACGACCACGTCGACGTCGACGACAGCGGTCACCGCCACGGCCGGCGGGACCGTGTCGTCCGACCCGGCGGGGAGCGATCCCACGCCGACGAACAAGCTCATCGTCTCCGTCACGACGCCCGTCGCCGGCACGGTCTCCATCGCCAAGACGGCGGGCACGACCACGGCGGGCTACCGGAACCTGGCCGCGGCCACCGTCAGCGCGCCCGTCGCGTCGGCCTCGAGCCCGTTGCGGATGACGTTCGCCATCGACGTGTCGACCTTGCCCGACTCGCTCCCGCTCCGCTCGCTCACCGTGCTGCGGGACGCCACCCCGGCCACCGACTGCACCAACACGACGACGGCCGCACCCGACCCCTGCATCGTGAGCCGCACGCGGTCGGGTGACGCGGTGACGATCGTGGTGCTGACCACGCACGCCAGCAGCTGGACGATCGCCCGCCCGGTCGTGCAGCGCCTCTTCGGCGACGACCGGATCCTCTCCTCGATCGCCATCTCCAAGGACGGCTTCGCGCCGGGCAAGGCCGACGCCGTCGTGCTGAGCCGCTCGGACGACTTCGCCGACGCCCTCGCCGCCGTGCCGCTCGCCGTGGTCAAGAAGGGCCCCCTCCTCCTCACCGGGCGCACCGCCCTCGACGATCGGGTGCTCACCGAGATGACGCGCGTCCTCCCGGCCGGGAAGACCGTCTACATCCTCGGCGGCACGAACGCCCTGTCCGACGAGGTCGTGAAGCGGGTCGAGCGCTGGGGCTACGACGCCCAGCGGATCTTCGGCGACACCCGGTACGAGACGGCCGTGGCCGTGGCGACCGAGGGCCTCGGCTCCCCGAAGGTCGTCATCGAGACCACCGGCCTGACGTTCGCCGACGCCCTCACCGCCGGTTCGGCGGCAGCGACGATCCACGCCGCCGTGCTGCTCACCGCCGGCGCGACGCAGTCCGACGCCACGGCCGGGTACCTCGTCCCCGGCGTCACCCGCTTCGCCATCGGCGGCCCGGCCGCGGCGGCCGACCCCGACGCCGTCAAGATCGTCGGCACCGATCGGTACGAGACGGCGGTGCTGGCGGCCAAGCAGTTCTTCGACGCCGGCGTGGCCACCATCGGCGCCGCCAGCGGCGCCACGTTCGCCGACGCCCTCGCCGGCGGCGTGCACGCGGCCATGGCCCAGGCCCCGCTGATCCTCCTGCCGCCGAAGGGCGCCCTCCCGACGCCCGTCGCCATCTACCTGCGCGACCAGCCGTCGCCGCCGTCGGCCTACCTCTACGGCGGGACCTCGGCCCTCGGGGCCGATGTCGCCACCGCGCTCCAGACCGCGCTCGGCGGCTAGCTCAGGCTCGCTGCCAGTCCTTCCACACCGGGTCGTAGCCGGCGGCCCGGAGGGCGGCGGCCACCTCGGCGGGTGACCGCTCGTCGCTGATGGCGAACTGGGGCTCGGCGTCGCTGGGCTCGGCGTAGCCGCCGGGCTCGGTGTGCGAGCCGGCCGACATGGTGGTGATGCCGAGG
Source organism: Actinomycetes bacterium (assembly GCA_025464025.1). The sequence goes on along the minus strand of JAODBP010000104.1, from coordinate 4,559 downwards.
GGGACGAGCGCGTCGCGCAGCTCGGCCGGCTCGCGCGTCGAGAGGGTGATGCCGACGTCGGGCATGGTGATCCGGAGGGCGCAGAGGAGCTGCACGAACGCCGGGTCGTCGACCGGGTCGGCCGGCTCGTAGCCGCCGGCGGCCGGGCGGAGGCGGGGGAGGGCGACGGCGACCTCGCAGCGCCACCACCGCTTCATGAGGCCTCGGGCGTGGGCGCCGAGCAGCAGCGCCTCGGCGCGCCAGTCGTCGTGCAGGCCGAGCAGGGCGCCGATGCCGAGCCGGCGCATGCCGGCGGCCGCGGCCCGGTCGGGCGCGGCGAGGCGCCAGTCGTAGTTGCGCTTCTTGCCCTTCAGGTGGACCTCGCCGTACGTCGACCGGTCGTAGGCCTCCTGGTAGACGATCACGCCGTCGCACCCGGCGTCGACGAGCCGGCGGTAGGTGCCCTCGTCCCAGACCTGGACCTCGATCGAGATCTCGGGGACGACCGGCTCGATGGCCCGGACGCAGTCGACGAGGTAGTCCTTGCTCACGATGCGGGCGTGCTCGCCGGCGACGAGGAGCAGGTGGCGGAAGCCGCGGGCGACGAGCTCGTCGGCCTCGGCCCGGACCTCCTCGGGGCTGAGCGTGCGGCGCACGATGTCGTTGCCCGAGGAGAACCCGCAGTACGTGCACGTCGAGACGCACTCGTTCGAGAGGTAGAGGGGCGCGAACAGGCGCACGGCCCTTCCGAAGCGGCGCAGGGTGATCCGGTGGGCGGCGGCGGCCAGGTCCTCGAGCCGCTCGGCGGCCGGGGCGGAGAGGAGCACGGCCAGGTCGGCGAGCGTCGGCCGCGGGTTGCCGAGGGCTCGCTCGACGTCGGCGGGCGTGGCCCGCTCGACCAGGGCGCGCAGCGCCGGGAGGTCGGTGGCGAGGACCTCGGCTGCGGCCGAGCCGTCGGGCACGCCCTCGGGCCGCGACTCCAGGACGACGGGCTGGCTCATGACTTGCTCAGGAAGCCGGTGAGCGGGGACGACGCGTTGGCCGCCGTCGACACCGCGGGCAGGCCGGCCAGCACGCCCTCGCGCGCCGCCTCGACGGCCTTCTTGAACGCGCCGGCCATGCCGACCGGGTCACCGGCGATCGAGATCGCCGTGTTCACCAGCACGGCGGCGGCGCCGAGCTCGATGGCCTCGGCCGCCTGCGAGGGGGCGCCGATCCCGGCATCGACGACGACCGGCACCGTGGCCTGCTCGACGATGAGCTCGAGGGCGGACCGCGTCTTGAGGCCCTGGTTGGAGCCGATCCACGAGCCGAGCGGCATGACCGTGGCGCAGCCGGCCTCCTCGAGCCGCTTGCACAGCACGGGGTCGGCCGAGCAGTAGGGGAGGATCGTGAAGCCGTCGGCGACCAGGACCTCGGCCGCCTTGAGCGTCTCGATCGGGTCGGGGAGCAGGTAGCGGGGGTCGGGCGTGATCTCGAGCTTGATCCACGTGGGGTAGCCGGCCGAGCGGGCCAGGCGGGCCAGGCGGATCGCCTCGTCGGCGTCGACCGCTCCCGAGGTGTTGGTGAGCAGGAGCACGCCCTCGGGGATGGCGTCGAGGATGTCGTCGCCCAGCGCCTTCGGGTCGACCCGGCGCAGGGCGACCGTCACCATCTCGGTGCCCGACGCCTCGATGGCGCCCTTGAGGCTCTCGTTCGACGGGAACTTCCCCGTGCCGAGGAACAGGCGAGACGAGAAGCTGCGGTCGGCGATCTGCAGTGCATCGGTCATCGTGGGCACGCTCCCTGGCCCGCATGACCGGGCCGGTCGTCGAGGGTCGCGATGGTCGTCATCGCCTCTCAGCCCGGATGGGCTCCCCTGCGTCACCGCAACGCTACCGTCGTGGCGTGTCGACCCGTGGCCTGATCATCGCCGCCCTGCTGTGTGGCCTGGCCATCCTCGCCGCCTTCGCGGTCCAGGTCACCATCATCGCCAAGTAGCTGGACAAGGATCGTCGGGTGGCCTCGACCGATGCGCAGCGGGACCGGGCCATGGCGCTGCCGAGGCTGGGGCACGTCCCCGCCCTGGACGGGATCCGGGGCCTCGCCGTCGGGATCGTGGTGCTGCACCACCTCAAGGTGCCGGGCGTGCACGGCGGCTGGCTCGGCGTCGACCTGTTCTTCGCCCTGAGCGGCTTCCTCATCACCCAGTCGCTGCTCGGCATGGGCGAGGGCACCCGGGTCTCCTCGTTCTGGCGGCGCCGGGCCTGGCGGCTCGGGCCGGCCATGTCGCTGCTGCTGGCCTGGTACCTCGCGTGGTGGCTGCTGTTCGACGTCGAGGGCGCCGACGGCCACATGCGGCTCACGTGGCTGCTGACGTCGGCCTTCCAGGTGCTCAACGTGCACGACGCAGGCAGCGTGAGCGGGCCGTTCTCCGACTACCTCGGCCACCTGTGGTCGCTGTCGGCCGAGGTGCAGTTCTACGCCGTGTGGCCCCTCGTGCTGCTGCCCCTCGTGCGCCGGCACGCGTCGAAGGCCGTGATCCTCGCCGTGCCCGTCGCGCTGTTCGTCGCGTCGAGCGCCGAGCGGACGTTCCTCGCCGTGCACCACATGCAGTGGAACCGGCTCTACCTCGGCCCCGACACCCGGTCGACGGCGCTGTGGGCCGGGTGCATCGTCGGCCTGCTCCACTTCTGGGGCGCGTTCGACCGGTCACCGTTCCTCCGCCCGGCGGCCCAGGCCCTCGTCCTCCCGGCGTTCCTCGCCCTCGCCGGTCTCGTGGCCCTGCCCGCCATGGCGTTCTCGACCGAGCGCACCCCCTACACGTGGGGGCTCACCGTCGTCGGCCTCAGTGCCGGTGCGCTGGTGGCAGCGGCCGCGTGCGCGCGGGGCGGGATCCTCCGCCCGCTGCTCGAGGCCCGGCCGCTCGAGTGGCTCGGCCGGATCTCCTACTCGGTCTACCTCTGGCACGTCCCGCTCGTCGCCGAGCTCCACCGCACCCACCCCGACCTGGGCGCGCCGGCTCGGGTCGCGATCGTCGTCCCGGCCGCCCTGCTGGTCGGGTGGCTCTCCTACGTCGTGGTCGAACGACCCCTCCTGTCGGCCGCCGGACGGGCCCGCCTGCGCGGCCGTCTGACCCGTGCCCAGACGCCGGTAGGGTGAGCACGACCAGGAGGTAGTGGTGTCCGAGCAGTTCGACGTCGTCGTGATCGGTGGTGGCCCGGCCGGCTATGCCACCGCTCTCTACGGAGCTTCCGCCGGCCTGCACATCGCCCTGGTCGAGAAGGAGAAGGTCGGCGGCACCTGCCTCCACCGGGGCTGCATCCCGGCGAAGGAGCTGCTCGAGACGGCGCACGTGTTCCGCACGGTGTCCGAGTCGGCCACCTTCGGCGTCAACACCGGCGGCACCCCGACGATCGACTGGTCGACGGCGATGGCCCGCAAGCAGCAGGTCGTCGACACCCAGTGGAAGGGCCTCGAGGCCACCATCAAGGGTCGCAAGGTCACGATCGTCCCCGGCACCGGCACGTTCAAGGGCAACGGCGTGGTCGAGGTCGACGGGCCCGACGGGAAGACCACGCTCGAGGGCACCAACATCGTGCTGGCCGCCGGCTCGGTGCCCCGCACCATCCCCGGCTTCGAGGTCGACGGGAAGTTCATCCTCACCTCCGACGAGGTGCTGTCGATGCCCGAGCTGCCCCGCACCGCCGCCGTCATCGGCGGCGGCGCCATCGGGTGCGAGTTCGCCTCGACCCTGGCCGACGTCGGGGTGCAGGTGACGGTGCTGGAGGGGCTGCCCAAGATCCTCCCCGGCTGCGACGCCGACGTGACCAACGTGGTGGCCCGCTCGTTCAAGAAGCGGGGCATCGAGGTCCGCACCGGCGTGCGCATCACCGGCCACCAGCCGGGTGACACCACCACCAAGGTCCTCATCGAGGGCAGCGAGCCGCTCGAGGTCGAGCGGGTCATCGTGTCGGTCGGCCGCCGCCCGCTGTCGGAGAGCCTCGGGCTCGACGGCACCGGCGTCGAGGTCGATGAGCGGGGCTTCGTCAAGGTGGGCGAGACGTGCCGCACCACGGTGCCCGGCGTGTGGGCGGTGGGCGACCTCATCGCCACCCCGCAGCTGGCCCACGTGGGCTTCGCCGAGGCCATCGTCACCATCAAGGACATCCTCGGCGAGCGACCCCTGCCGATCATGTACGACAAGGTCCCGTGGGCCATCTACTGCAGGCCCGAGGTCGCCTTCGCCGGCCACTCCGAGGAGTCGGCCAAGGAGGCCGGGTTCGACGTGGTGGTGTCCAAGCACTCCTACAAGTCGAACGCCCGGGCCTGGATCATCAACGACACCGACGGCCTGGTGAAGGTCATCGCCGAGAAGACCCCCGACGGGCGGGCCGGGCGCATCCTCGGCGTGCACATGGTGGGTCCCTGGGTCACCGAGCAGCTGGGCCAGGGCTACCTGGCCGTCAACTGGGAGGCGACCGTCGACGAGGTGGCGGCGTTCATCCAACCTCACCCGTCACTGTCCGAGCTCTTCGGCGAGACCGTGCTGTCCCTCACGGGCCGCGGCCTCCACGGCTGAACTTCCAGAGAGGACCACT
>JAODBP010000098.1 GCA_025464025.1 Actinomycetes bacterium | reverse complement strand
CCGGTGACGACCGCGACCCGGCCGTCGAGGAGGCGGTTCCAGTCGTCGATGCGCGGGACGTCGGTCGGCTCTTGCGGCATGTGGATCCCCCCAGGATCGAAGAAGAGGTAGGTCTACGCGACTCTTGTGCGGGGCTGCGCCCCGGACCCATCGACGCCCGGCTCGCTGGCGCTCGCGCGGTCGTCAGCGCTCGCTGCGCTCACGCGACAGCGCCGGACTCGTGGAGCTCGGCCAGCTCGTCGGGTGAGAGGCCGAGCTCCTCGGCCAGCACCTCGTCGGTGTGCTCGCCGAGCCACGGCACCCGGGTCTCGGGGCCCTCGGCCACCTTGGACATCTTGATCGGGTTGCCGGGCACGAGCACGGGCCGGCCGCCGTCGGGCCGGTCGAGCTCGACCAGCATGTTGTGGGCCTGCACGTGCGGGTCGACGATGATCTCGGCGTCGCGGAAGCACGGGCCGGCGGCCAGGCCGGCGGCGCTGAGCGCCTCGCACGCCTGGAGGCGGGTCTTGTCCGCCGCCCAGGTGTCGATGGCCGGCCGGACGTCGGACTCGATCTGCTTCCACCAGTTGCTGCGCTCGGCGAAGCGGGGGTCGTCGATCCACTCGGGGTGGCCGACCAGCTCGGCCAGGCGGACGAGCTGGTGCTCCCGGACGACCTGGAGGACGAACCAGCCGTCGTTGGCCCGGAAGGAGTCCATGATCGCCGTCTTGCGGTGCTCGCCCCGGCCCACGCCGAGTGAGTAGAAGTTGGGCACGAGGTCGCCCATCGAGACCATGGTGTCGAGCATGGCGACGTCGACGTGCTGGCCCTCGCCCGTGACGTCGCGGTGGCGGAGGGCGGCGAGGATGCCGATGACGGCGAACATGCCGGTGGCCGTGTCGCCCAGGGCGCCCATGGGCGAGGGGACCGGGGGCATGGTGTCGGCGAACGTGTAGTCGTAGAGGCCGGACATGGCCTCGACCACCGAGGCGTACGCCGGCCAGCTCGAGTACGGCGAGGGCGACGAGCCGAACCCGGAGATCGACACGTAGACGGCGCCGGGGTGCACGGCGGCGATGTCCTCGTAGCCGAGCCCCATCTTCTTGAGGGCTCCGCTCTTGAAGTTCTCGGCGACGATGTCGAACTTCGGTGCCATGTCGAGGATGAGCTGCTTGCCGGCCGGGTTCTTCAGGTCGACGCAGATCGAACGCTTGTTGAAGTTGTTGCGGGAGAACGTGGCGCCGACGTTGCGGCCCTGCGGATCGGGGAAGCCGGGCTGCGCGGCCCGGCCGGAGTCCCCCCCGTTCGGGCTCTCGACCTTGATGACCTCGGCGCCCAGGCGGGCCAGCAGCTGGGTGGCGAACGGCAGCGCCTGCATCTGCTCCAGCGCCAGGATCCGGATGCCGTCGAGGGGCTTCCCGTACTTGGCCGCTTCCGCGTTGGCGACGTCTCCGAGGCGCATGTCGGCACTGTACGACGAAATGTGACGCGCCGTCAGAAACGCTCGTATGCTCGCCGCATGCCCGGCATCTTGAGCTACGGGGCCTACCTCCCCCACCGGCGCCTCGACCGCTCCCAGATCGCCGCGGTGGCCGGCACGGGTGGCGGCAAGGGGACCCGCACCGTCGCCTCCTACGACGAGGACACCACCACGATGGGCGTCGAGGCGGCCCGCCTCGCCCTGCGGGCCGGGCCCGACGTGGCCCCCCAGGCGCTGTGGTTCTCGACGGTGGCCCCGGCCTACCTCGACAAGACCAACGCCAACGCCATCCACGCCGCCCTTCGCCTCGACAGCAGCGTGGTGGCCGCCGACTTCGGCGGCGCCGTGCGCTCCGGCGTGGCCGCCCTGCGCGCCGCCCTCACCTCGGGCCCGCCGACGCTGGTCGTCACGGCCGACATCCGCACCGGGCTCCCGGGCTCGGCCGACGAGGCCAACGGCGGCGACGGCGCGGCCGCCGTGCTGGTCGGCGACGGCCCCGTCATCGCCGAGCTGCTCGGCGTCGGCACCTCGACCCACGAGTTCACCGACCGCTGGCGCACGCCGGGCGACGTGCGCTCCAAGGTGTGGGAGGAGCGATTCGGCGAGACCCAGTACGTGCCGGCCGGCGAGCAGGCGTGGAACGAGGCCCTGAAGGCCGCCGGCCTCAGCGCCGACCAGGTCGATCGCATCGTCGTCACCGGCGCCCATGGTCGGGCCGTCACCGCCTTCGGCCGCAAGATCGGCGCCGGCGACAAGCTGGTCGGCGACCTCGCCGCCACCGTCGGCTACACCGGCTCGGCCGCCCCGGGCCTCCTGCTCGGCGCCGCCCTCGACGACGCCACACCCGGTCAGGTCGTCGCCCTCGTCTCCCTGGCCGACGGTGCCGACGTGCTCCTGTTCAAGGCCACCGACGCCATCGCCGGCTTCACCGCCGCCCGCCCCGTGGCGGCCCAGGCCGAGGCCGGCTCGCCGGTGCCGTACGGCAAGTTCCTCGCCTGGCGCGGGATGCTCCCGGTGCAGCCGCCGAACCGCCCCGAGCCGTCGCGGATCTCGTCGTCGGCCGCCGGCCGCACCACCGACTGGAAGTTCGGCTTCGGCGGTCACGCCGAGGTGGTCGGCACCATCACCACGTTCACCGTCGATCGCCTGGCGTACTCGCAGAGCCCGCCGGTCGTGTTCGCCGTGGTCGACTTCGAGGACGGCGAGCGCCAGCCGCTCGAGCTCACCGACGTCGACGTGGCCGAGGTGGCGATCGGCAAGAAGGTGGAGATGACCTTCCGCCGCCTGTTCACTGCTGACGGGATCCACAACTACTTCTGGAAGGCGAGGTTGGTGCGATGAGCAGCCATGGGATCAAGGACCGCGTTGCGATCGTCGGCATGGGCTGCACCAAGTTCGCCGAGCACTTCGACCAGGGCCTCGACGACCTCCTGAAGGCGGCCACCGACGAGGCCTGGGCCTCGGCCGGCATGGGCCCCGACGACATCGACGCCTACTGGTTCGGCACGGCCCAGTCGGCCATGTCCGGCATCGGCCTCGCCCGCGCCATCCACGTCGGTGACAAGCCGATCACCCGGCTCGAGAACATGTGCGCCACCGGCTCCGAGGCGCTCCGCAACGCGGCCTACGCCGTCGCCTCGGGCGCCTACGACGTGGCCATGGCCGTCGGCGGCGAGAAGGTGAAGGACTCCGGCTTCCAGGGCCTCAACGCCTTCCCGATCCCCACCGACGGGACCAACCGCACGCTCACGGCGGCGGCCATGTTCTCGATGGTCGCCCCGGCCTACGGCAAGAAGTTCGGGATCGACGACGACCAGGTGAAGCAGGTCCTCGCCCGCATCGCCAGCAAGAACCACTTCAACGGCGCCCGCAACCCGAAGGCCCAGTTCCGCAAGGAGATGAGCGTCGAGCAGATCTGCGGCATGCCGACCGTGGCCGGCATGCTCAGCGTGTTCGACTGCGCCGGCGTGGCCGACGGTGCGGCGGCGGCGATCGTCGTGCGGGCCGAGGACGCCTACAAGTACACCGACACGCCGATCTTCATCAAGGCGCTGTCGCTCGTCGCCGGCGACGGCGGCACGCTGCTCGACCCGGCCTACGACTACACGACGTTCCCGGAGATCGTCCGGTGCGCGGCCGACGCCTACGCCCAGGCCGGGATCACCAACCCGCGCACCGAGCTGGCCATGGCCGAGGTGCACGACTGCTTCACGCCCACCGAGCTCGTGCTCATGGAGGACCTCGGGTTCTCGGAGCGCGGCGCGGCGTGGAAGGAGGTCCTCGACGGGGCGTTCGACCTCCACGGCGACCTGCCGGTGAACCCCGACGGCGGCCTCAAGAGCTTCGGCCACCCGGTCGGGGCGTCGGGCCTGCGCATGCACTACGAGGCGTGGCTCCAGCTCCGGGGCGAGGCCGGCGACGAGCGCCAGATCGACGTCTCGCGGGGCAAGGCCCTGATCCACAACCTCGGGGGCTACCCGGGCGAGATGGTGTCGTTCGTGTCGATCGTCGGCAACCAGCCGGGCTGACCTGAAGCTTGGCCGTCGGTTCACCCGCTGGTCGGGTGGTCGTGCCGAACGGTTCACCGAGCTGACGGAGGCTCCTCGGGACTTCAACCCGAGGAGGAAGCATGCGAGGCAGGTGGCTCCGAGCCGCAGCGGCGATGGCCGTGCTGGCGGGCACGGCGATGGCGGTGGGCGGCAGCACGGCGTCGGCCAAGGACGACGGCGAGGGCAAGAAGGAGAGATCGTTCACGTTCGCCGTGATCGGCGACATCCCGTACGGCGACGCCCAGATCGGGGAGTTCCCGTCGCGACTCGGGGAGCTCAACGCCGACCCCGACGTCCAGCTCGTCAGCCATCTCGGCGACATCAAGAGCGGCTCCTCGCTGTGCTCCGACGGGTACTTCACCTGGGTGAAGCAGCAGTTCGACAAGGTCGAGGACCCGTTCGTCTACACCCCCGGCGACAACGAGTGGACCGACTGTCACCGCGCCAACAACGGCGGGTACGACCCGCTCGAGCGGCTGGCCGCCCTCCGCAGCCTGTTCTTCCCGACGCCGGGCCGAACGCTCGGCGTGCAACCGGTGCGCGTCGACTCGCAGGCGGCCGACGGCTACGTCGAGAACGTCTCGTTCACCCGGGCCGGCGTCGCCTTCGCCGTGCCCCACATCGTGGGCAGCAACGACAGCCTGGCGCCGTGGACGGGCAAGACGACGCCAACGCCCGAGCAGGTCAACGAGGTGCTGGGCCGCACGGCGGCCGACGTGGCGCTCATCCGGGACACGTTCGACCGGGCCCGCGACGACCACGACCGGGCTGTCGTGATCCTCACCCAGGCCGACATGTTCGACGTGACGATCCCGACGCCGAGCTACGCCGACGTCTTCGGGTTCGAGTCGATCGTGAAGGCGATCGCCCACGAGGCGGCGAGCTTCGACGGACCCGTCTACCTCTTCAACGGCGACAGCCACGTGGCCAACACCGACACGCCGTTGGCCGCCGGCTCGAAGTGGCTGGCGCTCTACCACCTGTCCTCGCCAGTGCCGAACCTGCGCCGCACGACCATCGAGGGCTCGACCGGTGACGACGAGTGGAGCAAGGTCACCGTCGTCCCCGGCCGGGACGTCCTCGACATCCGCCGGGTGACGTTCAGGACCTGACCCGAGGCCGGCGGCCGGGCCGGGTCACTCGACCACGGCCAGGCCGTCGGCCAGGGTCTCCTGGCCGCACGTGACCTGCGACAGGAGGTCGATGGCGGCGGCGTCGGCGGGGCGCTCGTAGGTGCCGCTGTCGGTCTCGCCGTTGCGGGCGGTGGCGCCGTCGAGCTCGACGATCGTTCGGCTCCAGCCGACGCGGTCGCCCTCGCTGCCCTCGAGCTTCAGGCCGACGAGGTCGCGCTTCCCGTCGCCGTCGGCATCGACGCACCCGACGCCGGTGCCGTTGCCGGTGAAGCCCCGGTCGAACGTGTAGGGCTTGCCCTCGACGTCGTGCACGGCGCGGAGCCGGCAACCGACGAAGGCGAGGAGCTGCACCGAGCGGCCGTCGCTGAGGAGGACCTCGGTGGGCCCCCGCTCGTCGGCGTTCACGGTCAGGGCCCGGCGCTCGACCGGGCTGGCGCTGTCGAACGGGACGCTCGAGCCGCCGCCCTCGGCCGTGACGATGCCGAACGTGATCTCCCCGCCCGGCATGCCGTCGAGGTAGGCCGTGTCGTCCTTGCCGTCACCGTCGACGTCGCCGATCGTCTGGTGGGGTGCCCCGTCGGGGATGGTTGCCTCGCCCATGCACGCCGTCGGCGTCGACGTGGTGGTGGTGCTGGCCGGCGCGGCGGCATCGTCGGATCCCCCGCACGCGCTCAGTGCCAGCAGGGCGAGCACGGCCGCAGCCAGTCGACGCATCTCCCGAGTCTTGCTGGTCCTAGAGCGAGGACTGCTGGTCGGCCACCATGGCGTCGAGGTAGCGCTGGTTGGCCCTGACCTGGATCGACCGGGCGAGCGGCTTCACCAGCCGGCCCAGCGGGTCGATGATCTTGGAGAAGGCGCTGACCTCGAACCACACGGTGTCGCCCCGCCGCACCACGGCGAAGCGCTCCTCGCCGACCTCGGGGTGGATCGGCAGCGTGCCGTAGGCCCAGGCGTAGCGGTCGGGCTCGACCTCGACGTAGATGATCCTTGCCGTCACGATGACGAAGCCGACGGGCAGGGGAGCGGCGATGGCCACGGTCCGCCCCGGCTCGACGAGGCCGTCGAAGCCGACGGCGAAGCCCGAGCTCCGCTGGGGCAGCCAGTGCTGGAGCCCGGCGACGGCCCGCTCGAAGGTCTCGTCGCCGGTACCGAGCTCGACCTTCCAGTGGTCGTGGCGGAAGCCGGGTGGCCACTCGTCGGTGGCGCTGGCCCCGACGGGCTCGTAGGTGAACGGGCGATCCCGCTCCCGCTCGGCGAGGTCGCGCAGCCAGGCCTCGTTCGGCCGCCGGAGCTTCAGCACCGCACCAGTGTGGTGGGAACCCGTGGTGACTACTGGTCGTTCACCCGGCAGCGGTACCGTTCGCGCACCGCCTGAACGAGGAGCCCGCCCGATGGCCCAGACGATTGCCCTCCCGAACTCCGTCGCCACGCTCGACGACCGGGCCCGCGGCGACTTCCTGGTGAAGGTGTACCAGCACCTCCTCGGTGCGGTGGTCGCCTTCGTGATGTTCGAGACGCTGCTGTTCGCCACCGGCGCGGCGAAGGGCATCTACGACTTCATCTCCGGTGCCAGCGCCGCCTGGTTCCTCATCCTCGGCGCCTTCATGGTCATCAACTGGATGGCCACCCAGGCCGCCCACGACCTGACGAACCACTCCCGCCAGTACGCCGGCCTGTTCGGCATGGCGGCCGGCGAGGCGCTGATCTTCGCCCCGTTCCTCTACTACGTGTTCAACGAGGGTGGTGGCGGCACCGCCACCGTCGGGGCTGCCGCCTTCGTCACCGCCCTCGGCTTCGCCGGGCTCAGCGTGGTGGGCCTGATCACCCGCAAGGACCTGTCGTTCCTGCGCCCCGTCGTGATGTGGGGCGGGATCATGGCGCTGGTGCTGATCGTCTCGGGCCTGCTGTTCGGCCTCGACCTCGGCGTGTGGTTCTCGCTGGCCATGATCGGCCTGGCCGGCGTCTCGATCCTCTACCAGACCCAGACGATCCTCCGGCGCTACCCGGAGGAGGCCTACGTCGGGGCGTCGGTCCAGCTCTTCGCCTCGGTGATGCTCCTGTTCTGGTACGTCCTGCGGCTCTTCTCCCGCCGGTGAACGACGACAGGCGGCTCGTGCTGGCCGGGTGGCTCTTCGCCGCCGGCAGTGCGATCCACCTGTTCGACCACCTGCGTCGGGGGCAGACGTCGATCACGGAGCAGCTCTACTGGGCCGGCAACCTGGCCCTGGTGCTGCAGGTGGTGGTGATCACGCTGATCCTCACCCGTCACCGCCAGGCGCCGCTGCTCGCAGCGTGCGCCGGGTTCCCGCTGGCCCTCGGGTTCCTCGCCGCCCACTGGCTGCCGCACTGGAGCTCGCTCAGCGACTCGTTCGTCGACGAGCACGCCGCCCTGTTCTCGTGGTTCGCATCGGCATCCGAGATCGCCGGTGCCCTCGCCGTCGGGATCGTCGGGCTGTCGATCGTGCGCCGGCGGGGCCTCGCCTCCTTCGGCTGATCCCTTCTGGTCACGCTGACGTCGGCATCTCGACGCCGGCGTGACCAGAAGCATGAACCTGGCCACGTCCTGTCCTGTTTGGATGCGAAGCTGCGGACATGCGAGCCGATCGCCTCGTCGCCCTCCTCATGCTCCTCCAGACCAAGGGCCAGGTCACCGCTGGACAGGTGGCCGAGGAGCTGGAGATCTCGGAGCG
>JAODBP010000022.1 GCA_025464025.1 Actinomycetes bacterium | reverse complement strand
CGTTGGGCGCGCCCGAGTCCCGCGCTCGAACCGGCGACGGATTGACACCATTTTTGATGTCAATCCGTCGCCGGTTCGGGGAGCATCAGGTCCGGCGCGCCCAGGTCGTCCCCTCGGAGCGTCCTTCGTCTTTCCGCAGAAACAGGAGGGGCGGACTCAGCAGTCCGGCCGCCCGAGCGAACGTCCTCCGACGCCCAGCCAGGCCAGGGTCATCTTCCTGACTTTTCGGTCCTTTCGGTTGCTCACGGCATCGAACATGTGTACGATTGGGACATGTCCGGCGAACTGGACGCCCTGACAGCAGCGGTCGATTCCCTCGACCTGCCCGTGGACACCGACGTCCTGGCCGAGGTGCTGTCCATCGCCGATCGGCTCCAGGCGAGGGTCAACCACCTCGGCACCGAGATCGACACCGCGAACCTCTACGAGGTCGACGGCGCGACGTCGATGCCGGGCTGGCTGCGCACGTTCGGTCGGATGACGAGGAACATGGCGGCGTCGTTCACCAAGACGGGCCGCCGGCTCCGCTCCCTGCCGGCCACGCGGTCGGCGTGGGAGTCCGGCCTGCTGTCGGGTGGTCAGGTCCAGGTGATCCTGGCCAACCTCAACGAGCGCACCGCCGCCCGCTTCGCCCAGTGCGAAGACGAGCTGGTCCCCCTCCTCGCCCCGCTCACGATGGTCGACACCGTGACCGCCATGCAGGAGTGGCGCCGCCGAGCCCAAGCCGAGCTCGACGACATCGAAGCCCCCGAACCGGCCAGCACCCTGCACGTGTCACGCACCCTCGCCGGGCGGGTCGAGACCACCGGCAGCTTCGACGCGGATGACGGCACCGTGATCGAGACCGCGATCCGCGTCGCCCTGGCCGACGACACCTGCGAGGACGACGACCGCACCCCGGCCGAACGCCGCGCCGACGCCGCGACCCGGGTGCACCAGTTCTTCTTGGACCACCGGGGCGCCAAGCAGCACGGCCGGCGCCGACCGCATGTCGACCTCGTCGTTCGAGTCGATGGCGACGGCCACGTGCACGGAGACCTGCTCCACGGTGGTGGTCCGCTCCCCACCTCGACCGTCGAACGGATCCTCTGCGACTGCACCGCGCAACGCGTGTTCGTCGACGCCGCCTCCAAGATCCTCGACCTCGGACGAGACACCAGAACGGTCCCCGACGACCAGTTCAACCTCACCGTGCTCCGCGACAAGCACTGCCGGGCCTACGGCTGCGACTGCCCCGCCGAACACGCCGACGTCCACCACGTCATCGAATGGCTCAAACACGGCAACACCGACCTGTCGAACCTGGTCCTGCTGTGTCGAAGACACCACAAGCTCATCCACAAACCCGGCTGGACCAACCAGCTCCTCGCCGACGGCACCTACGTCATGACCGACCCACGCGGCCGCCAATACATGACGCAGCCACCCGACACGTTGCTCGGGCAACTCGCCGCCTGAGCTCGTTCACGGCGCCGAAACCTGCGGTCCGTACGGTGCCGGTCGTGCCCAGTGCGGAGAGCCACGCCATCCAGTCGATGCTGAGGTCGCTGCCGTCGAGCACGGGGATGAGCGTCGACGAGTGGCGTGCCGCGGCCGGCGGCGACCCGACGGCATCGTGGCCCGAGGGCCTGCGGGCCACACCGGTGGACGCCGGTGGGGTGCCGTGCGAGTGGGCGTGGTTCGGCGCCGCCGGCGACGACCCGGTGGTGCTGCAGCTCCACGGCGGCGGGTTCGTGCTGTGCGGCATCGACACCCACCGGGAGCAGGGCGCCCGGGTGGCGGCGGCGTGCGGCGGTCGGGCCCTCGTCGTGGGCTACCGGTTGGCGCCCGAGCACCCGTTCCCGGCGGCGATCGACGATTGCGTCACGGCCTACCGATGGCTGCTCGACCAGGGCACCGACCCGAGCCGCATCGTCGTGCTCGGCGACTCGGCTGGCGGCACGCTCGCCCTCTCGCTGAGCCTCCGCCTGCGCGACCTCGGCATCGACCAACCGGCCGCGCTCGTGCTGGCGTCCCCGCTGACCGACCTGACGGCCGGCAGCGCTTCGCACCGCACGAACCGCGACACCGACCCGTTCTCCCGGCTCGACGACATCGGCCGCTTCGCCGACCTCTACCTCCAGGGCGCCGACCAGCGCGACCCCCTGGCCTCCCCCCGGTTCGCCGACCTCGCCGGCCTGCCGCCGATGCTGGTGCTCGTCGGCCCGGGCGAGACGCTCCTCGACGACAGCATCGACCTGGCCGAGCGGGCCACGACTGCGGGGATCGACGCCGAGCTCGACATCGTGGACGGCGCCTTCCACACCTGGCTGGGCCACGCCGGCCGGCTGCCCGAGGCCGACGCCTCGATCGCCCGCATCGGTGCGTGGGTGGACGCGCGGCTCAGGTGAAGTCGCTGCCGCCGTCGACGTTGATGTTGGCGCCGGTCATGTAGCTGTTGCGCCTGGACGCGACGAAGGCGATCACTGGGCCGATCTCCTTCGGGTCGCCGGCGCGGGGCAGGTGGGCCGGGTGGTGGAAGTCCTCCACCATCACGCGCATGGCGTCCTCCAGCGAGTCGGGGTCGACGCCCCGCTCGGGCGGCAGGGCGGCCAGGTAGCCCCGCATCCCGGGCGACAGGAACGAGCCGGGCGACACGGTGTTCACCAGGATCCCGTCGGGCGCCAGCGACAGCGACAGGTTCTTGCTCAGGCTCGTCATGGCCGCCTTGGCTGCGGTGTAGGCGACCAGCGTCGGCGACTGGCGCTTCGTCGAGTGGGCCGAAACGTTCACCACCCGGGCCCACTCGGCCCGCCGGAGGAGCGGGAGCCCGGCCCGGATGCAGCGCGCCGCGCTCAGGACGCCGATGTCGAACGTGGCCAGCCACTCGGCGTCGTCGAGCTCCTCGAACGGCCGCACGCCGACCTCGACCGGCCCGGCCGCGTTCACGAGGACGTTGAGCGCGCCCCACCGCTCCCCCACCTGGTCGAAGGCGGCGCGCACGTCGTCGTCGCTGGTGAGGTCGGTCGGGATGCCGACGGCGTCCGGGCTGCCGGCGGCCAGGAGCGCGTCCACCGTCTCGTCGAGCGCCGAGCGGGTCCGAGCCAGCACGGCGACCTTGGCCCCCTCGCCGGCCAGGCACTCGGCCGCGGCCCGACCCATCCCCTTCGACCCGCCGTTGACGACCGCGGTCGCACCGCCCAGCCCCAGGTCCATCGCGGGATCGTATATTCGTCGGATGTCCGTCGAGGTCGAGCGCCACGGGCGCATCCAGATCGTGTCCATCCAGCGGGAGCCGAAGCGCAACGCGCTGAACGCCGAGGTGACGGCAGGCATCGATGCCGCCATGAACGAGCTGGAGGACGACCCCGACCTCTGGTGCGGCGTCCTCACCGGCACCGCCACCGTCTTCTCCGCCGGCGTCGACCTGGCCGTGGGCCCGGGTGAGCCGACCGAGCGAGGGGGCGAGGTCGGGCTGGTGCGCCGGCAGCGGACCAAGCCGCTGATCGCCGCCGTCGAGGGCCCGGCCGTGGGCGGCGGCATGGAGCTCGTCCTCTCGTGCGACCTGGTGGTGGCGTCGACGACGGCGTGGTTCGGCCTGCCCGAGGTGAAGCGGGGCCTGATGCCCGACTTCGGCGGCGCCTTCCGCAGCGCCCGGATGCTCCCGCCCAACGTCGCCCGCGAGCTGCTCCTCACCGGCGACGGGCTCACCGCCGAGCGGGCCGAGCGCCTCGGCTTCGTCAACGTGCTCACCGAGCCGGGCCGGGCCCGAGCGGAGGCGATCACCCTGGCCGAGCGGGTGATCGCCAACGCGCCCCTCCCCATCCGCGAGTCGCTGGCCCTGGTCAACCACGTCGTGGCCGGCGACGAGGAGCCGCTGTGGGCCCGCAGCCACGCCGCCCACGCCCGCCTCATGGCCTCGGAGGACGTGCGGGAGGGCGTGGGCGCCTTCCTCGAGAAGCGCACCCCGACGTGGCAGGGGCGCTGAGACAGCGGCGCCGACCTTCGGTAGCGTGGGGCATGGCCGGCGGCGGAGTGGATCGGTGATCGCGTTCGTGGAGGATCGGCTCCCGGCCGATGCCACCGCAGTGCCCCTGGCCAGGCACCAGCTCGCCCTCGCCTTGCTCACCGACGTCTCCGAGGCGACGCTCGACACCGTGCTGCTGCTGGCCAACGAGGCCGTGTCGAGCGCGCTGCGCAGCTCGACCGAGCCGTGGCGGCTCCGGGTCGACATCGAGGACGTCGTCGCCCGGGTGTCGGTGCGCTACCGCAGCACGGGCCCGGCCACATCCGAGCTCGACGAGCTGCGGGACACGTTGTTCCAGGAGCTCAGCGACTCGTGGGGCACCGAGGTCGACGCCGAGCTCGGCACGACCACCATCTGGTTCGAGGTCGGCCTCGTGGAGTCCCCCGCCGCGTAGCCCCGGGCGACGAGACTGGTGCGGTGACCGAGATCCGGTTGGCCGTCCCGGGCGACGCCCCTGCCATCGGGCGGGTGTTCGGCCTCGGCTTCGAGGACGACCCCGTGCTCTCCTGGGTCTTCCGCGACCCGGGCCGGGTCGAGAAGCTCACCGCGATGTTCACGTTCCTCCTCGGCGAGGACTTCATCCCGCCGGGGAGCACCTGGGCCACCGAGGGGGCGGCGGCCGCCTGGCGGCCGCCGAGCCAGGGCGACCTGGGCGACGCCCACCTCGACCGCTTCTTCACCGCCATGACGGTGGCACCGACGACCGACGAGGACTTCGGCCGGCTGGCCGTGATGGGCGCGGCGGTGGAGGCGGCCCATCCCACCGAACCCCATTGGTACCTCGGCGTGCTGGCCACCATCCCCGACCGCCGGGCCCAGGGCCTCGGGTCGGCCCTCCTCACCGCGTCGCTCGCCGTCGTCGACGAGTCGCACCACCCGGCCTACCTCGAGTCGAGCAACCCGCGGAACATCAGCCTCTACGAGCGCCACGGCTTCGAGGTCACCGGCCGCATCGACGTCGACGCGGCCGACGACGTCTACATGACCCCGATGTGGCGACCAGCCCGATGAAGCTCCTGGCCGAGCTGCCCAAGGCCCACCTCCACCTCCACCTGGAGGCCGCCATGCGGCCGGCCACCCTGCACGACCTGGCCGCCGAGCACGGCATCCCGCTCCCGCCCCTCAGCGGTTTCACGTCGTTCGACGAGTTCCTCCGGGTCTACGAGGCAGCCACCGAGTGCCTCCGCACCCCCGGGGACGTCCACCGCCTGCTGCGGGAGGCGGCCGAGGACGCCGTCGACGACGGCGTCGTGTGGCTCGAGCTGCACGTCTACCCGCCGCTGTGGTTCGAGCGGTTCGGCTCGGACGAGGCCACCCTCGACCTCACCATCGAGGCGGCCCGGGCCGCCACCACGGCCACCGGCGTCGGCATCGGCCTCGTGGTGGCCGCCGACCGGACCGACGGCCCGGTGGCCGCCGAGCGCATGGCGCGCCTCGCCGCGTCCCGGGCCGGGCAGGGCGTCACCACGTTCGGCCTGGCCAACGACGAGGCGGGACGCCCACCCGACCTCTTCGTCGAGGCGTTCCGCATCGCCCAGGAGGCCGGGCTCCTCTCGGCGCCCCACGCCGGCGAGCTCGCCGGGCCCGAATCGGTGCGTGGCGCGCTCGACCTGCTCGGCGCCGACCGACTCGGTCACGGCGTGCGGGCCGTCGAGGACCCCGAGCTCGTGCGCCGGCTGGCCGACGAGGGCACCACCTGCGACGTCTGCCCCACCTCGAACGTCATCCTCGGCCTCTACCCGTCGATCGCCGAGCACGGCGTGGGCCAGCTCCTCGCCGCCGGCGTGAACGTCTCGCTCAACACCGACGACCCCCTCCTGTTCGGGGCCGGCCTGCTCGACGAGTACGACGCCGTCCGCCGGGCCTTCGCCCTCGACGAGGCGGCCGTGGCCGCCATCGCCCGCACGTCGATCCGGGCCAGCGCCGCCCCCGATCCCCTCAAGCGCACGGCCGAGGCAGGCATCGACGCCTGGCTCACCGGTTGAGGGAACGAAAAGGTGCTGCCGGGCGTCTTTCGTGTGATGACGGACACAGCTGCCGCCATGTTCGACGACGCCGCGCCGGATGACGGCATGGTCGACGACGTCCAGTTCAGCGAGGACGAGGAGGCCGCCCTCCTGGTCGCCCTCCTACGCTGGCGTGGCCCCGACCACCGTCCCCGGGGTCCCGAAGCCGCGTAGCGGGAGCGACGGCGACCGCTGGAGCCAGTTGTCGGCCGGGTAGTCGGCTCCGGCGTCGACGCAGTGCAGCGTGTAGGCCGCCCGGCTCCGCGCCGACCGGTTGGCGTCGCTGCGATGCGGGAGCAGCCCGTGCAGCACGACGAGCGTGCCCTTGGTCGCCGGCAGCGGGACCTCGCCCGCCGTCGGGTACGGCTCGGGGTCGAGCACGTCGAACGTGGTGCCGCCGGCGCCGTCGCGCCGGAAGCGCTTCCGGGCCGGCAGGCGGTGGCCGCCGGGGAGGGCCCACAGGCAGCCGTTCTCCAGCGTGGCGTCCTCCAGCGCGAACCAGAACCCGGTGGCGGTCTGGGGCTCGGTCCACAAGAACGTGTGGTCGGTGTGGAGGGTCACCTCGCCGCCGACGTGGGGCGCCTTGAGGATGTACATCGACTGCAGGAGCCGCGGCTCGACCAGCCCGACGTCGTGGGCCACGGCGGCCAGGTCGGGGTTGCGGGAGAACCGGTCGAACGCCGGGTCGAGGTCGTGCATGGCGTGGCCGAGCTTGTTGACGACCCGGTGGTCCTCCTCCTCGACGAAGCACCGCACCTGGTCGCCCGAGGTGAGGAACCACTCGTCGGAGGTCCGCGCCTGGTCGTTGGTCGTGAAGACCGACGTGATCTCGTCGAGGTCGACCGCCGCGATCAGCTCGTCGGCCCGGGCCCGCAGCTCGTCGCAGGCGCTGGCGTCGACGAAGTCGGGCACGACGAGGAACCCGTCGCGCTCCCAGCTCGCCAGCTGCTCAGGCGTCAGCACGCGCCGATGCTCCCACCCCGCGGAGGACGAGGTCGAGGACCTTGTCGACGTCGACGGTGGACACCGCCCGCTGCGAGACCAGACGCTTGTAGAAGAACGGCCCGACCAGGAGGTCGGTGACCAGGTCGAGATCGGTGCCGGCATCGAGCTCGCCCCGGTCGATCCCCCGGCGCAGCACGTGCTCGAACGTCCCCCGCCGCTGGGCGATGTGGACCTGGCGCAGCTCGTGCAGCTCGGCGTCGCGCTCGGCCGCGTCGATGAGCGACGGCAGCACCCGCCCGGCGTCGGACTGCCCGAGGAAGTCGACCAGCTGCTGGAGCATCACCGTGAGATCACCGCGGAGGGTCCCGGTGTCCGGCACCTCCTCGTCGACCGCCATGCACGAGATGGCGGCGTGGATGAGGTGGGCCCGCGAGCCCCAGTGCCGGTAGATGGTCTGCTTCCCCACGCCCGCCCGGGCCGCCACGGCGTCGACGGTCACGCCGCCGACGCCGTGCTCGGCCACCAGGTCGAACGTCGCCTGGAGGATCGTGTCCTCGGAGCGACACGGACGGCCCACGACCCCTACACCTCCACCGGCTCGAGCGCCTCGGGGCCGTCGACGTCGGCCTCCTCGGGGATGAACGTCGGCGTGGGGTGGGGCTGGGCGTGCGACGGGAACGACCGGTTCACCGCGAGGGCGCCGACGAACAGCAGGCCGGCGGCGACCCACAGCGAGACCTGCATGCCGTCGATGAAGGAGACCCGCGCCGCGTCGGCCAGTCGAGCACCGGCCGAGCCGCCGAGCCGCTGGGCGATCTGGAGCGCCTCGCCGAAGCCGGTGTTGGCCTGCTCCCGAGCGGCGGCCGGCAGGGCCGCGATGGTCGACTTGAGCGACGACTGGTAGCCCGAGGCGAGGACCGAGCCCATGATGCCGACGCCGAGGGCGGCGCCGATCTCGCGGGTCGTGTCGTTCACGGCCGAGCCGACGCCGGCCTTGCCGAGGGGCAGGGTCGACATGATCGACGTGGTCGACGGCGGCATCACCAGGCCGGCGCCGGCGCCGATGAAGAACAGGAACACGGCGAGCAGCGCGTAGGACGACGAGATGTCGAGCATCGAGAGCCCGACGAAGGCGAGCCCGGTGGTCGACATCCCGACCGTGACGATCTTGCGGGGGCCGAACCGCTCGACGAACTTCGGGCTGAGCGTGGCGAACGTCATCATGGCGATGGGCATGGGGAGGCTGTGCACGCCGGCGGAGAGCGCCGAGTAGGCCCGCCCGAACTGCAGGTACTGGGTGAGCACGAAGAACATGCCCATCATGGTCATGAACTGGACCATGATCGCCCCGCTGGCTGCGCTGAACCGGGGGTTCCGGAAGAACTTCAGGTCGAGCATCGGGTTCGCCGAGCGGAGCTCCCACACGCCGAAGCCGCCGAGCAGGACGATCGCCAGGCCGAAGGTCAGGAGCGTCTCGCTGCCGAGCCAGCCGTGGTTCGGGCCTTCGATCACGGCGTAGATCAGGGCGGTGAGGCCGGCGATCGACAGCACGGCGCCGACCGGGTCGAGCGGATGGCCGTCGGGGTCCTTGGAGGTCGGCACGAGCAGGGCGCCGCCGACGAGGCCGACGACCACGACCGGGATGTTCAGGTAGAAGACCGACGACCACGAGAAGTGCTGGAGCAGGAGGCCGCCGGCCACCGGGCCGATGGCGGCGCCGGCGCCGGCGAGGCCGGCCCAGATGCCGATGGCCTTGGCCCGCTCGTGGGGCGGGAAGACGTTGGTGAGGATCGAGAGCGTGGCCGGCATCACGAAGGCGGCGCCGATGCCCATGGCGGCCCGGGCCGCGATGAGGTGCCAGGGCTCGGTGGCCTGGGTGGCGCCGAGGGCGGCGAGGCCGAAGATCGTGAGGCCGAGGGACAGGAAGCCCTTCCGGCCGAAGCGGTCGCCCAGGGCACCGGCGGTGAGCAGGAGGCCGGCGAAGACGAGGGAGTAGGCGTCGACCATCCACTGGAGCTGGGTGGCGGTGGCGCCGATCTCCCGCTGGAGGGTGGGCAGGGCGACGTTGAGCACGGTGTTGCCGAGGACGATCAGCACCAGGCTGAGGCACAGGATGGCGAGGGTCCACCACCGGCGTTCATACGTTGCGTACATGGCTTCCTAACGGTCGAGCTGTGGAAAACGAGACTAGACGGTCTCGTCTCGTTCTAGCTCCCAACCCACCGGGCGTCGAACGAATTCCCGGTGCCCGAGATCGGTCGTCAGGCGATGCGGTCGATGACGAGCGGCCCCCGCTCGACCGGCTCGGGGCCCACCGCCCAGGCGCCGTCGAGGGCCGCCATCGCCGCGCCGACCCGGGACGGGTCCTCGGTGCGGAGCTCGAGCAGCGGCTGGCCCTCCTCCACCGGGTCACCCACGGTCGCGTGCCACACGATCCCGGCCGACGGGCTGACCGGGTCCTCCTTGCGGGCCCGGCCCGCGCCCAGCCGCCAGGCGGCCACGCCCAGCCCCCGGGCCTCGAGCCGGGTCACGTACCCCGACGCCGGCGCCCGGACGACCTCGACGTGGGGCGCCTCGGGCAACGGGGCGTCGGGGTCGCCGCCCTGGGCCACCACCATGGCCCGCCAGGTGGCGAGCGCCGACCCGTCGGCGAGCGCCACGACCGGATCGACGTCCAGCCCGGCCAGCGCCACCATCTCCCGGGCCAGGGCCAGCGTCAGCTCGACCACGTCGGCCGGGCCACCCCCGGCCAGCACGTCGACCGACTCGGCCACCTCGATGCCGTTGCCCGCGGTGCGCCCGAGCGGCACGTCCATCTGGGTCAGCAGGGCGACGGTGCGGACGCCGTGGGCGTTGCCGATGCCCACCATGGTCTCGGCCAGCTGCCGGGCCGAGGCCTCGTCGGCCATGAACGCCCCGGTGCCGACCTTCACGTCGAGCACGAGCGACTCCGTGCCCTCGGCGATCTTCTTCGACATGATCGACGAGGCGATGAGCGGGATCGACTCGACGGTGGCCGTGACGTCGCGCAGGGCGTAGAGCTTGCGGTCGGCGGGAGCCAGGCCGTCGCCGGCCGCGCAGATCACCGCGCCGATCGTGCGGAGCTGCTCGACCACCTGCTCGTTCGACCGCGCCACGCGGAAGCCGGCGATGGCCTCCAGCTTGTCGAGCGTGCCCCCGGTGTGGCCCAGGCCCCGCCCCGAGAGCTGGGGCACGGCCGCGCCGCAGGCGGCCACCAGCGGCACGAGCGGGAGCGAGACCTTGTCGCCCACCCCGCCGGTCGAGTGCTTGTCGACGGTCGGCCGGCCCACCGACGACAGGTCGAGCCGCTCCCCCGAGCCGATCATGGCCGCCGTCCACGCGGCCAGCTCGCCCGGCGCCATGCCCCGGAAGAAGACGGCCATGAGGAGGGCCGAGGCCTGCTCGTCGGCCACGTCGCCGGCGGTGTACGCGTCGATGAACCAGCGGACCTCGTCGTCGGTGAGCGTGCCCCCGTCGCGCTTCGAGCGGATGAGGTCGACGACGTTGAAGCTCACGCGGGCAGCTCGCCGTCGTCCCAGGCCCGGGGCAGCAAGGTCGACATGGGCACCGGGCCGTCGTCGGTGAGCACCTCGAGGTGCGGACCGCCGGCCTCCCAGAGGAGCTGCCGGCACCGCCCGCACGGCATCGCGATGTGGGCGTCGTCGCCGCCGACGCAGGCGAAGGCGACGAGTCGACCGCCCCCGCTGCGGTGCAGGTCGGACACCAGCCCGCACTCGGCGCACAGCGTCAGGCCGTACGACGCGTTCTCGACGTTGCAACCGAGCACGATCCGCCCGTCGTCGACGAGGGCGGCGGCACCGACGCGGTAGTGCGAGTAGGGCGCGTAGGCGCGTCCGGCCACCTCGGTGGCCAGCCGGCGCAGGCCGACCCAGTCGGGCGTCACCCGGATTGGCCCTTGCGGTAGGGCTGGCCGTCGGCGGCCGGCATGCGCAGCCGCTGGGTGGCGAAGGTGAGCACCAGGAGGGTGGCGACGTACGGCGTGGCCGTCACGAACTGCGACGGCACCACGTCGCTGGTGGCGAACCACAGCGCGAAGCCGGCGGCGACGACACCGAGCACCACCGTCCGGACGACCTGGCGCTTGTAGGCCCCGTACAGCGCCCCCAGCCCGGCGGCGATGGCGACGAACAGGAGCAGGGCGTGCACGGCCTCCGAGTTGCGGAGCTGGAGGGCGTCGGCGAAGCCGAAGAGCATGGCGCCGGCCGCGGCGCCGACCGGGCGCCAGTTGCCGAAGATGACGGAGGCCAGGCCGATGAAGCCACGCCCACCGGTCTGGCCCTCGTGGTAGATGCTCCCCTGCTCGAGCACGAGGAAGGCGCCGCCGAGGCCGGCCAGGGCGCCGGAGACGATGACCCCGACGTACTTCATCCGGTAGACGTCGACGCCGACCGTCTCAGCCGCCGTCGGGTGCTCGCCGACCGAGCGCAGGCGGAGGCCGAACGCCGTGTGCCACAGCAGGAACACGCTGAACCCGACCAGGGCGAACGTGAGGACGGTGAGCAGCGACAGGTCGCCGGTGAGGGCGCGCAGCACGGCGGCGACGTCGGAGATCAGGAACCACCGCCACCGGGCGATCCGCCCCAGCACGTCGGGCGTGCCGAGGCCCCCGGCCAGGAACGGGAGGTCGACCTGCCCGATGTGGCCGGTGATCTTCGGCGACTGGGTGACGCCGCCGCCGGGGATGGCGCCGTCACCGGTGTAGGCGATGACGGAGAGGTACCGGGCCACGGCGGCGCCGAGGATGTTGATGGCGACGCCGGAGACGACGTGGTCGACGTTGAACGTCACCGTCGCCAGGGCGTGCAGGGCGCCACCGAGGGCGCCGCCGACGATCCCGAGCACGACGCCCCACCACGGGCCCCACTGGACGCCGCCGTACGCACCGAACCAGGTGCCGAGGATCATCATCCCCTCGAGGCCGATGTTGACCACGCCGGAGCGTTCGGCGTAGACGCCGCCGAGCGCCACCAGGGCGATCGGGACGGCCAGGCGGAGCGACGCGCTGAACGTGCCGGCCGAGGTGAGGTCGTCGGCGCCGGTGAGGACGCGGACCACGGCGAGCAGGAGGAGCGCCCCGCCGACGATGAGCACGGAGCGGGGGACGCGCGGCAGGTTGGTGCCGGGCCGGGCGGTGCGGTCGGGCGCGGTGATCATGCCGCCACCGCCGACGGCCGCTCGTCGTGCTCGGCGGCGGCTCGCACCTCGCCGGCGGCCCGCACCCGGCGGACCACCTCGTAGGCCACGACCACCGACAGGAGGATGACGCCCTGCATGATCCCCACGATCTCCTTCGGGACGTCCTTCAGGTCGAGGATCTGGGCCGAGCTGCTCAGGAAGGCGAAGAGCAGGGCGGCCGCGGCCATGCCGAACGGGTGGTTGCGCCCGAGCAGGGCGACGGCGATGCCGGCGAAGCCGAGGCCGGTGGTGAAGTCGAGCGAGTACCGGTGGGCGAAGCCGAGGAGCTCGGGCAGGTAGACGAGGCCGGCGATCGCGCCGCTCAGCAGCATCGTCTTGACGATCATCCCCTTGGCGTCGACGCCGCTGGACTGGGCCGCCCACGGGTTGAGCCCGCTGGCCCGCAGGTCGAAGCCGAACCGCGTGCGCCAGACGATGACGTAGTAGAGGCCGCCGACCAGCACGGCGCCGACCAGGAAGCCCTGGAGGTGGGCCCCGGTGGGCACGTCGCCGAAGATGCCACCGACGAGCCGGTTCAACGACGGGATCCAGCCCGACGAGGGGATCTCCTTGGTGCCGATGTTCAGCGCGTCGCCCTTGGCCTTGAAGTAGTTGGCCAGGAGGTAGGCCGAGATGCTGGTGGCGATGGCGTTGAGCATGATCGTGCTGATCACCTCGTGGACCCCGCGGGTGGCCTTGAGGACGCCGGCGACGCCGGCCCACGCCGCCCCGGTGACCATGGCGACGACGATGATGAGCGGCACGTGCAGGAACGGCGGCAGCGAGACCGCGGCGCCGGCCGCGGCGGCGAACACGGCGGCCAGCCGGTACTGCCCGTCGACGCCGATGTTGAACAGGCCCATCTTGAAGCCGATGGCCACGGCCACCGCCGACAGGTAGAGCGGCACCGCCGAGTTCAACGTGGTGATCATCGTCCGGTAGGAGGTGCCGTACTTCCACATCTCCTTGTACGTGAACCACGGGTCGTTGCCGCTGGCCTTGAGGGCCACGGCGGAGATGAGCATGGCGAAGACCAGCGCGCCCACCGGGGCGAGCAGGGCCAGGCCGATGCGGCGCAGCACGTTCACGCGGCCGCCCCTGCGCCCGTCATGTGCGTGCCCAGCTCCTTGGGCGTCACCTTGGCCGGGTCGAGCGTGGCCACGATGCGGCCGCGCAGCATCACCAGCAGCGTGTCGGACAGGCCGATCAGCTCCTCGAGGTCGGCGGAGATGAGCAGGACGGCGAGCCCGGCCTGGCGGGCCTCGCGGAGCTGGCCCCACACCGCGGCCTGGGCCCCGACGTCGATGCCGCGGGTCGGGTGGCTGGCGACCAGCAACCTGGGCTCGGCCGTCATCTCCCGGCCGACGACGAGCTTCTGCTGGTTCCCGCCCGAGAGGGCCTGGGCCGAGACGTCGACGCCCGGTGCCCGCACGTCGTACTCGCGCATGATGTCGGCCGTGCGCTCCCGGGCGCCGGCCCGGTCGAGCCACGGCCCCCGCGAGAACGGGCGGCTGTCCTGGTGGCCGAGCATGGTGTTCTCCCACAGCGGGGCACCCAGCAGCAGCCCGTTGCGGTGGCGATCGGCCGGGATCCAGCCGATGCCGCGGTGGCGCCGCTCACGCGTCGACCAGTGGGAGATGTCCTCACCGGCCAGCTCGATGCGGCCGCCGGCCAGGGCGTGCAGCCCCATGATCGCCTCGACGAGCTCGGTCTGGCCGTTGCCCTCGACGCCGGCGATGCCGACGATCTCCCCGCGGCGCACGCGGAGGCTGACGTCGTGCAGCAGCGGTCGCCCGTCGGGGGCGTCGACGCTCACACCGTCGAGGGCCAGCTCGACCACGTCGGTCACGGTCGAGCCCGACACCTCGGGCTTGGGCAGCTCGCTGCCCACCATCATCTCGGCCAGCGCGCCGGCCGTGACGTCCGCCGGCAGCACCGTGCCGACCGTCCTGCCCGCCCGGATCACCGTGATGGCGTCGGCCACGGCGAGGACCTCGTCGAGCTTGTGCGAGATGAACAGGACCGTCACGCCCTCGGCCTTGAGCTCGGCCAGGCTGGCGAACAGCTCGTCGACCTCGTGGGGCACGAGCACGGCGGTGGGCTCGTCGAGGATCAGGATGCGGGCGCCCCGGTACAGCACCTTGAGGATCTCGACCCGCTGCCGCTCGCCCACGGTGAGCACCTCGACGAGGGCGTCGGGGTCGATCTCCATGCCGTAGTTCGCCGCCAGCTCGCGGATGCGGGCCCGGGCCGCTCCCATGTCGAGGCGACCCCCCGACGTCGGCTCGGCCCCGAGGATCACGTTCTCGGCGACCGTGAGGTTGTCGGCCAGCATGAAGTGCTGGTGCACCATGCCGATGCCCACGGCGATGGCGTCCTTCGGCGACTTGAACCGCACCTCGGTCCCGTTGACCTGGATGGTGCCCTCGTCCGGCGGCTGCATGCCGTAGAGGATCTTCATCAGGGTCGACTTGCCCGCACCGTTCTCGCCGACGATGGCGTGCACCTCGCCGGTGTGCACGACGAGGTTGACGTCGTCGTTGGCCACGACGCCGGGGAACCGCTTGGCGATCCCAGCCAGCTCCACTGCCACGGGTCCGGACGTTCGGGGCCTCCCTTTCGCGGGACGGGCCCGGGAGCGATCCCGGGCCCGTCCGCCGAACCACTTGCGATGGTGCCGAACCCTAGGGGGTCGTCGGCACCTTGATGTCGCCGTCGATGATCGACTGCTTCAGCTCCTCGAGCTTGGTCACCACGTCCTTGGCCATGGCGTCACCGCTCGTCGAGTAGCCGACGCCGTCGGACTTCAGGTCGAAGATCGTCTCCTTGCCGCCGACGGTCTCGCCCTCGGTGAGGGCCTTGATCGTCTGGTAGACGGCCACGTCGACCTTCTTGAGCATCGACGTCAGGATGAACGGCTTCAGGGAGGCGTCGACCAGGTTGTACTGGTCGGAGTCCACGCCGATGGCCCAGTGCTTGGCCGCGGCGGTCGAGGTCTCCTTGGCCGCCTCGAAGAGGCCGCCACCCGAGCCACCGGCGGCGGCGTAGATCACGTCGGCACCGGCGGCGTACTGACCGGTGGCGATCTCCTTGCCCTTGGCCGGGTCGTTGAAGCCGCTGAAGTCGGGCGGCTGCGAGATGTACTTCACGTCGACCGTGGCGGCCGGGTTGACCTTCTTGGCCCCGGCGATGAAGCCGGCCTCGAACTTCTGGATCAGGGGCGTCTCGACGCCACCGATGAAGCCGAGCTTGCCGGTCTTCGACGTGAGGGCCGCGGCCGCGCCGACGAGGTAGGAGCCCTGCTCCTCGGCAAACTTCAGCGAGGCCACGTTCGGGGCGTCGACGGTCTCGTCGACGATGGCGAAGGTGGAGTCACCGAACTCGGGAGCGGTCGCCTTCACCGAGTCGGCGAAGAGGAACCCGACGGCGATGATGAGGTTGGTCTTGTCCTCGGCCAGCAGGCGGAGCAGCTGGGCCCGGTTCTCGCCGCCCTTGTCGGGCTCGAGCTCCTCGGGCTTGGCCAGGCCGAACTCCTTGACCGCCTTGTCGAGCCCGGCCGCGGCGGCGTCGTTGAACGACTGGTCGCCGCGGCCACCGAGGTCGTAGACGATGCCGACCTTCAGGTCGGACTTGCCCGAACCGGACGAGGACGAAGAATCGTTGTTCGAGACGGAACCCCCGCTGTCGCTCCCGCACGCCGCGGCGAACAGCGCCAGCGGCAGGAGCAGGGCAAGGACGCGGATCCAACGGTTTCGGCGCAAGGCGTCTCCTTCTCTTTCGCACCCGGCATCGAGTGTGGGGCCGTGCTGGCCGGGTGGCGAGCGGACGTCACGCTACGGTCAGGAAGAGGACGGGACAAGGACCAAGGTCCCGACGCGCGGGTGCCATGACACCGTGGCCCGCTCGTCGGAGCCCTCGTACGAGACCTAGTACGAGACCGTCCTCGTGCGGTGCCGCGGCACGGCCTTGTACCGGTCACCGCCACCCCGGTTCCACAGCACGGTGTCGAGCCGAGCGGCCGTCTGGCCCGGCAACAGGGCCACCAACCGCTCGACGGCATCGACCGCGCCGGCCCGCAGCTCGACCTCGGGCTCGCTCCCCTCCGGCACCAGCTCGCCGGCCTCGATCGTCGCCACGAGGTCCGGTTCGAGCACGAGGACGCCGTCGAGCCGGAGCACGTGGGGCACGAGGTTGTCGGCGAAGATCGTGAGGCGGTCGAGGTCGTCGAAGCGACCGGGACCCTCCCCACCGAGGGCGGCGTGGAGGTCGGCGGCGGCGATCTGCGCCCGCTTGTAGAAGGGCACGTCGAGGCCGCGCCACCTGCGCCGGTCGTCGAAGTGGGCGGCGGGGCGGAGCAGCTCCACCAGGCGCTCGGCCGACCCCCCGGCCGCCTCGACCAGGTGCACGGCCTCGCCGTCGTAGCGGTCGAGGAGCAGCCGGCCGAGCTGGTTCCACGCCTCGGCGAAGCGGGCCATCAGCTCGGCGGCCGGCTCGGCCGGGTCCTGACCGAACAGCTCGCAGCATCCCGCGGCGTCGATGCCGGCGAGCCATGCCGCCGTGGGCGCGCCGTGCTCGCGGAAGGCCGTGGCCACCGTGTGGTAGCCCGACATCCCCGGCCGCTTCCGCAGGACCGGGAACCAGCCGGAGCCGAAGTTCACGGCGTCGAGGGCGACGACGAACGCCACCGTGTCGGCCACCGACCCCAGGCGCATCCGGCCCGGGTCGTCGTCGACCGGCGCGTCGAGCAGCGGGCGCAGCTCGGCGGCATAGCCGGCCAGGCGGTCGTGGTCGACGTGGACCGAGCCGGCACCCTCGGCGACCACCCGGCATCGCTCGCGGATCTCCTCGAACAGGGTCATCCCGGCGGAGCGTAAGTTCTGTCGGTGCCGCTCACCGTCGTTGACCACCCGCTCGTCGTCGACCGCGTCGCCCACCTCCGGGCCACCACGACGGCGTCGGCCGAGTTCCGACGGGTGACGGCCGAGCTCTCGACGTTCCTCGCCTACGAGGCGACGCGCGACCTCGAGCTGGTCGACGGCACCGTCACCACGCCGCTGGGCCTGGAGGCCGCCACCCGCACCCTTCCCCGCCGGGCGCCGCTGCTGGTGCCGATCCTGCGGGCCGGCCTGGGCCTCCTCGAGGGCGTGCTGGCGGCCATCCCGTCGGCCGAGGTCGGCATGGTCGGCCTGGCCCGCGACGAGGAGACGCACGAGCCGACGCCGTACTGCATCCGCTTCCCCGCCGACATCGCCGGCACCGACGCCATCGTCCTCGACCCCATGCTGGCGACCGGCGGCTCGATGGTGTGGACGCTCAAGCTGCTGCGCGAGCGAGGGGCGCGGAAGCTCACCGCCATCTGCCTCCTGGCCGCTCCCGAGGGCGTGGCCCGGGTGCAGGCCGAGGTGCCCGACGCCCACATCGTGACGGCCGCCCTCGACGACGGGCTCAACGAGCACGCCTTCATCGTCCCGGGCCTGGGCGACGCCGGCGACCGCCTCTACGGACAGGTGTAGCCAACGCCTGCCTGTGGTCGAATGTCCCTCGTGCTCGAGCGAGGTGCGGGAGGCACCCGCCGCGCCCACCCGGTGGTCGCCATCACGCTGGGGATCTGGCTGCCCGTGCTGGCGGCACTCGCCGCCGACGTCGTCTGGGACGGGCGCTACCTGCTGATCCCGGCCACCTGGCTGCTCGTCTCGGTCGTCGTCGCCGCCCTCCTCGGCGGCCGCCCCGCCGGCCTCGTCGCGTCGGTCATGGCGACGTTCATCGATGCCTGGAACTTCGTGCCGCCCGAGCACACGCTGCGCATGCGCCGGGGCGCCGACGTCGTCGCCGTCGTCGCCTTCGTCGTCCTGGCGTTCGGCATCACCGCCGCCCTCGACCAGGTCATGCGGGCCCGCGGCCGGGCCGACCGCACGCTGGAGTCGCTCGACGCCCTGCTCCAGCACGCCCCGATCGGTGTCGCCTTCCTCGACCGCGAGCTGCGGTTCGTCCGGGCCAACCAGGCCATGGCCAGCATCGCCGGCCGCACGCTCGACGAGCACATGGGCCGCACGCTCGACGAGGTGATCGACCGGCCCGAGCTCTCCGCCATCGCCCGCGGCGTGCTGGACACCGGCGTCCCGGTCCTCGAGGTCGAGATCGGCGGGACGACCCAGCTCGGGCGCCCGTTCAACGCCCTCGCCGGCTACTACCCGGTGCGGGGCAAGGACGGTTCGATCGAGGGCGTCGGCGTCGTCGTGCGCGAGGTCACCGCGGCCGTCGAAGCCGAGCGCGAGCGCGTCTACCTCGTCGAGCGCCTCACCCGGCTCCAGCGCATCACCGGCGCCCTGGCTGCGGCGCGGACCACGGCCGACGTCGTCCGGGTGGTGCTCGAGGACGTGCGTGAGGCGACGATCGCCGACGCCGCGTCGCTGTGCACCGTCGTCGACGGCGAGGTGCAGGTGGTGGGCACCACCGGCCACGCTCCCGAGGTCCTGGCCGCGTGGGACCGGTTCCCGGTCGAGGCCGGGACCCCGTTCGCCGAGGCGGTGCTCACCGGCGAGCTCGTCGTCGCCCGCTCCTACGAGGAGCTGGTGACCCGATGGCCGCTCACCGCGGCGTCCGTCGCACCGACCCGCCAGGCGCTCGTGGCCATCCCGCTGCTCGCCGCCGGCGAGGTCACGGGCACGATCGGCCTCAGCTTCGACCGCCCGCTCGAGTCCGACCCCGGGGTCGAGGCGTTCCTCGTCGCCCTCGGTCGCCAGTGCGCCGAGGCGTTCCTCCGGGCCCAGCTCCACGAGTCGGAGGCGGCCGCCGGGGTGCGGCTCGCGTTCCTCGCCGAGGCCAGCGACGCCTTGGCCTCGTCGCTCGAGTGGACCGAGACCCTGCGCCGGGTGACCGAGCTGGCCGTGCCCCGGCTCGCCGACTTCGCCGCCGTCTTCGTCGTCGACGGTGAGAACATCACCGCCCTCGAGATGGCCGAGGGCGATCCCGCGCGGGAGACGGCTGTCCGGCGGATCGCGGCCCGCTGGCCCGGGACCCTCGACCGGAACATCGGGATGGGCGCCGTCGCCCGCACCGGCCGCCCGCTCCTGGCCAACGACATCACCCTCGAGCAGATCCAACGCTTCGCCCGCGACCAGGAGCACGCCACCGCCCTGGTCGAGGCCGGCTACAGCTCGATCCTGGCCGTGCCCATGCGGGCCCACGAGGCGGTCGTCGGCGTCATCGCCCTGGCCAGCAGGGCGCCCCGCCGCCTGAACGACGACGACCTGGCCCTGGCCACCGAACTGGCCACCCGGGCCGGCCAGGCCGTGCTCAACGCCGAGCTGTTCCGCGACCGCTCGCTCGTGGCCGCGACCCTCCAGGCCAGCCTGCTGCCGCCGGCCACGCCGACCGTGCCCGGGCTCGAGATCGCCACCCGCTTCTTCGCCGTCGGCGCCGGCATCGACGTCGGCGGCGACTTCTACGACGTCTTCCGGATGGGCACGGCCGCCGAGCCGGCCGACCGGTGGGCGGTGGTCATCGGCGACGTGCGGGGCAAGGGCACGGAGGCGGCCAGCATCTCGGGTGCCGCCCGCCACGCCATCCGGGTCGCCGCCCTCCACGAGCAGTCGCCGGCCGCCATCCTCCGCCGCCTGAACGAGCTGCTCCTCGCCATGGCCGACGAGGACGAGCTCG
The DNA here is from genome assembly GCA_025464025.1 of Actinomycetes bacterium. The sequence continues at coordinate 6,339 of JAODBP010000022.1, read as the reverse complement.
ACCCCCGCTTCTGCACCGCCGTCGTCGCCGTCGTGGAACCGCTCGAGTCGGGCGCCCGCATCGTCCTCGCCATCGGTGGCCACCCGCCGCCCCTGGTGCTCCGAGCCGACGGCACGACCGAGGCGATCGGGTCCCCGGGCAGCCTCATCGGCGTGGTGGCCGAACCCGACGTCAGCGACGTGACCATCGAGCTGGCCACCGGCGACGCCCTCGTGCTCTACACCGACGGGGTCACCGAGCGGCACGCCGGCGACCGCTTCTTCGACGAGGAGGGCCTGGCCTCCGTGCTGTCCCGGTGCACCGGCTTCACCGCCCCGGTCCTCGCCGAGCGCATCGAGACCGCGTCGCGCGCCTTCGTCGAGGACGCGCCCCGAGACGACCTCGCCATCGTCGTGGTGCGGGCGCCCGAGCGAGGCGCCACCGCCACCACCGCGGGCGCCGACCTCCCGGCCGACGTGGGCGCCCCGACGTTCGGCCGCCGGTTCGTGGTGGCCGCCCTGGCCGCGCTCGGCCTCGACCAGCACGCCGAGATCGCCGCCCTCCTGGCCAGCGAGCTGGTGACCAACGCGCTCGTGCACGCCACCGGCCCGTTCCGGATCAGCGTCGAACCGCTCGACGGTGCCGTCCGCATCGTGGTGACCGACGGCAGCGAGCAGGAGCCGGTCGTGCAGGCCCCCGACACCGAGCGGCCCGGCGGCCGGGGCGTGTACCTCGTCGACGCCCTCGCCTCCCGGTGGGGCGTCCAGCGGATGACCGGGGGCAAGGCCGTCTGGTTCGAGCTCGACACGTGACGACGGCGCTGGGCCGGGTCGCCGGGTGGCCGGTCACCACCGCGGCCGTCGCCGTCGTCACCGCCGACGGGGTGGTCGACGCCACCGGGCCCCAGGACCTCCCGCTGCGGTGGGCGTCGGTCACCAAGGTGCTGACGGCCCTCGCCACCTGGGTCGCGATCGAGGAGGGCACCGTCGGGCTCGACGAGCCGGCCGGCCCGCACCACTCGACCGTGCGCCACCTCCTGGCCCACGCGTCGGGCCTCGCCTTCGACACCGAGGCCGTCATCGCCGTGCCGGGGGCCAAGCGGATCTACTCGAACACCGGCATCGAGGTCCTCGCCCGCCACGTCGGCGAGCGGGCCGGGATCCCCTTCGGCGACTACCTGCGGGAGGGCGTGCTCGAGCCCCTCGGGCTGACGGCGACCCGATGCGACGGCTCCCCTGCCGCCGATGGCGTCGGGCCGGTCGCCGACCTCGCCCGCCTGGCCGTCGAGCTCCAGGCACCCACGTTGGTGAGCCCGGCCACCCTGGCCGAGGCCACCACGGTGGCGTTCCCCGGCCTGGTCGGCATCCTCCCCGGGTTCGGGCGCCAGGACCCGAACGACTGGGGCCTCGGCGTCGAGCTCCGCGACCACAAGGCACCCCACTGGACGCCGACGTCGGCGTCGCCCCGCACGTTCGGCCACTTCGGCCAGGCCGGCGGGTTCCTCTGGGTCGACCCCGATGCCGGTGTGGCGTGTGCCTGCCTCACCGACCGCGACTTCGGCCCCTGGGCGGCGGAGCAGTGGCCGCGGCTCGGCGCCGATGTGCTGGCTTCACACGGCCGTCGCTGACCTCGACGCCCTCGGCGCCGAGCCGCCGGGCGTGCTCGACCTCGTGGCCTGGCACCAGCCGGCCGGTCGAGGTGATCACCCGCCACCACGGCACGTCCTCGGCGCCGCTCCCCCGGAGCAGGTTCCCCACGGCCCGCGCCGCGCCCGGGAAGCCGGCCTCCTCGGCCACCTCGCCATAGGTCACGAGATCGCCGGGACCGAGCCGGTGCAGCACGGCCAGCACCTGATCCTCGAACCCCATGGGGGTGATGCTGCCCGACCGGAGGACTGCGGCGCCCGGCCAACGGGCACAGGTCCGTTCGTGCTCCTGTTGTGCGTACCGCTGGCCCTGCTGGCCGTGGTCGGGCTGCTGGCCCTGGCCGCCGAGCTCGAGCAGCGCCGGGCTCGGGTGCTGGTGCGGATGACGATCCGGTCGAACGCGTCACCGGAGGCAGCCGAGGCCCTCATCGCCGCCGAGCTGGCCCCGCTCCTGGCGGCCGAGGGCCTCACCGATCGCCTGTAGGCCGCCGATCGCCTGGAGGCGGCCGATCGCCTGGAGCTACTCGGCGACGATCCGCTCGAGCGTGAGCTCGGGCCGGTCGCCGGCCAGGCGGTCGAGCCAGTACGGGCTCTCGAACAGGGCCAGGATCGTCCCGTCGGCCCGCTTCAGCACCCGCACCCCGGTGGTGCGGGCCAGCTCGGGCGCCGAGGCGGCGTCGGTGCGCCGGGCCACCGAGTACGACGTGGGCAGCAGCTCGACCGGCGCGCCGAACTCGTGCTCGAGCCGGTGGCTGAACACCTCGAACTGCATCCGGCCGACCGCGGCGAGGATCGGGGCGGTGTCGCCCAGGTCGTCGTCCCGGAGCACCTGCACCACGCCCTCCTCGTCGAGCTGGGCCAGGCCGCTGCGGAACTGCTTGAACCGCCCCGTGTCCTTGGGCCGGGCCACCACGAACTCCTCGGGCGCGAAGCTCGGGATCCGCGGGAAGGCGACCGGCTCGGCGGCGTAGAGCGTGTCGCCGATGTTGAGGTCGGTGGCGTTGACCAGGCCGATCACGTCGCCCGGGAACGCGGTGTCGACCGTCTCCCGGTCCTGGCCGAAGACGCTGGTGGCGTACTTGGTCGCGAACGGCTTGCCGGTCCGGCCGTGGGTGACGGTCATGCCCCGCTCGAACTCGCCGGAGCAGATCCGCACGTAGGCCAGCCGGTCGCGGTGCGACGGGTCCATGTTGGCCTGGATCTTGAACACGAACGCCGAGAACGGTGCGTCGAGCGGGCGGGGCTCGCCCTCGACGTCGGGCCGGGGCGCGGGCGCCGGGGCCAGGTCGACGACGGCGTCGAGCAGCTTGCGCACGCCGAAGTTGGTGAGGGCCGAGCCGACGAACAGCGGCGACGTCTCCCCGGCCAGGAACGACTTCACGTCGAGGTCGGCGCCGATGGCGTCGAGCAGGCCGATCTCCTCCTTGGCCGCCTCCCACGACGCGCCCTCACCGGTCGGGTCGACGACCTCCTCGGTCGCCTCCGCCGCGCCGCGGGCGCTGCGGCCGAACCGGGTGAACACGCCGTCGCGGCGGTCGACGACGCCGCGGAAGTCGCCCGGGATCCCGACCGGCCAGGTGACCGGCGTGGGCTGGATGCCGAGCTGCTCCTGGATCTCGTCGATCAGCTCGAGCGGGTCGCGGCCGGGCCGGTCGTACTTGTTCAGGAAGGTGAGGAGCGGCACGCCCCGGTCGCGGCAGACCTCGAACAGCTTGCGGGTCTGGGGCTCGATGCCCTTGGCCACGTCGAGCACCATGATGGCGGCGTCGGCCGCGGCCAGCACCCGGTACGTGTCCTCCGAGAAGTCGCGGTGGCCCGGGGTGTCGAGCAGGTTCATGGCGTGGTCGTGGTACGGGAACTGGAGCACCGTCGAGGTGATCGAGATGCCGCGCTGCTGCTCCATCGCCATCCAGTCCGAGGTGGCGGAGCGCCGCCCGGCCCGGGCCTTGACCGCACCGGCCTGCTGGACGGCGCCGCCGTAGAGCAGGAACTTCTCGGTGAGGGTGGTCTTGCCCGCGTCGGGGTGGCTGATGATGGCGAACGTGCGCCGGCGCGCTGCCTCACCCAGGACGTCGGACATGCCCCCAGGGTAGGGGCGGGTTCAGATCAACCGACGATCGGTGGCCCAGCGGGTGAGCTCGTGGCGGCTCGACAGCTGGAGCTTGCGGAGCACGGCGGAGACGTGGGTCTCGACCGTCTTCACCGAGATCTCGAGCCGGCGGGCCAGCTCCTTGTAGGTGTAGCCCCGGGCGATGAGGCGCAGCACCTCTCGCTCCCGGTTGGTGAGCAGGTCGAGCTCGGGATCGACGACGGGCACGTCGGCCGCGCCGGCGAAGGCGTCGAGCACGAAGCCGGCGAGGCGAGGCGAGAACACGGCATCGCCATCGGCGACCCGGCGCACGGCGTCGGCCAGCTCGTCGCCCGAGATCGTCTTGGTGACGTAGCCCCGCGCCCCGGCCCGGATGACGGAGATGACGTCCTCGGCGGCGTCACTGACCGAGAGGGCGAGGAACTTCACCTCGGGGTGGGTGGCCGACACCGCCTCCAACACGGCCTTGCCCCCGCCGCCGGGCATGTGCACGTCGAGCAGCACCACGTCGGGCACCAGCTCGCGGATGAGCGTGATGGCGGTGTCGACCTCGGCGGCGTCGCCGACCACGTCGACCCGGTCGCCCAGCTCGACCCGCACGCCGGCCCGGAACATCTGGTGGTCGTCGACGATCACGACCCTGGTCATGCGGGCACCCTCGTCATCGTGAGCTCGACCTCGGTGCCCTCGCCCGGAGCGCTGCGGATCGTGGCCTGACCGCCGTGGCGGCCCATGCGACCCACGATCGACTCGGCCACGCCGCGGCGGTCGTCGGGCACGCTCGTGGGGTCGAAGCCGGTGCCGGTGTCGCGCACGAAGACCGTGATGTCGTCGCCTTCGACCTCGACGAACACGTCGACGTGGTCCACCCCGGCGAACTTGGACGCGTTCACCATCGCCTCGCGGGCCGCCCGCACCATCGACTCGAGCCGGTCGTCGAGCGGGCAGTCGCCGACGGTCACCACCTCGACGGGCATGCCGTGGCGGTCCTCGACCTCGGCGGCGGCCGCCTCGACGGCGCCGGCCAGCGTGCCCTCCACACCCATGTCCTCCCGCCGGGCGTAGAGCCACGACCGCAGTTCGCGCTCCTGGCTCCGGGCCAGGCGCAGGACGTCGCCCGGCGAGTCGGCCCGGCGCTGGATGAGGGCGAGGGTCTGGAGCACCGAGTCGTGCAGGTGGGCAGCCAGCTCCGAGCGCTCCTGCGACCGGATGCGCTCGCGGCGTTCCGCCGTGAGGTCGTTGACCAGGCCCCACCACCACGGCGCCAGCGTGAGGGCCAGTCCGGCCACCACCACGAGGATGGCGACCAGGCCGTCGCGCGCCGCCTGGAGCTCGTGGTTCGACGCAAGGAACGCGCCCAGCCCGGCCGTCAACAGGACGCCGCCGCCGGTGAGGCGCAGGAGGCGGGCCCGGCGGTCCTCGGTCGCGCCCATCCACCGGGCCCGACTGGTCTCGTCGGCCTGGCGCCACACCATGGCCAGGCCGGTGCCGACGACCACGACCGGCCACAGGCCGGGGTCGAGGGCCGAGATGCCGAGCTGGTGGGCCAGGAGCAGGCCGCCGAGCGCGATGGCACCGATGGCCGGGAGCTGCACCCGGTCGAGCGGCTTGGCCGGACCCTCGTCGGCCGAGCGGGGCACCACGGCCCAGAAGGCGCCGTAGCAGAGGATGCCCGCGCCGCTCCCGATGGTGAGGATGCCGAACAGCACGCGGACCTTCACCGGCGACACGCCGAGGTGGCGGGCCAGGCCCGAGCAGACGCCCGCGACGAGGGCGTCGTCGCCGCCTCGCTCGAACGGGGGCCTCGAGGGCCGTCGATCCATGGGGGCATGTTCACATGGCCAGGCCCCCGCCGGGTATCCGTGGTGACCCTGGGACCGGTCTCGGGGTCATCCCCGATTGTGAGAAGGGCGGCGTGGTCGGATGATCGGACCCATGAACGAGATGTCCGGCGCCGCCGCCGCCCCCCTCCGGCTGACCCGAAGCACGAACGACCGCTGGCTCACGGGCGTGTGCGGCGGCATCGCCGAGTACACGGGCATCGACCCGACCATCGTGCGGGTCGCCTTCGCCATCCTCGCCCTGTGCGGCGGCGGGGGCGTCTGCGCCTACGTCCTGGCCTGGCTGCTCATCCCCTCGGCCGACGAGACCGAGAGCCGGGCCGACCGCATGATCGCCAAGGTCCGTCGTGGCTGACCAACAGGCACCGCCTCGTCGGCTGACCCGCAGCAGCGACGACCGCATGGTCGCCGGCGTGTGCGGCGGCCTGGCCGACTACACCGGCATCGACCCCGTCGTCTTCCGCGTGGTCCTGGCCGTGGCCACGATCATGGGCGGCACCGGCCTGCTCGCCTACGCCATCGCCTGGCTGGTGATCCCCGAGGCCCAGGACGGGCCGAGCCACGCCGAGTCGTTCCTCCACGAGCGCCACCTGCCCCGCATCGGCCTGGTCGGCATCGGCATCGTGGCCCTCATCATCGCCGGCTCCATGCGGAGCTGGGGCTGGGGCCACGACTGGGGCGGCGGCGGCTTCGGCCTCATCGTCCTCCTCGCCGTGGGCCTCTGGTTCTGGACCCGCCACGACCCGGGCGCCCTCCGGCCGCCGGCACCCCCCCGGCCGGCGGCC
>JAODBP010000357.1 GCA_025464025.1 Actinomycetes bacterium | reverse complement strand
CCGAGGTCCACTCCTCGGTGTTCGACCAGGTCCGCACGTGCGACAACCACTGCGAGTTCTGCTTCATCTACCAGCTGCCCAAGGGCATGCGGAAGTCGCTCTACCTGAAGGACGACGACTACCGGCTCTCGTTCCTCTACGGGAACTTCACCACCCTCACCCGCTTCACCGAGGCCGACCTCGAGCGGGTGATCACCGAGGGCCTGTCGCCCCTCAACGTGAGCATCCACGCCACCGACCCGGCCGTCCGCACCCGCATGCTCCGCAACCGTCGGGGCGCCACCAGCCTGCGCTGGCTGCGGGCCCTGCTCGACCACGGCGTCACCGTCCACGGCCAGGTCGTGGTGTGCCCCGGGGTCAACGACGGCGCCGTCCTGGAGGACACCCTCGCCGGCGTGCTCGACGAGTACCCCGAGCTGGCCTCGCTGTGCGTCGTGCCGCTCGGCATCAGCGACCACTCCGACGAAGCGGCCATGCGGGCCCACACCGTGGCCGAGGCCGCCGCCGTGGTCGACGCCGTCGAGCGGTGGCAGCGCGTCTACCTCGGCCTGCTCGGCCGCCGCCTCGCCTTCGCCGCCGACGAGTACTACCTGCTCGCCGAGCGTCCGTTCCCCGAGCCGGACGCCTACGAGGGCTTCCCCATGCACGAGGACGGCATCGGCATGGCCCGCACCTTCGAGCTCGAGTTCACCGGCCAGCGCCCCGACGGCACCGGTCCCCGTCCCGGCTTCTTCCAGTGGGTCGACGGCGCCCCGGCCGAGGGCTACCGCGCTCCTCGGGGCACGATCACCATCCGGCCCCGCCGGAGCGCCCCGGTCGGCATCCTCACCGGGCCCTACGGCGCCCGCGTCCTCGGGCCGCTGGTCGCCGACCTCGGCCGCGACGACGTGCGGGTGATCCCGGTCGAGAACCGCTTCTTCGGCGGCAACATCGGCGTGACCGGCCTGATGGTGGGGGAGGACCTCGCCCGCACCCTCGCCGCCGAACCCGAGGGCCACCGCTACCTGGTGCCCGACGTCTGCCTGACCCAGGGCCAGTTCCTCGACGGCACCACGCCCGAGGACCTGCCCCGCCCCATCGAGGTCGTCGCCACCGACGGCGTCGCCCTCCGGAAAGCGCTCACCTGATGTCCCTCCCCGTCGTCGCCATCGTCGGCCGTCCCAACGTGGGCAAGTCGACCCTCCTCAACCGCATCGTCGGCCGCCGCGAGGCGATCGTCGAGGAGAAGCCCGGGGTCACCCGCGACCGCAAGGAGGTCGAGGCCGAGTGGATCGGCCGGCGCTTCCTCATCGTCGACACCGGCGGCTGGATGCCCAAGGGCAACGCCCTCGACGAGAAGGTCTCGAAGCAGTCGGAGAAGGCCTGGATGGAGGCCGACGTCATCCTCTTCGTGGTCGACGCCTCGGTCGGCGTCACGCCCGAGGAGCAGCAGATCGCCACCCGCCTCCGCGGCACCGACAAGCCGGTGCTCCTCATCGCCAACAAGGTCGACTCCGACAAGCGCGAGAACGACGTGTGGGAGTTCATGAAGCTCGGCCTCGGCGACCCGTGGGCCATCAGCGCCCTGCACGGTCGCCGCACCGGCGATCTGCTCGACGAGATCATCGGCTTCTTCCCCGAGGGCGAGGACGAGGTCGTCGAGGAGGAGCTCGACCAGAACGGCCGCAAGGTCCCGGGCGTCCCGGCCGTGGCCATCGTCGGCCGGCCCAACGTGGGCAAGTCGACCCTGTTCAACCGCATGATCGGCGAGGACCGCGCCGTCGTCCACGACATGCCCGGCACCACCCGCGACTCGGTCGACACCGAGGTCCAGACGGACGAGGGCCGCATCCGCTTCGTCGACACCGCTGGCATGCGGCGCAAGTCGAAGATCGACGAAGGCACCGAGTACTACTCGCTGGTGCGGGCCCTGAAGTCGATCGACGACGCCGATGTGGCCATCCTCGTGATCGACGCCACCGAGGGCGTGACCCACCAGGACCAGCGCCTGGCCGAGCGGGTCGACGCCTCCGGCTGCCCGGTCGTGATCCTGCTGAACAAGTGGGAGCTCCTCGACGAGGAGAAGAAGCTGGGTGTCGACCACCAGGTGCGCGAACGGCTGCACTTCATGTCGGAGTCGCCGGTGATCAAGGGCAGCGCCCTCTCCGGCAAGGGGATCCATCGGCTCCTGCCCGTGCTGGCCGAGGCGATCGAGGCCTACCACCGCCGGGTGCCGACCCGGAAGCTCAACCAGGTGATCCAGGCGGCCCAGTCGGCCCACCCGTCGCCGACCGGCCGGGTCCTCTACGCCACCCAGGGCGCGACCGACCCGCCCACGTTCACGCTGTTCGCCAACAAGGACATGCCGCCGACCTACGTGCGCTACCTCGAGCGCAAGATCCGCGAGCACTTCGAGTTCGGCAACACCCCCCTCAAGCTCCGGGTCCGACGCCGGTCGAGCTGACCGGTTCGTCCGGTTACGCTGGATGTCGATGGTTGAGCGTCCGGCGCTCGCGCTCGTCGCGGTGGCGGCCCTGGCCGCAGTGGTGGTGTGGGGCCGATCGGCTCGCCGCCTCCACCGGGCACGAGCGCGGATCGCCAAGCTCTCGAGCCCGGCCGGCGAGGCCACCCGCCTGGCCCAGTCGTCGTTCCTGAAGGACACGCACGCCGCGATCCTGTACTTCGCCCTCGCCGCCGTGGCCGTGGCCGAGGCCGTCACCTCGGACGAACGGGTCGACTACACCCTGTTCGCCCTGCTGGTGCCGGTGGCGGTGTCGCTGCGCTACGGCGGGGTGTTCCTGCGCCACGCCCGGCTGAGCGAGAGCCGGGCCCAGCTCGAGCAGCGGGCCCAGGAGGTGCTGATCCAGGAGGCGCTGGCACCCAAGCGGTGGTCGGCCCGGCTGGCGCCCGAGGAGCTGGCCGAGGTGCCCGGCTTCGAGATCGGCACGCTCTACCGGGCCGGCACCGGGATGATGGCCGGCGACTTCTACGACGTGTATCGCACCGGGCCAAGCCGGCTGGCGGCCGTCATCGGCGACGTGTCGGGCCACGGCATCGAGCCGTCGATCACCGCCTTCCAGGCCAAGCACCTGTTGCGGGTGTTCCTCCGCCAGTACCGCGATCCGGGCCAGGCGCTCGAGGAGCTGAACCTCCAGCTCACCGACATGCGCTCGGAGGAGTTCATCTCCATCTGCGTGATCGTGTTCGACACCGAGGCCGGCACCCTGC
>JAODBP010000352.1 GCA_025464025.1 Actinomycetes bacterium | reverse complement strand
CGCCCGCGCGGCCAGCTCCCGCTGGGCCGCGGACGCCACGCCAGTGGCGGGCCACGTCCGCCCGACGCCGCCCTCGTAGCCGGCGAAGAGGGCCCCGGGGTCGAGGGCGACGAGGTCGCCGGCCGCGATCGGTCGGGTCGACGGCACCCGGCGCAGCACCGCTGGCTCGGCCGGTCCGGTGGCGCAGGCCACACCCTCGCTCGGTGGCGTGGGCGCGCCGAGGGCGGCGATGCGCTCGAGGTGGACGGCGAGGAGGTCGCGCTCGGTGACCCCGGGCCGCAGCGCCTGGACCATGGCGTCGAGGCCGGCCTCGGCGAAGGCCACGGCGGTGACGATGCAGGCGACCTCGTCGTCGGTCTTCACCGACCGCGCCGACCGCAGGGCGCCGGTGGCGTCGACGACCTCGGCGTCGGGGGCGATCGAGGCGAGCAGGCGGGGGAAGCCGGGACCCATCGAGTCGGTGCCGACCCGCCGGCTGGCGCCCAGGCCCGGCACGGCGGCGATCGACGCGTGGATGTTGGCCGGGTTCCACGACAGGCCGTACAGGTCCTCGTGGGGGATCTCGGCCGGCACGCCCTCGTCCCACGTCGAGAGCAGGTGCACGTGGCCGGTGCCGGCGACGACGACGCACGCCGGGCCGAACGGGCGGGCCCCGGCCGTCCAGAGCTGGCGGGCGCCGGTGGCGTAGACGGCGTTGGCCGGGCGGCCGAGCACCAGGGCGTCGAGGTCGGCGGCGGCCATGGCGTCGGCCAGGCGGCGCCGGCGGTCGGCCCGCAGCCGGGTGAAGTCGATGGCCGCGCCCTCGGGCCGGGCGATCGTCGACGCGATCATCCTCGAGGCGGCGTCACGCATCGAACGCCCCGAACGGCTCGTAGGGGTGGTCGCTCAGCGGCAGCCAGCCGTCGTCGGTGATGGCGACGATGTCCTCGGCCCGGTAGCCGGCGGCACCGTCGTCCCAGATCACCGGCTCGATCACCAGGACCATCCCGGGCTGGAGGACCAGCTGCTCGTCGAAGGCCTCGCCCAGGTCGGTGCCGATCATCGGCATCTCGGCGCTGTCGGTCCCGACGCCGTGGGCCAGGTAGAAGTGGTCGAGCCACGGCTTGGTCCCGCCGTTGGCCTCGATGGCCGCGGCGGTGAGGTCGCGACCCGTCGCGCCGGGCCGGCACCGCTCGAGGGTGGCGGCCACCACCTCGCACCACCGCCGGTGCTGGGCCTGCTGCCTCGGCGTCGGGCAGGGGTCGTCCGAGACCAGCCACGTGCGCCCGAAGTCGGAGGCGTAGCCCTCCCAGTGGAGGCCGCTGTCGACCCACACCACGTCGCCCTCCCGGAGGAAGCGGTCCGTCGTCGGCGTCGGGAAGGCGATGTCGCCGTTGGTGGTCCACGGGCCGTCGGCCCGCTCGGCGGGGAGCACCTGCCAGATCGGGTCGATCCCGTCGCTGTGGGCGCCGAGCTCGAAGATCCGGCGGAGGAAGCGGGCGCTGAGGTCGGTCTGGCGGGTGCCGGGCCGGGCGTGCGGCTGCACGTCGGCCATGGCCTGCTCGTTGATGCGCTGGGCCCGGCGGATGCAGGCGAGCTCGTCGGCGGTCTTGGCGAGCTTGGCCGGGCCGAGGACGGCGGCCGCCGGCCCGGCCCCGGCGGTGGCACCGAGGATCGGGTGGGGCTGCTCGTCCGTCGCCAGGCGGGCGCCGCGGGGGAGGAGCTCGCCCAGGGCGGCGGCGACGAGCGCGGCCCCCTCGTCGAGGTCGGGCCACAGCGGGCGGTGGAGGTGGTCGGCCGGCAGCTCCGGCGGTGCGCCCTCCGGGTAGGGCGTGAAGAGGTGGGGTGCGGGGTCGCCCCGCACGACCAGCGCCACCGGGCGCAGGAGCGAGGCTCGCCCGCTGTCGGCCCCGGGAGCCATCGCCCCGGTGGCGTAGGCGACGTTGCCGGTGCCGAGCAGCAGGAGCCCATCGACGCCTTGGCGCTCGAGCTCGGCCTGGAGCCGCCCGTGCCGGTCGGCGCGCATGCGCACCACGTCGGGCTCGTCGGGGACACCGCGGCCGGCGACGGTCACCGCGGCGGCACCTCGCGGTCGCGCAGGTAGGCGGCGGCGCCCTCGAGGAACGCCTCGACGTCGCCGGCCTTGGCGACGGCGATGTCCCGGAACCACGTCGGCTCGAACACCTCGGACGCGCCGCTCCGCAGGGCGCCCAGCACGGCGGTGACCACGTCGCCGGGCGGCACGGCATCGATCCCGGCGACGAGCGGGTCGTTGCCCGGCTGGTCGAGCAGCTCGGTGTCGATGAGGCCGGGGTAGACGTTGAGCACCCGGACGCCGGTCTCCCACAGGTCGAGCGCCATGGCCTCGCCGAACGTGCTGAGCGCAGCCTTCGACGCGTCGTATGCCGCCTCGCCGGGGGAGCTGAGGAGGGCGGCGACCGAGGCCATGTTGACGATCACGCCGTTGCCCCGCTCCAGCATGTGGGGGAGCACGGCGAGCGTGAGCTGCACCGGCGACAGGAAGTTGAGCCGCAGCACGGCCTCGACGGTGGCGAGGTCGAGGGCCTGGACGGTCCGCCGCTTCGGCATCCCGGCGTTGTTCACCAGCACGTCGATGCCCCCGAGGCCGGCGACGGCAGCATCGGCCAGCCCGGCGACCTGGGCCGGATCGGCGAGGTCGGCGACCCACATCTGGCAGCCGTCGACGTGGGCTCGGCACCGCTCCAGCACGGCCGCCAACCGATCGGCGCGCCGGGCGACCAGGCCCACGACCGCCCCCTCGGCGGCCAGCGCCTCGGCCAGCGCGGCGCCGATCCCGGAGGAGGCGCCGGTGACGAGGACCCGTGCGCCGGCGGGGTCGAACGGGCGGCCGGCACGGCTCGGACCCGGTTCCTGCGCCACCTCGGTCACCGCACCTCCCCGGTCGACTGGGCAGGAGCGTAGGAAAGATCTGACGCTCGTGTCATGTGGGGCTCTAGGTTGTGGCCCGTGGGACGGGCATGAACGAGCTCCGGCGCGTCGGCATCCTCGCTCCGATGCCGAGCGAGCTGCGCCCGGTGGCCAAGGTGCTCGGGCTCGAGCGCGACGGGACCCTCGGTGGTCGGCCGCTCTACCGGGGACGCCACGGCACCGTCGAGGTCGTCGCCACCGGCACCGGCATCGGCCCGACCCTGGCGGCCGACGCCGCGTCGAACCTCCTCGCCGAGTTCGGCGACCTCGACCGCGTCGTCGTCAGCGGCATCGCCGGCGGGATCGCCCCGGCGACGGCCGTCGGCGACCTCGTCGTGCCGGCCGAGGTGGTCGATGCCGCCACGGGCGAGCGCTTCATCGCGACCCCACCCGCGGGGGTGGCGGCCCGCGGCGTCATCCGGATGGGCGCCGGCGACGACTACACCCTGA
>JAODBP010000332.1 GCA_025464025.1 Actinomycetes bacterium | reverse complement strand
CCCGTTGTCGGCCGCCATGACGAACACGAACAGGGCCGCGATCGCCGCCACCCCCGCGGACAGCCCGTCCATGTTGTCGAGCAGGTTGAAGGCGTTGGTCACGCCCACGATCCACAGCACGGTGACGACCAGGTTCACGCCGTCGTTGACGAAGACGTCGGCGCCGGCCGAGGTGGCCCAGATGGCCACGCCGGCGGCGACCTCGACCCCGAGCCGGAGGAAGGGGCTCAGGCCGCGCAGGTCGTCGACCAAGCCGACCACGGCGAGGGCGCTGGCCAGACCGAGGATCACCCCGAGCTCGCCGAGCCCCGAGCGCGGCTGCTGGAAGGCGGCGGCGGCCAGCACGACGATGGCGAACGAGAGGAGGATCGCCGCGCCGCCGAGGTACGGCACCGGTGACGCCTGGGCCTTGATCAGCCCGGGCCGGTCGAGAACCTCCCGCCGGACGGCGTAGCGCAGGGCCAGCGGGGTCAGGAGGAGCGTGAGGGCCAGGGTGAGCACGAAGACCGCGGCATAGCCGACCGCCCCGGGCGCGTCCATCCGTCGATGGTAGTCGGCCGGCGCTCACCGGCCCCGGCACCGCGCCCGTCAGGGGACGAAGTCGGCCTGGGTGCGATCGCGCTCGGAGAGGACGAGCGGCGGCGCCGGCCACTCGATCCCGAAGGCCGGATCGTCCCACCGGACACCTCGCGACGCGGCGGGATCGTGGGCCAGGGAGATCTGGTAGCTGACCTCCGTCTCGTCCCGCAGGGTCAGGAACCCGTGGGCCAGCCCCTCCGGCACGTAGAGCGAGGTCGGCTCGTCCTGGTCGAGGGGGACGCCCACCCAGGAGCAGTACGTCGGCGAGTCGGGCCGGAGGTCGACGAGCACGTCGAAGATGGCCCCCCGGCTGCAGCGCACGACCTTGGTCTCCGCCGACGCACCCACCTGGAGGTGCATGCCCCGCAGGGTCCGCGCCACCCGGTTGTGCGAGACGCTGCACTGCGCCACCCGGACGTCGAGGCCGGCATCGGCCAGCTCGTCGGACGACCAGGTGCGGGCGAAGTGGCCCCGCTCGTCGACGTGCACCTCCCAGCGCAGCAGGTAGGCACCGGCCAGCGCGAGGGGCTCGAGCTTCACGGCAGGAGCTCGGGCCGGGGCTGCAGCACGAGGAAGCGGCCGCCCCAGTCCCGGATGTGGGCCAGCTGCTCGAGCAGCTCGTCGCGGAGGTTCCACGGCAGCAGCCACACGACGTCGGGCCGCTCGTCCCGCAGCACGTCCGGGGCCAGCACCGGGATGCGGCTGCCGGGCAGGAGCGTCCCCTGCTTCACCGGGTTGGCGTCGACGGTGAACGACACGAAGTCGGTGCCGATCCCGCAGTGGTTCAGCAGCGTGTTGCCCTTGGCCGGCGCGCCGTAGCCGGCGATCCGAAGGCCCTGCTCCCGCAGCTCGATGAGGGTGCGGAGCGTCGTCCGCTTGGCCGCGTCGACCTGGGCGCCGAAGGCCAGGTAGGTCGCCAGCTCGTGCAGACCGGCGGCTTGCTCGGCGGCCAGGACCTCGTCGACCCGGGCGGAGGGGCCGGCGACCGCGGCGTGGCGGACGGACAGGCGCAGCGAGCCGCCATGCGTGGGCAGCTCGACGACATCGGCGATGACGAGGCCATGGGCGGCGAGCACCGGGGTCAGCGAGTGGATCGAGAAGTAGGAGAAGTGCTCGTGGTAGATCGTGTCGTACTGCACGTCGGCCATGAGCCGGAGCAGGTGCGGGAACTCGATGCTGGCCACGCCCTCGGGGGCCAGGAGCTCGGCGATGCCGGCGACGAAGTCGTGCAGGTCGGGCACGTGGGCCAGCACGTTGTTGGCCACCACGAGGTCGGCCCGACGATCGGCAGCCAGCGCCCGACCGAGCGCCTCCCCGAAGAACGCCACCCGGGACGGGACCCCGACGGCCTCGGCTGCCGCGGCGACGTTGGCGGCGGGCTCGACGCCCAGCACCGGGATCCCCGCCTCGACGAACCAGCGGAGCAGGTAGCCGTCGTTGCTGGCCAGCTCGACGACCAGCGACCCTGCCCCCAGGCCCAGGGCCCCGACGGCATCGCCGGCGAACCGGCGGGCGTGGTCGAGCCAGCTCGTCGACGCCGAGGAGAAGTAGGCGTACTCCGAGAAGATGTCGCTGGCCGTGGCCAGCTCCTCGACCTGCACCAGCAGGCACGACCGGCAGACGAGGACCTTGAGCGGGTAGAACGGCTCCATCCGGCGGGCGTCGGCCACGTCGACGTAGGAGTTGGCGAGCGGAGAGACCCCGAGGTCGCAGAACACGTCGACCAGCTCGGCGCCGCAACCGCGACACGTCACCGGGCTCATGCCGCGATCCCCGCGGCGCGGCAGAACGCCTCGAGCTGGGCGAGCGAGAGGGACTGCGCGTCGGCGCCCCCCGCCTGGGCGACGTGCCAGTCGGCGATGGCGACCAGCGACTCGTCGAGCGTGCGCGACGGGTGCCAGCCGAGCAGCCGGTGGGCGTCGCTGGCATCGAGCTCGAGCCGGGGCGCCTCGCGGGGCGCGGCAGCATCGGGGGTGGCCTCCCAGCGGAAGCCGCCGGGCCAGGCCCCGGCCAGCCGCCCGACGACGTCGGCCACGGTGGCACAGGCCTCGTCGGTCGGACCCACGTTCCACGCCCGGGCCGCGCTGCGGTCGACCAGCAGCCGCTCGGCGACCAGCAGGTAGGCGTGCAGGCAGTCGAGGACGTCCTGCCACGGCCGCACGGCGTCGGGGTTGCGGAGGTGGAGGACCTCGCCGGCGAGGGCGGCCCGCACCGCGTCGGGCACCAGCCGGTCCTCGGACCAGTCGCCCCCGCCGATCACGTTGCCGGCCCGCACCGATGCCACGGCCGGGCCGTCGTCGGTGAGGAACGACGAGCGCCAAGCCGCGGTGGCCAGCTCGGCGGCCGCCTTGCTGCTGCTGTAGGGGTCGGGGCCGCCGAGCGGGTCACCCTCGCGGTGCGGCCCGCCGTCGCCCTCCTCGTAGCACTTGTCGCTGGTCACCACGAGCAGGGCGCGGACCCCCGGGGCGGTGCGGCAGGCGTCGAGCACGTTGACCGTGCCCAGCACGTTGGTCGCCCACGTCTCGACCGGCTGGCGGTAGGAGCGTCGGACGAGCGACTGCGCCGCCAGGTGGAACACCACCTCGGGGTCGGCGTGGCGGACGACCTGCCGGACGAGCACCTCGTCCCGGACGTCGCCCCGCTCGTCGGAGACCAGGTCGCCGACCCGGGCATCGCCGAAGAGCGAGGGCCCGTCGGCGACCTCGTCGGAGAACCCGACCACCTCGGCGCCGAGCGACTGGAGCCAGAGGCTGAGCCAGGCCCCCTTGAAGCCGGTGTGGCCCGTCACGAGGACGCGACGACCCCTCCACGACGAAGTCACAGGTCTGAAGCTAGCGGTGGAGCGCCCGGGGGCCGGCGGTTCAGGACTCGTCCCAGACCTTCCACGGCGCCTGGCCCGAGGCCCAGAGCGAATCGAGCAGCTCGCGGTCGCGCAGGGTGTCCATGGCCTGCCAGAAGCCGGCGTGGGACCAGGCGGCGAGCTGGCCCTCGGCCACCAGCCGCTCGAGCGGGGCCGTCTCCCAGGGCGTGAGGTCGCCGTCGATCAGGTCGAGGACCTTCGGCGAGCAGACGAAGAACCCGCCGTTGATCATGCCCTCGCGCGACTGGGCCTTCTCCTCGAACGCCGTGACCCGCCCCTCGACGACCGTGCAGGTGCCGAACCGGGCTGGCGGGCGGACGACGGCCATCGTGGCCTGGAGCCCGTGGGCGTGGTGGTAGGCGACCTCGGCCGTGATGTCGATGTCCGCCACGCCGTCGCCGTAGGTGAGGCAGAACGGCTCGTCGGGGTCGAGGTAGGGCGAGGCCCGCAGCACCCGGCCGCCGGTGAGGGTCGCGTCGCCGGTGTCGACGAGCGTGACCCGCCAGGGCTCGGCGCGGGAGTCGTGGTAGGTCACCACGTTGCTGGTGAGGTCGACCGTGAGGTCCGAGCTGTGCATGAAGTAGTGGAGGAAGTACTCCTTCACCAGGTCGCCCTTGTAGCCCAGGCACACCACGAAGTCGTTGATCCCGTGGTGGGCGTACAGCTTCATGATGTGCCAGAGGATCGGTCGGCCACCGATGTCGACGAGCGGCTTGGGTCGGAGGACGGTCTCCTCGCTCAGCCGGGTGCCTCGCCCTCCGGCCAGGATCACGCACTTCATGCCGGAACCCCCCAGGCTGCCTCGGTGAACGCCGTCTGCACCCGAGCCGGGCGGGAGTAGCGCGGGACCCATCGGTCCGGCACGGGGTAGTCCTCGAAGCGCATGACCACGTCGTCGACCTGGTTGAACCAGCTCGTCCACTGCTTCAGGTACACCGTGCCGCCCGTCGTGGTGCGGTCGATGAGCCGGAGGTAGCCGTCGACCTGGTCGGTCGTCATCTCCTGGAGCGACGAGATCGACAGGGCGAGGTCGAAGCGGTCCACGAGGTCGGCGGCGTCGTCGGCATGGACGAAGCGGACCCGGTCCGGCCCGAACAGGCTGGTCAGGTACCACCGCGAGATCGTCATGGCCGGCTCGATGTCGACGATCGTGTAGCGGGCCTCGGGGAAGAGGTGGAGGGCGACGTAGGCGAAGCGGCCGTAGCCCCCGCCGATCTCGAGGATCTCGGTCGGGCGCGCCCCGGCCAGGGCCTCTCGCACGGCATCGACCTCGATGGCCGAGTTGGCGAGGTCCTGGGAGATCAGCCGACCGCGGAGCTGCACCGGGAACGGCCCGCCGAGCTCGGGCTCGGGCAGGGCCACGGCCTCGGGGTCGCCGGCCCGCTCGGCGTAGGCCCAGAGGAGGCGCACCGAGACGGCGTAGAGCCACCGGTCGACCACGGACCACGACGGCCCCGACCAAGCCGGGTCCCGCAGGTTGACCGGCTGGAGGACGGCGCGCGCCAGATCGGCCGGGCGGACGTTGCGCAGGAGGAAGCGGAGCTGCTCGCTGCCCCGCAGGCGCGAGCGGTTCCACTGCCAGGTGAAGTAGCGGAGCGCCTGGCGCCGCTTCATCGTGTCGAGCCCGTGCTCCCCGAGGGCCGCCTCGTGCTCGTCGGCCAGCTCGCGCCAGAAGCGCGACGGTCCCGCCTCGTCCTCGTCGGTCATGCGTGGCGCCGCCGGAGGAACCCCCCTCGGCAGTACGTCACCTGGAGCCGCTCGTAGCTGGCGTCGCGCTCGAAGTCGGGGTGCGTGCCGAGGAAGCCGTTGACGGCGGTGACCGGGTTGTCGTCGGTCCACGTCGGCTTGCCGTTGGGCGCGTCGTGCACGAGTGTCATCACGCTGTCGAAGACGACCACGTAGCTGCCCGGCGTGACCATCGGCGCGTAGGCCTCGAGCTCGGCCCGCACGTGCTCGGCCGTGTGGTTCGAGTCGAGCAGGACGAGCACGACGTCGTCGGAGCGGATCTCGGCCCGGACCTGGTCCAGGATGTCGGGCGCCGTCGAGCTGCCCTCGATGAGCCGGATGCGGTCGCTCAGCGGGTGGCTCTCGATGGCCAGGCGGTTGTACTTCCGGATCTCGACGTCGACGCCGATGACCCGGCCGTGGCCGAGCAGCTCGAGCATGCCGGCGTAGAAGACGAGGGCGCCGCCGTGGGCCACGCCGCACTCGACGACGACCGTGGGGCGGATCTTCCAGACCAGCTCCTGGAGCATCACGATGTCCTCGGGCACCTGGATCATCGGTATCCCGAGCCAGGTGACCTCGTAGGAGAGGCGGTTCTGCCAGCCGGCGCGGGTCCAGAGCTCGGCGAGGACGGGCATGGCCGCCGGGTCGTAGAGGTCGAACTCCTGCTCGACGCCGTCGACCGTCGCCGAGAACGTCCGTCCGACTCGAGGGGCCTGATCTGTCACGCACGTGCCTTCCGGTTGCTGCTTCGGGACTGCTTCCACCAGGTGATCGTGTCAGCCAGCCCCTCGACAAGCGAGTACCGGGGCCGCCATCCCAGCTGGTGGAGGGCGCTCGGGTCGGCCACGGCGCTGAACTGCTCGACGGCGGCCGCCGTGCGGGCCCCCCAGTCGATCCGGTCCGATGCGTCGAGCAGCCGACCGATCTCGGCGAACACGGCGGCCAGCTCCACGCCGTCGCCCGAGCCGACGTCGATGCCACCCTCCACGTCGTGCTCGGCCAGGGTGGCGAGGGCCCCGGCCACGTCGGCCACGTGGAGGTAGTCGCGGACCTGGTCGCCAGGCGAGACCGCCACCCGGTCGCCACCCAGCAGGCCGAGGACGACGCTGGAGACGGCTCGGCGCTCGTCCTCGCCCGGGCCGTAGACGGAGAAGATGTGGGCGCAGGCGCTCGACAGGCCGGCCTCGACCGCGAGCCGGTGCTGGTCGCGCTTGGCCCGGGCGTAGGGCGAGTCGCCGCCCGCCGTGCCGGGCTGGTCCTCGAGGCAGGTGCCAGCCACGACGAGCCGCCCGCAGCCGGCGGCGACGAGGGCGTCGACCAGCTCGGCACTGGTGGCCAGGGCGACCTCGTTGGCCTCGACCGCCTCGAGGTACGCGCCCGGCTCGGTGACCCAGGCCAGGTGCACGGCGGCATCCGGGGCCAACGCGGCGAGGCTCGCCCGGTCGAGGGCGACCGACGAAGCGACGCCGGCGGGCGCGACCCGGCCGGGCCGACGGGCGAGGGCGTGGACCTCGTGGCCCCGGCCCAGGAGATCGCGTACCAGGTGGGCGCCGATGAACCCACCAGCGCCGGACACCAGCACCCTCATCGGCTGCTGCCGCCGGGCCCGCCGACCTCGACCTGGGTCGCCGTCCACGGGAGCTTGGGCCGCACGACGCCGGGCCACTCGTTGGCGTACGGACCCCGCGTGCCGTCGCCGTCGCTGCGGTCGATGACCTGGAACGCCACCGCGTCGCGCTCCATGGCGTGCACCCGCACCGGGTTGTCGCTCGAGACGGCGGCGAGCACGAAGACCTGGCCCTCGGCGAGGAGGTTGCCGGGGATCTCGCACGTGGCCCGCACGAGGCCGGGCTGGCGGGGCCGGTGCAGCCAGTCGTCGTCGACGAAGTCGGCGGTGACCAGGATCACGACGTCCTGCTCGGTGCGCAGGTGGAGGTTGACGAACGGGAGCTCGGTCTCGATCCCGGGGAGCGCCCAGTACTCGACCTCGATGCGGATCGGGCGACGGATGTCGTGCTCCTCGGTCACACGGCCGTCGGCGTCCAGCACCCGCACCGACCGGAGCCGGACGAGGTCGTCGCCCGGAGCCGTGCGCCAGTCGTCCCACTCCCGCTCGGCGCTGGAGCCCAGACCGGCGTCGAGGTAGGCCCGCACGACCTCGGCGGCACCACCGTCGGCGATGATCTGGCCCTTGTCCATCAGGATCACGCGCTCGCACAGGCGGAGCACGGCCGGCATGGAGTGCGAGACGAACATCACCGTGCGACCGCCGCCGGCCGAGATCTCCTCCATCCGGCCGAGGCACTTGGCCTGGAAGTCGGCGTCCCCCACGGCGAGGACCTCATCGACGAGGAGCACGTCGGGCTCGAGGTGGGCGGCCACGGCGAAGGCCAGCCGGAGGTACATGCCCGAGGAGTACCGCTTCACCGGGGTGTCGAGGAACTGCGCAACCCCGGCGAACGCGACGATCTCGTCCATCTTCTCGTAGATCTCGTTGCGGGGCATGCCCAGCACGGCACCAGCCAGCAGGATGTTGTCGCGACCGCTCAGCTCGGGGTGGAAGCCGGTGCCGACCTCGAGCAGCGAGCCGACCCGGCCGTGCACCTCGGCCCGGCCCTCGGTCGGTCGGGTCACCCGCGTGAGGATCTTGAGGAGCGTGCTCTTGCCCGCTCCGTTCCGGCCGATCACGCCGACCCGCTCGCCCTGGCCGATGCTGAAGCTCACGTCACGCAGGGCCCAGAACGTGCGGTCCTCGCGCGAGCGGCGCAGCCCGCCCTTCAAACCAGCGGTCAGGCTCTCTCGGAGGGAGCCGTAGCGGAACCCGCCGACGGTCGCGCCGAGCTGGTACGACTTGCCGATCCCCTCGGCCCGGAGGGCGAGCTCAGATGACATCGGCGAACGTCGCTTCGGCTCGCTGGAAGTAGGCCAGGCCCCCGCCGAGCAGCAGGGCCGTGACGACGGCCGACAGGGCGATCGTCGTGACCGACGCCGGCTGGCCCAGCGCGGCCCACCGGTAGGCCTCGATGACACCGGCCATCGGGTTGAGCCCGAACAGCACCCGCACGCGGGGCGACGCCACCGTGGCCGGATAGACGATCGGGGTGGCGAAGATCATGGCCTGGAGGACGAACGGGACGGCGTAGCGCACGTCGCGGTACTTCACGTTGAGCGCGGCCAGGAGCGCACCCAGCCCGAGCGCCGGCAGCACGGCGAGGACGGCGATGAACGGCAGCAGGAACACCGTCGGCGCTGGCGTCACCCCCTTGGCCAGCATGAACAGCACGAGCAGGACGGAGCCGATCAGCAGGTCGGGGACCCACGACAGCACGACCCCCAGCGGGATGGCCAGGCGCGGGAAGTAGACCTTGGAGACCAGGTTGGCGTTGGTGAGCAGGCTCTCGGCCGCACCACCCACGCCGTTGGCGAAGAACGTCCACGGCACCAGCCCGGACAGGGCGAACACGGCGTAGGGGACGTCGTCGGTGCGGACCCCGGCGAAGCGGCCGAGGAAGACGGTGAACAGCACCATCAGCACCAGGGGCTGGATCAGGGCCCAGGCCAGGCCGAGCACGGCCTGGGCGTAGCGCACCTTCATGTCGCGCCAGGTGAGGAAGCTCACGAGCTCGCGTGCGTGCCACACCTCGCGGAACGAGGTGAAGCTGCCGCCGGGTTCGATGATCGCCACCTTGCGGGGCCGGGCCTCGTCGGTCACCGGAGGCTGGCGACCGGGGCGTAGGTGCGGGCGGCGTAGGCGGCGGCGCCGAGGATGTCGTCGAAGCCGTGGTCGCCGCCGGGGACGGTGTCGAGCCAGCGGCGGGCGTCACGGCGATCGGCCAGGGCCGACCCGCGCCGGACGCGGCCCATGGCCCCGTAGGCGACCCGACGGACCTTGGCCGCCGCCGCGCTCCGCTTGGCATCACGCAGGCGGTCGGCGAGCCAGGGGTGGCGGAACGAGAAGTGGCCCTCGACGGCGGTCCGCACGGCATCGGGCTGGCGGGCGAGGGCGGCCCGGAGGTCGGCCTCGGCCTCGGCCATCGGCACACCGTGGTGGCGGGTCCAGAGGAGGTCGTTCCAACAGAGGAGGAAGTACGCCTCCCAGTCGATCTCGATGTCCTCGAGGCCCTCGGTCACCTGCTCCTTCACCCGCAGCAGCGTCTCGGCGATCAGGTTCGTGGTCAGCATCGGAGAGGCGATCGGCGTGCGGTCGAACGGCGCCTGGGCGCCGAACTCCTTGACGAACACCTCGTGCCACGACTCGTCGCCGGACCGCGGGTAGGCACCGAACACCTGGAGCGGGGCATCCACGAAGAGGTACGAGCCGATGCTGGACAGCAGGACGGCGGGGAACGAGTAGTCGGGTGCCAACGGGATGAACAGCCGGCCGGCCCGACGCCGGGCGTCGTCGACCACGTCGCGGCGGCACGCCGAGGTGTAGCCGCGGGGCAACGTCGGGTCGTGCTCGAGGGCGAAGAGCCGCCGGAGGCGCTGTCGGGCGTCCATCTCGACGACGTCGCCGGTGTGCGACGGCACCAGCAGCTCGTTGGCCAGCTCCGCGTAGTAGTAGAGGCGCTCGAACGCCTGCTTCTCACCGGCACCGGCCTCGGCGTCGGTCACCCGGTAGGTGTAGCGGCCGGAGAGCCACGACACCACGCCGTCGTCGGCCCGGTCGACGACCTGGCGCAGGGTGGGCACGAGGTTGGGGCAGAACACGTCGTCGTCGGCCAAGAGCAGCAGCCAGTCACCTGTCGCCTGCTCGGCGGCGAAGTCCCAGTGATCGGGCATGGACAGCGACGCCGGGGGCCGGACGTGGCGGACGCCGCGGTCCCGGTACCGGTCGATCACCGCGGCCGTGTCGTCAACGGAGTGGTTGTCGCTGACGATCACCTCGACGTCGGCGTCGGCCTGGGCGAGCACGCTCTCGACGGCGTGCGGAAGGAGGCTGGCGCGGTTCCTCGTCGGGATCACAATCGAGAACTGCGGCAACGTCGTCCTTCCTCCGGCTGGGCCGGTCCGACCCGGCGGGGACCCCCGAACGGACAGGCAACGGTAGCCGACGACGCTCCTCCCCCCGCCCTCCCCCGGGGTCCGGCGGAGCCCGCCGGACGTGTTACCAATGGGTCCGTGGAGGCCCTCCTGGAGCCCGGGCAGGCCCTGAGCCCGGCCGACTACCTGCGCATCGCCCGCCAGCTCGAGGCCCTCGACGAGCCGCGCCTCCGCGTGCACG
>JAODBP010000324.1 GCA_025464025.1 Actinomycetes bacterium | reverse complement strand
TCGAGAAGCGTGAAGACGGCAGGGGCGATCTCCTCGCACAGGCCGTCGCCCGTGCAGAGATCCTGGTCGATCCAGACCTTCATCGGCATCGTGTCGCCTACTCCTGGTTGCGGTGGCGTGTTGCGCGCCCAATGTAACGGGAAGTTCCGCGCGAGTCGGAACCATCTGAAGTGGTGGGAGACCGTCGCACCCGGCGCTAGGGTCGCCGCGAGCCCTCGGAGGTGGACCGGTGAGCGACAACGAAGACGCCGAGCTGGAAGAGCTGCGGGAGCAGGCGATGACCCTCGAGGAGGAGGTCGCCTTCCTGCGCCGCAAGGTGCAGGACGCACCGAAGCGGGTGCGGACCCTCGAGGAGCGGCTGCTGGAGACGAAGGGCCAGCTGGCCCAGGCCGTCTCCCAGAACGAGAAGCTGACCTACACCCTGCGCGAGGCGCGCGAGCACATCGCCGCCCTCCGTGAAGAGGTCGAGAAGCTCACCCAGCCGCCGTCGGCCTACGGCACCCTCATCGGCCGCAACGACGACGGCACGGTCGACGTCTACTCCGGTGGCCGCAAGATGCGGGTCGCCCTCCACCCCGACCTCGACGACGACGTGCTCGAGCGCGGCAGCGAGGTCGTCCTCAACGAGTCCTTGAACGTCGTGATGGCTCGCGGCCAGGAGATCGCCGGCGAGGTGGTGACCATCAAGGAGGTCTTCGACGACCGCAAGCGGGCGCTCATCGTGGGGCGGGCCGACGAGGAGCGGGTGGTCGAGATCGCGGACATCCTCCTCCAGGGCCCGCTGCGCTCGGGCGACAGCGTGCTCATGGACCCCCGCTCCGGGCTGCTGCTCGAGCGCATCCCCAAGTCCGAGGTCGAGGAGCTCGTCCTCGAAGAGGTCCCCGACATCTCCTACGAGGACGTCGGCGGCCTGGGGCCCCAGATCGAGGCGATCATGGACGCCGTCGAGCTGCCGTTCCTGCACCGCGACCTGTTCGAGGAGTACCAGCTCCCGGCGCCCAAGGGCATCCTGCTCTACGGCCCGCCCGGGTGCGGCAAGACCATGATCGCCAAGGCGGTGGCCAACTCGTTGTCCAAGAAGGTCAGCCAGGTCACGGGCGAGCCGGCGGCCCGGAGCTACTTCCTGAACATCAAGGGCCCCGAGCTGCTCAACAAGTACGTGGGCGAGACCGAGCGCCAGATCCGCCTGGTGTTCCAGCGGGCCCGGGAGAAGGCGGAGGAGGGCGTGCCGGTCATCGTCTTCTTCGACGAGATGGACTCGCTGTTCCGCACCCGTGGCACCGGCATCAGCTCCGACATGGAGTCGACGATCGTGCCCCAGCTGCTGGCCGAGATCGACGGCGTGGAGACGCTCAAGAACGTCATCGTCATCGGTGCCTCCAACCGCGAGGACCTCATCGACCCGGCCATCCTCCGGGCCGGCCGGCTCGATGTGAAGATCAAGATCGAGCGGCCGAACGAGGAGGCCGCCCTCCAGATCTTCAGCCGGTACTTCACCACCGACCTGCCCCTGGCCCAGGACGAGATCGACTCGCTGGGTGGCGGCGACCGCGAGAAGGCCATCCAGGCCATGCTCGAGAAGACGGTCGAGGTCATGTACCGCACCGACGACGCGAACCGGTTCCTGGAGGTGACGTACCAGAACGGCGACAAGGAGATCATGTTCTTCAAGGACTTCTCCTCCGGCGCCATGATCGAGAACGTCGTCCGCCGGGCCAAGAAGCTGGCCATCAAGCGCAACATCGCCGGCGGCGAGAAGGGCATCCGCACCGACGACCTCCTCGACTCCATCCGCCAGGAGTTCAAGGAGCACGAGGACCTGCCCAACACGACCAACCCGGACGACTGGGCGAAGATCTCGGGCAAGAAGGGCGAGCGGATCGTCTACATCCGCACGCTCATCACCAAGGACGACGACGAGTCGGCCGAGGGTGGTCGCGCCATCGAGCGGGTCACGACGGGGCAGTACCTCTAAGGCTGGTCGAACCGGGCCAGGACCTGGCCGGCGGCGTCGTAGGCGACGTAGGAGCGCCAACGCTTCAACGGCTCGCGACGGACGTCGAGGAACCAGCCGCCCACACTCACCGGGAGGTGCTCCGCGGTGCCGTCCTCGTAGAGGATGCCCACGCTGGCGGTGCCCTGGGGAGCGCGGCCGTCGAGCTGGTACTGGCCGGACGCGCCGCTGCTGCCTTGGAACCAGAGGTCGTCCCGCTGGAACACGAGCACGTCGGCGGGGTGGCATCCGTATCCGCCGTTCTCGGGTGCGCCAGGTTCGAGCACGCGCACCCAGTCGCAGGTGGTGCCCTGGTCGCCGGTGCTGACCCAGAGCTCGTAGCGGATCCCGTCGAGCTGGTCGGTTGCCACGAGGTGCGCGGCGTCGGGATCGACATCGGGGCTGTGGCCCCAGCCGACCATCTCCTCGAACCGGTCGCGCACGGGGTCGGGGAGCACTCCCGCAGCGGTGGCGACGCCCCCGAGGACGAGGCTCCCGGCCAGTCCGGCGGCCACGAGCGGCCATCGTCGGCGGGGCGGGACCACGACGGCGCGGGGGAGCGGCTCGAGGTCGTCGACCAGGGCGGCGAGGCCGGCTCGGATGCGGGTGTCGAGGTCAGTCACGGAGCGCCTCCTGGAGCTTGGGCATGCTGCGGGCGAGCAGGGACTTGACCGTGCCGGGCCGGCAGCCGAGGGCGACGGCGATGTCGGCCTCGCTGAGGTCGTCGAAGTAGCGCAGGACGACGGCCGCCCGTTGCCGGGGCGACAGCACGGCAAGGGCCGCCCGGACGGCGAGGCCATCGGGGTCGTGCACGACCAGGTCAGCGAGGGGCGCCCGCTGGCGTTCCAGGATGTGGCGGCGCTGCCAGGAGCGGCAGCGGTTGACCACGGCGATCCGAAGCCAGCCACCGACCTGCTCGACGTCGCCCCATCGGCGGAGGAGCTCGACGAACGCCTCGTGGACGAGCTCCTCGGCGACGTCTGGCGAACCGGTGATGAGCGCCGCCGTCCGCACCAGGCGGATGCGGTGGGCCTCGTAGACCTGGTCGAAGGTCGAGGAGGGGGACGCCACACCGTGCACATCGTCAGGGGCGCACGGCGGCGCGGTCTGGTTCCGCAGGATCCCTTCATCCTCCCGCGCGTGCCGCATGGTGTCGCTTCGGGCGTGGCCGTCAGTAGGGTCGCGTTCGTGGCGATCCGGAAGGTCATCGGCGTCGAGACGGAGTACGGCATCGTGCTCCGCGGCGCGGGCGAGTCCAACCCGATCGCGGCTTCGTCGGTGCTGATCAACGCCTACGTCTCGTCCCTGGCCCGCAAGGTCGAATGGGACTTCGAGGACGAGTCGCCCGGCACCGACGCCCGGGGCTTCAGCGTCGAGGGATCGTCGCCGCCCGAGGTCGAGACCCACCTGGTGAACGCCGTCCTCACCAACGGCGCCCGCTACTACGTCGACCACGCCCACCCCGAGATCTCGACGCCCGAGTGCGTCGACGCCCGGGAGATCGTGGTGTGGGACCGGGCCGCCGAGCGGATCCTCGTCGCCTCGATGGACGCGGCGAAGGCGATCCTGCCCCCGGGCCAGGAGATCGTGGTCCACAAGAACAACAGCGACGGCAAGGGCAACAGCTACGGGTGCCACGAGAACTACCTCATGGACCGGTCGGTGCCGTTCGCTCGGGTCGTGCACGGGATCACCCCGTTCTTCGTGACCCGCCAGATCGTGGTCGGCGCCGGCAAGGTCGGCTGCGAGGCCTCGGGCACGTCGTCCCGCGACGTGCCGTTCCAGATCTCGCAGCGGGCCGACTTCTTCGAGGAGGAGGTCGGGCTCGAGACCACGCTGAAGCGCCCGATCGTCAACACCCGCGACGAACCCCACTGCGACGCCCAGAAGTACCGGCGGCTGCACGTGATCATCGGCGATGCCAACCTCTCCGAGGTGTCGACGTTCCTGAAGGTCGGGACCACGGCGATCGTCCTGGCCATGATCGAGGACGACGATCTCGGCCGCGACATGTCGTTCGCCTCGCCGGTGCAGGCGCTGCGGCAGGTGTCCTACGACCTCACGCTGGCCAAGCCGTTCGAGCTGGCCAACGGCTCTCGGATCACCGCACTCGAGATGCAGTGGCACTACCTCGACCTGGCCAAGAAGTGGGCCGAGTCCCGGGGGCTCGAGGCCGTGGGCGAGGAGGTCGGTGCCGAGGTGCTCCGTCGCTGGGAGGAGGTGCTCACCGGGCTCGAGACCGACCCGATGTCGCTCGCCGGCCAGCTCGACTGGGTGGCCAAGTGGCAGCTCCTGTCGGCCTACCGCGATCGCCACGACCTCCAGTGGGACGACGCCAGGCTCAAGGCGATGGACCTCCAGTACCACGACATCCGGCCCGAGCGGTCGCTGTCGTCGAGGATCGGCCTGGAGCGCCTGGTGGACGACGAGGAGATCGCTTCGGCGATGACGAACCCTCCGCGGACGACCCGAGCGTGGTTCCGAGGCACCTGCCTCCAGCGGTGGGCCCCGGCGATCGTGGCCGCCAACTGGGATTCGCTCGTGTTCGATGTCGGTGGCGATCCGCTCCGGCGGGTACCCATGATGGAGCCCCTGCGGGGGACCGCAGCACTCTTGGAAGACCTGGTCGACAGTTGCAGCACCCCAGCCGAGCTCATCGAGCGGCTGGGCGCCTGAGAGGGCGGAAAGGAACGCATGGCAGAGCGGGAGCAGAAGCGGAAGCCGACCCCGGCGAAGGAGGAGACCGTCGTCGAGGAGACGCCCGGCACCTCCGAGAAGGGCGAGAAGATCAAGGCCGAGCTCGACGATCTCTTGGACGAAATCGATGAGGTCTTGGAAGAAAATGCCGAGGACTTTGTTCGGAGTTACGTCCAGAAAGGCGGTCAGTAGTTACGTACAAAACGTGACCTGACCAGCGGTTTCACTGTCACACCCCCTCGTCATGATGGGTGATGGACAAGCGATGCAAGCTCTGCGGAGAGACCAAGCCGCTCGACGAGTTCTACGCCGAGAAGGGCTGCCGCGATGGTCGGCGCCCGGAGTGCAAGGCCTGCAACAGCGCGAAGCGCAAGCAGTGGTACAAGGCCAACCGGGAGAAGGAGATCGCCCGGGTGAAGGCCTGGCAACAGGCCAACGCTGAGCGCCACAACGAAAACCTGCGGAGGCGCCGCGAGCGTCCGAGGTCAAGGCGAGGGAGCGGGAAGGACACCTGCGGCGCAAGTTCGGCATCACCCAGGAGCGGTACGCCGAACTGCTCGCCGCCCAGGGTGGCGGGTGTGCCGTTTGCGGCAAGAAGCCGAAGCCCGGCAAGTCCCTGCACGTCGACCACGACCACGCCACGGGCGAGGTCCGTGGTCTCCTGTGCTTCTCGTGCAACGCGGCCCTTGGCCACTTGCGGGACGACCCGGCGCGCATCGATGCGCTGATGGCGTACCTGCTTGGCTCCAACCCGCTTGCCCTGCTCCTCGCTGACATCGAGCCCCAGCTCGCCTCGTAGCACTCGCCACCCGAGCCGCTAGCGTCCGGGGCATATGGCGTTCCCCTTCTTCCCCCCGGACGACGACCCGGGTCCCAGCTTCGCCGCCCTGCTCCGACGGTCCGGGTTGGTTCCCCTGGCTCCGACCGAGAAGCTGGAGGGCGTGACCCACGGGACCACGGTCATCGCCATCCGCTACGCCGACGGCGTGGTCATGGCCGGCGACCGGCGGGCGACCTCCGGCAACCTGATCAGCCACCGCACCATGGAGAAGGTCATGCCGGCCGACCGCCACAGCGGTGTCGCCATCGCCGGCGCGGCCGGGCCGGCCATGGAGATGGTCAAGCTGTTCCAGCTCCAGCTCGAGCACTACGAGAAGGTCGAGGGCACCGAGCTCAGCCTCGAGGGCAAGGCCAACCAGCTCAGCCAGATGGTCCGGAGCAACCTGCCGGCGGCGATGCAGGGGATGGCCGTGGTGCCGCTCTTCGCCGGCTACGACCTCCGGCGCCGGGCCGGGCGCCTCTTCCAGTACGACGTCACCGGCGGCCGCTACGAAGAGGCCGACTTCGCCGCCACCGGGTCCGGCAGCCTCCACGCCGGCACCGTGGTGAAGGTCGGCTACCGGCAGAACATGAGCCGGGAGGACACGCTCGACCTCGCCATCCAGGCCCTGTTCCAGGCGGCCGACGAGGACTCCGCCACCGGCGGCCCCGACCTCGTGCGCGGCATCTACCCGACGATGGCCACCATCACCGGCGATGGCTTCCAGTCAGTGCCCGAGCCGGAGATCGCCGACCGCTTCCGCGGCCTGCTCGATCGCATGACGACGACCGACGACACCACCGCCCCTGCCGGGCCGAGCCCGACCATGGGGGGCCAGTCATGAGCATGCCGTTCTACGTCGCTCCCGAGCAGGTGATGAAGGACCGGGCCGACTACGCCCGGAAGGGCATCGCCCGGGGCCGCAGCCTCACCGCCCTCACGTTCGCCGACGGCATCCTGATCTGCGCCGAGAACTCGTCGAACACGCTCCGCAAGGTCAGCGAGATCTACGACAAGATCGCCTTCGCCGGGGTCGGCAAGTACAACGAGTTCGACTCGCTGCGCATCGCCGGCGTCCGGGCCGCCGACCTCAAGGGCTACAGCTACAGCCGCGAGGACGTCGACGCCCGCAGCCTGGCCAACCAGTACGCCGGCATCCTCGGCAACGTCTTCACCCACGAGATGAA
>JAODBP010000323.1 GCA_025464025.1 Actinomycetes bacterium | reverse complement strand
CAGAGGCACAGGTTTTAGGTACCTGGCAGTGAGGGTTCGACTCCCTCCGTCGGCACCGGCGTTCTGGGTCCCAAATCGCATCACTCTTGATGCGGTTGGGACCCCGGAACCGATTGGGGGCGGCACGGAGTCCGGCGCGCAGGGCCCGGCCCCGTCAGTGCGCCCTTCTCTTTTGCAGGCGTGGTCCCGCTGCTGGCCCTCCGGCACGAAGCTCCCGCAGGGGGTATTTGGGACGCCGAGGATGTTTGCGGCGGCTCCAGCGAAACACCCGTTGACAGGCGCGTGCGCCGCTCACACACTCGTTTGAAACCGGTCCCGAGGGGGCCGGCGCATCCGGGGGGATGGCACAGCAGCGAGCCGACGGCGTTGGGGGGCGTCGAGCGGACATCCGAGCCGTAACCTCGGGTCACATCCGGGGGACAACACAGGGGGAACACCACATGCCGAGAAGGCATTCGCACCGCATCGCCGCGTTCGCGGCGTGCATCGCCGTGCTGGCGACCATGGTCGTCGGCACCTCAGCCAACGCATCCGGGGTCAAGGCGGCGCAGACGGGAGCCAACCCGTTCGAGGTCGATGGTCAGTTCTGTGCCCAGAGCACGGCACCGGCCGGGACTCGCAACTCGAGCAGCCCGGGCGTCACGCCCACCCAGATCACGGTGTCGGACACCTCGCTCGACGTCGAAGCGCTGAAGCGCCTCGCCGGCGTCGACCAGATGAACTTCAACCAGGCCTACAAGGCCTACTGGGACGTCGTGAACCAGTGCGGTGGCATCAACGGCCGCAAGATCAACTTCAAGACGTCCCTGTACAACGTGCTGGCGCCCGACCAGGCCGGGCACCTCCAGGCCCTGTGCATCCGGGTGACCGAGGACTTCAAGTCGCTCGTGAACTTCGGGACGGGCATGCCGCAGAACCAGCGGTGCGTGTCGATCCTGCACAAGACGATCTCGATCGCCGCCGCCGAGACGCCGTCGACCGACTACGCCCCGGCCAACGGCCGGATCGTGAGCCGCTACCCGGCGTCGGACCAGACGGCCGAGGCGTTCGTGAAGTACGGCAAGACGGCGGGCATCTTCAAGGGCCACCACGTCGGCGTGCTGTCGGCCAACCTGCCGACCCGGCCCAACATCATCGCCGAGACCAAGCGCGACTACATGGACGAGCTGGACAACGCCGGCGTCAAGGACGTCGAGCTCGAAGTCCTGCCCTGCACCGGCGTCGTCTGCACCCAGGGCATCGGCCCCGCCCTGCGCCGGTTCAAGGAGAAGGGCGTCGACTTCGTCGTCATCACCCACTACATCACCGTGGCCACGGTGGGCGCCGTGTTCGCCGAGTTCAAGAACCAGCAGCTCAAGGCAGCCGCCTGGGGCCCGGGCATCGACGCCCTGCACAGCGACTCCAACCAGGCCGGCATCGTCCGGGCCGCCGGCGCCGACGCGGCGGCGTACATGGACAAGGTCGGCTGGTACTCGACCGAGCCCATCCTGCGGAACGGCTGGCGCCTGGGCAAGGTCAAGGAGACCGCCTACGGCAAGATGTGCACGGGCACGCTGGCCAAGCAGCTGAACCAGCGGCAGTACCAGTTCAACGAGACCGACATCAACAGCGCCCGCTGGACGGGCACGGTCGGCATCTGCTTCCAGGTCCGGCGCGTCGCCGCCGCCATCTGGTCGCTGGGCAACAACGTGACCAGCGACCGCCTGGCCGCCGCCCTGAAGAACCAGAAGATGAGCGACCTGCCCGACACGCAGCCCATCTTCCGGACCAAGCAGTGGTACAGCGGCACCGACACCAAGCCGCCGGTGGCGTTCGTGCTGCGGTTCAACTACCCGTGCCCGCTCCCCACCCGGGGACCGGCCACCGGTGCGTGCATGCTGGCGGTCGACCGCCCGCCCCGCGCCACCGTCATCAAGTACTGACCACCTAGCTGTTCCGTTCGAGGGCCGGTGACCACAGGGTCACCGGCCCTCGACGCGTCTGGAGTGCCGCGCCGGCCGGTAGCCTGCTCGGCCATGGAGATGCTGCCGTTCTCGGCCAAGGACAGTGGGTGGGGCAACCCCCAGTCCGAGGTGTTCAACCGCCTGCTGCAGGACCGGATCGTGGTGCTCGGCAGCGAGGTCGAGGACAACATCGCCAACCTGATCATCGCCCAGCTCCTCTACCTCGAGGCGCAGGACGACACCAAGGACATCTGGCTGTACATCAACAGCCCCGGCGGGGTCATCACCTCGGGCATGGCGATCTACGACACCATGCAGTTCATCAAGCCCGACGTGGCCACCGTCTGCATGGGCCTGGCCGCCTCGATGGGCCAGTTCCTGCTGTGCGCCGGCGCCCCCGGCAAGCGCTACAGCCTCCCGTTCGCCCGGATCATGATGCACCAGCCCTCGGGCGGCGTCCGGGGCCAGGCCGCCGACATCGCCATCCAGGCCGAGCAGATGGCCTACGTCAAGAAGATCATGGCCGAGCGCATCGCCTTCCACACCGGCCAGTCGGTGGAGCAGATCGACGCCGACTCCGATCGCGACCGGTGGTTCACGCCCGAGCAGGCGAAGGACTACGGCATGATCGACAACGTCATCGCCAGCCGCAGCGACGCCACCGCGGGCGCGGCAGCCGCCAAGTAGTCACACCCCCCTGCCACACTGGCAAGGGTGTACCGAGTCGACGACCGGCTGATCCTCAGCCCATCGGACCTGACGGCGTTCCTGGCCTGCGAGCACCGCAGCGGCCTCGATCGCCTCGTGGCCGAGGGGCTGCTGGATCGGCCCGAGCGTGACGATCCCGAGCTGGAGATCCTCCGGCGCCGGGGCGACGAGCACGAGCAGCGGGAGCTGGCCCGCCTGAAGGCCGAAGGCCGCACCATCGTCACCGTTCCGGCGCCGGGTCACCGGCCCGCCGAGCTGCTCGAGGCCGAGGCCGCCACCCTCGATGCCATGCGGTCGGGTGCCGACGTCATCTTCCAGGCGGCGTTCTTCGACGGCCGCTGGCGGGGGCAGGCCGACTTCCTGCTCCGCGTCGACGGCGCCGCCAGCGATCTCGGTTCGTGGTGCTACGAGGTGGACGACACCAAGCTGGCACGGCGGGCGAAGCCGGCGGCGGTCGTGCAGCTGTGTGCCTACGCCGAGCACGTGGGGCGGCTGCAAGGCCGGATGCCCGAGGAGGTCGAGGTCGTCACCGGCGACGGCGAGCGCCATCGCCACCGGGTGGCCGAGGCCTTCGCCTACTACCGCCACGCCAAGGCCCGCCTCGAGGCCGCCGTGGCGGAGGTCGCCGTCGCCGAGCTGCCGACCTATCCCAACCCGGTCGACCACTGCTCGGTGTGTCCCTGGATCGAGCGGTGCGACCACCAACGCCGGGTCGACGACCACCTGTCGCTCGTCGCCGGCTTGCGGAGCGACACCGGCGTGAAGCTGGGGCGCACCGGCGTCACCACCGTCACCGCCTTGGCCGCGTCGACCCTGGGCGAGCACGTCCCGGGGGTCGGGCCCGTCACCGCCGACCGCCTTCGGCTCCAGGCCCGGCTGCAGCTCCTGCAGCGCACCGACGGCATCGTCCGCTACGAGCTGCTGCCCGGCGAGGTCGGCTTCGGTCTGGCCACGCTGCCGGCACCGTCGCCGGGCGATCTGTTCTTCGACCTCGAAGGCGATCCCTGGGCCGCCGACGGGGGGCTGGAGTACCTGTGGGGGCTGGTCGACGTCGCCGGCGCCTACACCTGCTGGTGGGCGCATGACCCCGATGCCGAGCGGGTGGCGTTCGAGGCCGCCGTCGACCACATCGTCGCCGCCCTCGATGCCGATCCCGGCATGCACGTGTACCACTACGCGCCCTACGAGGTGTCGGCGCTCAAGCGCCTGGCCGGCCGCCATGGCAGCCGCGAAGCCGAGGTCGACCGCCTGCTCCGGGGCGACGTGCTGGTCGACCTCTACCGGGTGGTCCGCCAGGGCGTGCGGGTGTCGCAGGAGGGCTACGGGCTGAAGAAGCTCGAGCCCCTCTACCTCCCGCCCCGCACCGGCGACATCGTCGACGGCGGCTCGAGCATCGTCGTCTACGAGGACTGGATCGAGAGCCAGGACCCGGCCCTGCTCGAGTCGATCCGGGCCTACAACGAGATCGACTGCCTCTCCACGCTGGGCCTGCGCGACTGGCTCGAGGCCCGCCGGGCCGAGCTGCCCGAGGCGCTCCGGCCCGACGAGGTCGACGGCGAGGCGTCGGAGGCCGTCACCGAGGCCGACGCCCGCAGCCAGGCGCTGGCCACCGCCCTGCTGGCGGGCGTGCCCGACCACCCCGAGGAGCGCGACGACGAGCAGCAGGGTCGGTGGCTCCTGGCCCAGCTCCTCGGCTGGCACCGCCGCGAGATGCGGCCGGAGTGGTGGGCCTGGTTCGACCGGCTCGAGCGCAGCGACGAGGAGCTCACCAACGATCGCGAGTCCCTCGGCGAGATCACCTTCGTCGACCAGGTCGAGGACCTCGGCCGCTCGGCGATCTACCGCTACGGGTTCGACCCGGCCCAGGAGCACAAGTGGAAGGTCGGCGACAAGCCCCGCGACCCCCGCACCGAGAAGGGCGCCGGCGAGATCGTCGCCATCGACCTCGGTGCCGGCACCGTCGACCTCAAGCGGGGCAAGGGGAGCTGGGAGCACCCCACCTCGCTGGTCCCGCCGCCGCCCATCGACACCAAGGTCCCGCGCGAGGCGGTCGAGCGCCTGGCCACCGCCGTCGTCGAGCACCCCCAGCACGACCCGCCCCAGCACCGGGCCGCCCTCGACCTGCTCCGCCGCCGGCCGCCCCGCACGTTCGGCGTCGACGCCGGGGTGTCGCTGGCCCACCTCGGCGAGACCGGGTCCGATGCGGTGCGCCGGCTGGTGCCCGACCTGCTCGGCGCCTGCCTGGCCGTGCAGGGCCCGCCCGGCGCGGGCAAGACGTGGACGGGCGCGGCACTGATCGTCGACGCCGTGCGCCGGGGCAAGCGGGTGGGCATCACGGCCCAGAGCCACAGCGCCATCGGCAACCTCCTCGCCGAGGTGGCCAAGCGGGCCGCGGAGGAGCGCCAGCCGGTCCGCATGCTCCAGAAGGCGGGGGAGGACAAGCGCTGCGACCTCCCCGGGGTCACCTGCACCGACAGCAACGCCGACGTCGACGCCGCCCTCGACCTCCACCACGTCGACGTGGTGGCCGGCACGGCCTGGCTGTTCGCCCGTCCCGAGCTCGACGGCACGCTCGACCTGCTGGTCGTCGACGAGGCCGGGCAGCGCTCGCTGGCCGACGTGCTCGCCGTCAGCGGCTCGGCCGTCGACCTCGTGCTGCTGGGCGACCCGCAGCAGCTGGCCCAGGTCTCGAAGGGCACCCACCCGCCCGGTGCCGAGGCCTCCGCCCTCCAGCACGTGCTCGACGGCCACGCCACCGTGCCTCCCGATCGGGGCGTCTTCCTCGACCGGTCCTACCGGATGCACCCCGACGTGTGCGCCTTCGTGTCGGCCATCGCCTACGACGATCGGCTCCGGCCCGTGCCCGGCCGCGAGCGCCAGGCCGTGGCCGACGGGCCGCTCGTCGGTGGGGCCGGCCTGCGCTGGGTCCCGGTGGCCCACGAGGGCAACCGCCACCGCTCGCCCGAGGAGGCCGCCGCCGTGGCCGAGCTGGTGCGCTCGCTCCTGAACCGCCCGTGGGTCGACGCCGACGGCCAGCAGTCGTGGCTCCAGCTCGAGGACATCCTCGTCATCGCCCCCTACAACGCCCAGGTCGTCGAGCTCACCGAGGCGCTGCCGGCCGGGGCCCGGGTCGGCACGGTCGACCGGTTCCAGGGCCAGGAGGCCCCGGTCGTCCTCTACTCGCTCACCGCCTCGTCGGCCGACGGCGTGCCCCGAGGCCTCGACTTCCTGCTCAGCGTCCACCGGCTCAACGTGGCGGTGTCGCGGGCCCGGGCCCTCGCCGTGCTCGTCGGCAGCCCCGACCTCGTGCGCGTCGAGCCCCGCACCGTCGGCCAGCTCCGGCGGCTCAACGCCCTG
The DNA here is from genome assembly GCA_025464025.1 of Actinomycetes bacterium. Next base: position 19,550 of record JAODBP010000323.1, on the reverse strand, counting down.
TGCCGGTTCGTCGAGGATGCGACGCCCGTCGACGTCCCGGCGCTCAGCTCCTCGTGAAGCTGACCGGTCCCACGTAGGTCCACCGGCCCTCGTCGCGCGCGAAGCGGCTGAGCTCCTCGAGCGAGCCACCTTCGTGGGTGGCGACGAACTCGACCAGGCCCTCGGCGTCGAGCAGGCCGCCCGCGGCGGTGGTGAGCACCTCGAGCCGGACCCACGTCTGCCACCGGTCGATGCCGGCCGGGCGGGTCGACGGGTGCCAGGTGTGCAGGAGGTAGGCCTCGTCCTGCCGGGTGAAGGCGGTGTAGCGCGAGCGCATGAGGGCCTCGGCGGTGGGTGCCGGCGTGCCCTGGTGGTACCGCCCGCAACAGGCCTCGTAGTCGGGCCCCAGCCCGCAGGGGCAGGAGCTCATCGGTGCGTCACGCGGCGCGTGCGGCCTCGGCCCGCTCCCGCAGGTCGGCGACGGCGTGCTTCAGGCCCTCGGGGTCGCGGTAGAGGGCGCTGCCGGCCACGAGCACGTTGGCCCCGGCGGCCGCGGCGCCGGCCACGGTGGCCGGCCCGATGCCGCCGTCGACCTCGACGTCGCAGTCGTAGCCCTCGACGAGGGCCTTCACCTCGGCCACCTTGGGCTCCATGGTGGCGATGTAGGCCTGGCCGCCGAAGCCGGGGTTCACCGTCATGACGAGGATCAGGTCGCACAGGTCGACCACGTGGCGCACGGCGTCGACCGGGGTCGACGGGTTGAGGGCCACGCCGGCCTTGGCACCCATCTCCTTGATGGCGCCGAGCGTCCGGTGGAGGTGGCGGTCGGCCTCGGCGTGGACGATGAGCAGCCCGCAGCCGGCCTCGACGTAGCGGGGCGCCAGCTCGACGGGCGCCTCGACCATGAGGTGGGCCTCGAACAGGATCGAGGCGTGGGGCCGGCAGGCGGCGATCACGTCGGGCCCGAACGTGAGGTTGGGCACGAACCGGCCGTCCATCACGTCCCACTGGATCCGGTCGACGCCGGCGTCCTCGAGGGCGGCGACCTCCTCACCGAGCTTGGCGAAGTCGGCGGGCAGCACGCTGGGGGCGATCTCGATCGGGCGCACCCGCTCACGATAGGGGCCGGGCGTGGTGGGTGAGGTGCTGTCCTCGTACCCTGCTGCCGTGCCTCCGGTCGAGCTCCGCACCACCGCTGTCGCCGCCGGTGGCGAGGCCGTGGCCCGCGACGACGGTGGTCGGGTGGTCTTCGTGACCGGGGCGCTGCCGGGGGAGACGGTGGCCGTCGAGCTCACCGAGGAGAAGGCCCGGTTCGCCCGGGGCCACGTGGTCGAGCTGCTCGAGGCGTCGCCCGACCGCGTCGCGCCGCCGTGCCCCCACGTGGCCCGGGGCTGCGGCGGGTGCACCTGGCAGCACGTCGATCCCGCCGCCCAGCGCCGGCTGAAGGTCGACATCGTGCGCGACTCGCTGGCCCGGCTGGGCCAGGTCGTCGACCCGGTCGTGAAACCCGGGCCCGACCTGCCGGTCGCCGGGTACCGCACCACGATCCGCATGGCCGTCGTCGGGGGCCGGGCCGGCTTCCGCCGCCACCACAGCCACGACGTCGTCGACGTCGGCGACTGCCTCGTCGCCCACCCCCTCCTCGACGAGCTGATCGGCGCCGGCCGGTTCGGCTCGGCCACCGAGGTGACGCTGCGCTGCGGGGCCCGGACGGGTGAGCGCATGGCGGTGGTCCACCCCTCGGCCGAGGGGGTCGTGCTGCCCGAGGGCGTCGTCGTGGTCGGCGACGACGAGCTGGCCGGCGGCCACCGGGCCTGGTTCCACGAGGAGGTGGCCGGGCGGCGGCTGCGCGTCTCGGCCCACTCGTTCTTCCAGGCCCGCCCCGACGGCGCCGACGCCCTCGTCGCCACGGTCGGCGCGGCGATCGCCGGCGCGCCCGAGGGCCGGCTGGTCGACGCCTACGGCGGGGTCGGTCTGTTCGGCGCGACGGTGGGACAGGGACGCCCGGTGACGCTGGTCGAGTGGTCGGCGTCGTCCGTCGCCGACGCCCGGGTCAACCTGCCCGAGGCCAAGGTCCTCCGCCTCGACGTGGCCCGCTGGCACCCGGCGTCGGCTGCCGTGGTCGTGGCCGACCCGGCCCGGACCGGCCTCGGGAAGGCGGCCGTCGAGGTGCTGGCCGGCACCGGGGCGACGCACGTGGCGCTGGTGAGCTGCGACCCGGCGTCGCTCGGTCGCGACGCCGGCCTCCTCGCCCGGCACGGCTTCGCCCACGCCGGCACCACGCTCGTCGACCTCTTCCCCCACACGCCGCACGTCGAGGCGGTGACGACGTTCATCCGGGAGCCGGTCCAGATCCGAAGAGGGGGTCGATGACCACGGATCTCTCGGACGCGAGCGACGCCACCCTCGTGGTGGCGATCGGGCGGTGGCGCCAGGACGCCCTGGCCGAGGCCTACCGCCGCCACGCCGGCGCGGTGTTCGGCCTGGCCCAACGGGTGGTCAGCGACCGGACCCTGGCCGAGGAGGTCGTGCAGGAGGTCTTCCTGCGCCTGTGGGACACGCCCGATCGGTTCGACCCCGAGCGGGGCTCGCTGCGGGCGTACCTGCTGGCCCAGTGCCACGGTCGCTCGGTCGACCTCGTGCGCTCGGAGCAGTCCCGGCGCAACCGGGAGGAGAAGGAGCACCGGCAGCGGGCCGAAGCCGGCTACGACCTCGAGCACGAGGTGTGGGACCTCGCCGTCGCCGAGCACGTGCGGGACGCCCTGCACGAGCTGCCCGACGACGAGCGCCGGGCCATCGAGCTCGCCTACTTCGGCGGGCACACGTACCGGGAGGTCGCCGACCTCCTCGAGCAGCCCGAGGGCACGGTGAAGAGCCGGATCCGGTCCGGTCTCCGCCGGCTCCGGGGCGGGCTCACCCAAGCAGGCGTGGGAGCACGGCAATGACGCACGACGAGATCAGCGAGCTGCTCGGGGCCTACGCCCTCGATGCCGTCGACCCCGACGAGCGCGACGAGGTCGAGGAGCACCTCCTCTCCTGCGCCCGGTGCCGGGCCGAGGTGGCCGACCACCGCGAGGTGGCGGCCCTCCTCGCCCACAGCGGGTCCGACGCCCCGCCCGACCTGTGGGACCGCATCGCCGGGTCGCTGGAGGCCGCCCCGCCCCGCCTCGACCTGGCGCCGGTCGGCGACCTCGACGAGGCTCGCCGTCGGCGCCGACCGTCGCGGATCGGTGCCGCCGTGGCCGTGGCCGCCGCCCTGCTCATCGCCTTCCTCGGCGTGCAGGTGCGCGACCAGGGTCAGCGCATCGACGAGCTCCAGACGGCGCTGGCCAACCCGATGCAGCCGGCCTTCGAGGCCGCCCTCGGCACCACCTCGTCCAAGCGCTTCACGCTGGCGTCGAACGAGCAGAAGGTCGTGCTCCAAGGCGTCATCGCCCCCGACGGGACGGCGTACCTCGACCTCCGCGCCCTCCCGGCGCTGGGTGCCGGTCGGACGTACCAGCTCTGGGGTGCGGCCGGCGACGAGCTGGTGTCGCTCGGCGTGCTCGGCGAGCACCCCAAGGTCGTGTCGTTCCCGGTCGACGGCGGCGGCTACACCGCCTTCGCCGTCACCGACGAGGCCGCCCCGGGCGTGGTCACGTCCCGCAACCAGCCGGTGGCGGTGGGCGCCCTCAGCTGATCCGGCTGACCTCGTCGAGCAGCACGATCGGCCCGGGGACGAGCACGTCGCTCATGGGCAGCTTGCCGGCCGTGAACGCCTCGAGGAACCGCGCCGGGATCTGGGCCAGGTCGTCGGTGTCGACGTCGTAGTAGGCGACGTAGCTGCCGGGCAGCTCCATCTCGCCGAACTGGGCCTCGGCCACCTTGTACCGGGTGCACGACGTGATGCCCTCGACGTTGTCGAGGACGTCTCGGGCGTGGACCGTGTCGTACCACTCGTTGAACTCGGCCTCGCGGTCCGGGCTGGCCGGGTCCGACCAGACCACCATCACTGCCTTCGCCATCTCAGGTCCTCCTAGCGGGCAACGCGCACGGGCATGCGCTTGAAGCCGTTGTTCAGGTTCGAGCGCACCTTGGCCGGCTCGCCGGCGATCTCGATGGTGCGGAACGTCGAGAGCAGCTCCTCGAAGAAGATCTTCGCCTCGAGGCGGGCCAGGTGGGCCCCGAGGCAGAAGTGGGCGCCGATGCCGAAGCTGAGGTGCGGGTTCGGCGTGCGGCTGATGTCGAACCGCTCGGGGTCGGCGAAGACCTCGGGGTCGCGGTTGGCCGACGTGTACATCATCGCCACCTTGTCGCCCGCCTTGATCTGCTTGCCGCCGAGCTCGGCGTCCTGCGTGGCCGTGCGGCGGAAGTAGTGCAGCGGGTTGCAGTACCGCAGCATCTCCTCGACCGCCGTCGGGATCCTGGCGTAGTCGTCGCGGAGGGCCTGGAGCTGGTCGGGGTGACGGAGCAGCTCGTAGGTGCCGCAGCTCATCATGGTCTTCGTCGTGTCGTTGCCGGCGGTGACGAGCTGCACGAAGAACGACCCGAAGTCGATGTCGGTCATCTGCTGGCCGTCCTCGAACGTCGACTCGAGGAGGAGCTGGGTGATGTCGTCCCGGGGCGCCTCGGCCCGGCGCCGGGCAGCCCATGCCATGCCGTACATGGCCATGTCGACCGAGGCGTTGCCCTCGTAGCCGGCGGTGACCTCGTCGTCCTGGCCGCTTGTCTGGACCTCGGCCCACCGCTGGATTTGGTCGACGTCCTCCTCGGGGAGGCCCATGATCGCCCCGATGATCTGGGCCGGCAGGGGGCCGGCCACGTCGTGGCAGAAGTCGACCTCGCCCTTCTCGGCGGCGGCACCGAGGATGGCGCGGCACCGGTCGCGGATCTGCTCCTCCATGCGGCCGATCACCCGGGCGCCGAAGTGGGGGGCGAGGGGCTGGCGGTAGGCCGTGTGGCTGGGCGGGTCCATCACGAGGAGCATGTGGCGCATTTGCTCGAGCCGCTCGTCGTCGAGCTGCTCGAGCACGACGCTGCCGAGCCAGGCCGAGAAGACCTCGGGGTGGCGGGCCACGTGGACGACGTCGGCGTGGCGGAGCACGGCCCAGTAGCCCGGCTCGCCCGGCATGTCCTGCCAGTGGACGGGGTCGTGCTCGCGCAGGTCGGCCAGCGTGCCGTGCACGTCGCCGCTCACGTACCAGTCCGGGTCGTAGATGTCGACCCGCGGTTCATGCGTGGTGGTCATGCGCAGCCCCCTAGCCAGATCAAGTGATCGTTCGTCACAGTAGAAGCTCGCCTACGCTCGTGGGGCACCGACGCGAGGGGGAGCAACCATGACCGCAGTCCAGAACGCACCCGAGGCCATCCACATCGGGGTGGACGACCTGCCGTTCGTCGAGATCGGCAACGGCAACAAGCTGAAGGTCCTCCAGGTCGACGAGCGCCAGGGCCTCTGGATCGTCGAGAACATCTTCCAGGCCGGCTTCGCGGTGCAGACGCACAAGCACACCGGCCCGGTCTACGGCTACACGACGTCCGGCGCCTGGAAGTACGCCGAGTACGACTACGTCAACCGGGCCGGGTCGTTCCTGTTCGAGCCGGCCGGCTCGATCCACACGCTCACGTGCATCGAGGACGACACCCGGGTCTGGTTCCAGATGTACGGCGCCAACCTCAACCTCGACGCCGACGGCAAGATCGACAGCGTGGCCGACGGCGCCGGCACCCTCGCGGCCTACTACGCCCTGTGCGAGGCCCAGGGCTTCCCCCGCCCGAACGTCGTGGTGGCGTAGCTGATCGACACCCTGCCGGAGCTGTTCCGTCGGGGTCGGCCAGCCGACCCCGACGCGACCACCTTCCTCGAGGTGCCCGGCGGCGCCCGCCTCACGTACGGCGACGTCGACCGGCGCTCGGCCCGGCTGGCCCACGCCCTGGTGGCGGCCGGCGTGGGCCCGGGCGACCGTGTCGCCCTCCAGGTCGAGAAGTCGCCCGAGGCGGTGCTCACGTACCTGGCCTGCGTGCGGGCCGGCGCCGTGCTGCTGCCGATGAACACGGCCTACACGGCCGACGAGGTGGCCCACCTGGTGGCCGACGCCGAGCCGTCCCTCGTCCTCGACGATGCCGGCCTCGCCGCTCTGGTCGCCGAGTCACTCGAGCGGCCCACCACGTTCGACGACGTCGAGGTCGGGCCCGACGACCTGGCCGCCATCCTCTACACGAGCGGCACGACCGGTCGGCCGAAGGGGGCGATGCTCAGCCACCGCAACCTGGCCTCGAACACGGCCGTGCTACACGAGCTCTGGGGCTTCGGGCCGGACGACGTGCTGCTCCACGTGCTGCCGATCTTCCACACCCACGGCCTGTTCGTGGCCGTCAACTGCACGCTGGCCAACGGCACCGGCATGGTGTTCCTGCCCCGCTTCGACGTCGACGAGGTGCTCGCCGAGCTGCCCCGCTGCACGGTCCTCATGGGCGTGCCGACCCACTACACCCGGCTCCTCGACGATCCCCGCTTCGATGCCGAGGCGTGCTCGCACGTGCGGCTGTTCGTCTCCGGCTCGGCGCCCATGCTGGCCACCACCCACGACGCGTTCCGCGCCCGCACCGGCCACGCCGTGCTCGAGCGGTACGGGATGACCGAGACGTCGATGCTCACGTCGAACCCGCTCGACGGCGAGCGTCGGGCGGGCACGGTCGGCTTCCCCCTGCCCGGGACCGACGTGCGCATCGCGGAGGACGAGGTCATCGAGGTCCGCGGCCCCAACGTCTTCGCCGGCTACTGGCGGCGACCGGAGCTGCGGGCGACCGAGTTCACCGACGACGGCTGGTTCCGGACCGGCGACATCGGTGCCTGGGACGACGACGGCTACCTGCGCATCGTCGGCCGGGCCAAGGACCTGGTGATCTCGGGCGGGCTGAACGTCTACCCGAAGGAGGTCGAGGACGTCGTCGACGCCATCGACGGGGTGCTCGAGTGCGCCGTCGTCGGCGTGGCCGACCCCGACCTCGGGGAGGCGGTGCTCGCCGTCGTCGTGGCCGAGGCCGGCGTCGTGCTCGACCCCGAGGCCGTGCGGCTGGCGGCCCGGGGGAAGCTGGCCGGGTTCAAGGTCCCGAAGCGGGTCGAGGTGGTCGACGCCCTGCCCCGCAACGCCATGGGCAAGGTGACGAAGGCCGAGCTACGAGCGAGGTTCGGGACACCTTGATCTGAACGCGCGCAGACGGTCTGGCGGCTCAGCGGTAGGTGCCCACCGCGACGCGCATGGCGCCGACGTGCATCTCGATGGTGTCGAGGAGCTCGTCGCGCTCCCAGCCGAGGCTCGTGTCGAGCTGGCCGGCGGCGTCGGTGATGACGGCGGCGTGCTGGAGGAGGCGCAGGGTGTCGGGGGTGAGGACCACGCGATCGTTCACCCCGTCTTCTTCGACCGCTGCCGCCCGGAGCTTGAGGGGGAGAAGTCCTACGGAACGGCGCGGATGCGCCGATCGTGGACACGTGGCCCCCCACCAGCTCGTCGAGATCGCCTGCGCCCCTGGCGGGTGCGTCGCGTCCTGCACGTGCGGGTGGGAGTCGGGCACCTACCCGTCGGCCGGGCTCGCCGGCAGCGTGTGGGACGTGCACGTCACCGACGTGCAGGAGTAGCGAGACCGCAACCCCTTCGGAACGTCACCGCCGCGCTCGGCGTCCTACGGTCAAGGACCGGCCGAGACGGAGGGGATGGCGATGGCGGCGACGGATGCGGCACGGCCTCGGCCGCTGCGCGCCGCGCCTGCCGAGCCGTCGTTCCCGTCGCGGATCGCCGGCCTCGACGGCCTCCGAGCCCTTGCCGTCATCGCCGTGTTCGCCTACCACCTCGACGAGTCGGCGGTCCCAGGCGGCTTCCTCGGCGTCGACGTCTTCTTCGTGCTCTCCGGCTACCTGATCACCTCGCTCCTGCTCGACGAGTGGGGCCGGCACGGCTCGGTGTGGCTGTTCGGGTTCTGGCGCCGTCGGGCCCGACGACTGGTGCCGCCGCTCCTGGTGACGTTGGTCGGCGTCGCCCTGCTCACACCCGTGCTCTACGACGACGTGGCCGGCCGCATCCGGGGCGAGCTGTTCGCCGCCCTGGCCCAGGGGAGCAACTGGTTCGAGGCGGCGGCCGGGCGGTCGTACTTCGAGGCCATCGGCCGGCCGTCGCCGCTGCGGCACCTGTGGTCGCTCGGCGTCGAGGCCCAGTTCTACGCCGTGTGGCCGGTGGTCGCCGTCGTCGCCCTCCGCCGGTGGGGTCGCCGAGGGGTGGCCTGGGTCGCGGCCGGTGGGGCGCTGTTGTCGTTCGTGGCGATGGCCGTCGCCTTCCGCCCCGGCCACGACCCCTCGTGGGTGTACTACGGCACCGGCTTCCGGATCGGCACGCTCCTCGTGGGCGCCGCCCTGGCCGTGCTGTGGCCGGCGGCTCGGCTGCGCCCGGCGATCCCGGCTCGGGCCGGACTGGTCGTCGCCACCGCCGGTGCCGTGGCCCTGGGTGGGCTGACCGCGCTGGTGCTCGGCCTCCAGGGCACCTCGGCCTTCGCCTACCGGGGCGGACTACTGGTGGCCGCCGTCCTCGCGGCCGTCCTCGTCGCCGCCGTCGTCCACCCGGCGGCGGGCGTCGGCCAGGCGCTGTCGTGGCGGCCGCTCGTCTACGTCGGGACCCGCTCCTACGCCATCTACCTCGTGCACGGGCCGGTGCTCACCGCCACCCGGCCGGGCACCGACGTCGACGTGCACGGGTGGGCGCTCCTCGGGCTGCGGGTCGGGCTCACGCTGGTGCTGGCCGAGGCGGTGACCCAGCTTGTGTCCGGCACGCTGCGCGTGACCCGGCGGGCCGGCGTGGCCGGGGCCCGCCGGCTGGTGTTCGCCGCCGCCGTGCTCCTCGTGGTGGCGCTGGCCAGCTCGACGGTGCGGACGGCGTCGACGACCCCGGTGTTCTTCGTCTCGCCGACCACGACGCTGCCGCCGACGACGACCACCGTCGCCCCGACCACGACCACCACCTCGACGACCACCACGCTCCCGCCGACCACGACCACCACGGCGGCGCCGGCCCCGACGACCACCCGCCCGGCACCGACCACGACCGTGCCGCTCCCGCCACCGCCCCCGCCGGTCGGGCCCATCCACGCCGTGGCCGTGGGGGAGTCGGTGCTGCTGGGTGCCGGCGGTGAGGTCCAGCGGGTGCTCGGGCCGGGAACGCTGGTCGACGCCGACATCGGTCGCCAGCCCGACGACGTCCTCGACGCCCTCCAGGCCGAGCGCGACGCCCACCACCTCGACGGCATCGACGTGCTCGTCGTGCAGATGGGCTCGAACGGGCTCATCCGGCCCAAGCACCTCGACCGGCTCGCCGGCCTCGTCGCCGGGATCCCGAAGGTGATCGCCGTCAACGTCTGGGTGCCCCGCCCGTGGCAGGACCCGAGCAACGCCGCGCTGCACGACGCCCTGGCCCGGTTCCCGTGGCTGCGGGTCGCCGACTGGCACGCCCTCGCCGCCCAGCACCCCGAGTGGTTCGGCAGCGACGGCGTCCACACCAACCGCACGGGCGCTCGCGAGTACGCCAACCTCGTCGGCAGGACGTTGGCGGCCGGCTGATCAGGTGATGGCGGCCCGGGCGGCTTGGAAGGTGGTGTCGGCGACGGCGCCGGTGCCGCCGTACACGAACGCGATGACCACGGCGGCCCGGCGGTCGACCAGGTAGGTGCGGACCGTCGGCGGGAGCGCACCCGGGTTGGTGAGCAGCAGCGGCGCCCCGTTGGCGGCGGCGTGGGCACCGCCGGCCAGGCCGTCGGCGAACGACGATGCGTTCGCCAGGCCGACCGCGGCCGGTGCCGGGAAGAACTGGGCGGCGACCTTGCGCGAGGTGTCGGCGGCGTCGGCGCCCACCAGCGGGACGGCGGTCGGCATGGCGGCGGCGGCCGGCGCGCCGACGGCGAACGTCGACACGCCGCGCAGGTCGTCGAGGTAGGCCCTCGTCTCGGCGGGGAGGGACCGGCCGTTGGTCAGGAGCAGGACCGCGGGTGCGTCCTGCCCGGCCTGGGCGGCGGCGACCCCGGCGACCAGGCCCTCGCGGAAGTCGTTGCCGTTGGCGAGGAGGACGGCACCGGGCGGGCCGAACGTGCGGGCGATGCGCACGGCGGTGTCGTACCGGTTGGCCCCGGCGTAGCGGACGACCCGGTAGCCCATGGTCGTGAGCTGGGCGGCGACGGCATCGCTGATGGCAGCGCGGCCGCCGAGCACGTGGACGGCACCGCCGGGCACGAGCACGCGCTCGATCTCGGCGCGGGTGACCGGGTCGAGGGTCGCGGGGGCGGTGAGCAGCAGGGGCGCGCCGAGTGAGGCGGCCAGGGGCGACCCGGCCAGGGCGTCGGCGTAGCCGTCGAAGCGGGAGAGCACCACGGCATCGGCGGTGCCGCCATCGGGGTGGAGGTCGCGCGAGACGGCGACGGCCGTCGCGATGCGGCTGGCGCCGGCGAGCCGGACGCCCGAGGTCCCGCCGTCGACGGTGAACCGGCGCATGGGTGCGAGGTAGCCGCTGGCACCGCACCGCACCAGGAGGCCGTAGCTCCCGTTGCGGGCTTCGGCCGGCACGGCGACGGCGCCGCTCCACGAGGTCCCGCCCGACATCGACGCCGAGGCCAGCACGTGGTCGCCGGCGGGGTCGAGCAGGTCGACGGCGATGCCGTCGCTGCCGACCGGGCACCCGCCACCCGACAGCGTCACCGTCGCGCCGGGCGGGCCCGATGCCGGCGTCGCCGTGTACTCGTAGTCGAGCCCGGTCGCCGGGGCGCCGGCCAACACGACCAGCGCGACCAGCCCGGCCAGCGCTGCACTCGTCCCCCGTCGTCCCACCGTCTCCCCCTGCACCGCCGAGATCGTCGGCACGGAACGTAGTGGTCCACGTATGCTCCGCGCTCGTGACGAGGCTGGGGCGGGGGGCCGTCGTGGTGCTGGCGGTGCTGGTCGGTGCCGTGGTCGCTCCGACCGTGGTCGGCGCGACCGATCTCGGGTTCGATCGCCCGTACGTCGAGTACGTCGACACGAGCCGTCGGACGCCGGCGAACGGCACCTACAAGGGCGCGACGTCGCGGACGATCGGCGTCGAGCTCGCCATCCCCGAGGGCAACGGCCCGTTCCCGGTGGTGGTGTGGAGCCACGGCCAGGGCACGCCGGTCCGGCTGTCGGAGCCGATGTACGACGCCCTCGCGGCGAAGGGCTACCTCGTGGTCGCCCCGCAGTACCCGCTGTCGAACAACCTGGCGCCGGGTGGGGTGACCGGCACCGACCGGGCCAACCAGCCCGGCGACCTGTCGTTCGTCCTGACCAAGGTGATCGAGGCATCGGCCCGACCCGGGAACTTCCTGAGCGGCAAGGTCGACCCCGATCGCATCGGGGTGGCCGGTGAGTCGCTCGGTGGCTACACGACGCTCGGGGTGCTCGCGCCGTCGGGTCTCGACCCGCGGGTCAAGGCGGCGATCGTCGGCGCCCCTGCGGTGTTCCCGGCGTTCCCCATGGCCGCCCCGGCCGGGAACGTCCCGGTGCTCTACCTCGCCGGTGACAAGGACGACCTCACCGCGACGACCAGGGGCTTCTACGACGCATCCCGGGCGCCGAAGTGGTTCGGCGCGATCAAGGGGGCGGATCACTACGCCGCCATCGACCCGGCCCAGGGGAAGCAGCCGGCGATCTTCGCCACCATGATCGCCTTCTTGGACCTGTATCTCCGGGGCGACCGGACCGGCGCGACGCGGCTCGAGCGGATCAGCGCCCGGGGCACGGTGTCGTTGCGCAGCGTCATCGCCTGCGGCGGCCGGGTCCCCGGCGCCAGCGCCGCCCGCACCCGCTGCTGAAAACGGGAAGAGGCCCGCACCCCAGAGGAGTGCGGGCCTCTCCGACGAGCGGGTCAGCTAGGCGCCGACGGAGATGCCGTTCTTGGAGATGTTCTTGCTCTCCAGGTAGCCGGCCAGGCCCTCGGGGCCGAGCTCGCGGCCGATGCCGGAGTTCTTGAAGCCGCCGAACGGGCCGCCGAAGTCCATGCCCATGCCGTTGATGCCGAACGTGCCGGTGCGGACCCGGCGGGCGACCTCGAGGCCGGCGTTGCCGTCGGTGGTCCAGACCGAGCCGGACAGGCCGTAGTCGGAGTCGTTGGCGATGCGGATGGCGTCCTCGACGTCGTCGTAGGCGATGACCGACACGACCGGGCCGAAGATCTCCTCGCGGGCGATCGTCATGTCGTTGTCGACGTTGACGAACACCGTCGGCTCGATGAACCAGCCCTTGGCCAGGTCGGACGGCACGCCGCCGCCGATGGCGACCTTGGCGCCTTCCTCCTGGCCCTTCTGGATGTAGCCGAGGACCCGGTCCTGCTGGCGCTTGGCCACGAGCGGGCCGAGCTCGGTGGCGGCGTCGAGCGGGTCGCCGGTGCGGATGGTGCGGGCCCGCTCGACGAGCGCCTCGACGACCTCGTCGTACTTGGCCCGGCTGGCCAGGACGCGGGTCTGGGCCACGCAGGCCTGGCCGTTGTTCATGAACGAGCCGCCCATGAGCAGGTTGTCGCCGATGGTCGACAGGTCGGCGTCGTCGAGCACGATGGCGGCCGACTTGCCGCCCAGCTCGAGCGTGCAGCGGCGCAGGCGCTCGCCGCACAGGCCGGCGATGCGCTTCCCGGCGGCGGTCGAGCCGGTGAAGCTGATCTTGTCGACGCCCGCGTGGGTGACGAGGTGCTCGCCCACCTCACGCCCGGCGGGGACGATGTTCACGACGCCGTTCGGGATGCCCGCCTCCTCCAGCGCCTCGGCGAGGATGTAGGAGTCGAGGGCGGTCTCGGGCGAGGGCTTGAGGATCATCGTGCAGCCCGAGGCCAGCGCCGGGGCCAGCTTGAGCATGGTGACGAACAGCGGGACGTTCCACGGGACGATGCCGCCGACGACGCCGACCGGCTCCTTGCGGACGATGATCGAGCCGAGGGCGCCCTGGCGGTCCTCCTCGAACTCGAACGTCTTGGCCAGGTTGGCGTAGTAGTCGAGCACCATGGTGGCGGCGTAGACCTGGCCCATGATCGACCACGACACCGGCGAGCCGGTCTCCTGGGTGATCAGGGAGGCGAGGTCGGTGGCCTTGCCCTGGAGGATGCCGCTGAGCTTGGTCATCAGCTCGGACCGCTCGGGGGCGGTGGTCTTGGACCACGGGCCGTCGAACGCCTTGCGAGCGGCGTCGACGGCACGGTCGATGTCGCCGGTCGAGCCGTCAGGAGCGGTGCCCAGCACCTCTTCGGTGGCGGCCTCGATGACCTCGATGCGGCCCGACCCGGCGGGATCGACCCACTGGCCGTCGATGAAGAACTTGTCCTTGACGATCACGGCAATCCCCCTGGGGTCGGGTCTGGGTTCGTCGGTGACGCTACCCCTCGGGTGAAACGTGTTCCACCTGGCCCAGGCGGGGTCCTACTGGACCGCTTCGTCGATCTTGGCCAGCACCTCGTCGGTGAGGAGCGGCACGGCGTCGAGCGCCTTCATGTTCTGCTCGACCTGCTCGACCCGGCTGGCGCCGGTGATGACGGTCGACACGTGCGGGTTCTTCACGCACCAGGCCAGCGACAGCTCGGCCAGCGAGATGCCGAGCTCGTCGGACACGCCCTTGAGCCGGGCGACCTTGGCGTTCTGCGCCTCGTCGTTGAGCATCTGCTTCAGCCACTCGTAGCCGGGCAGCTCGGCGCGCGAGTCCTTCGGCGAGCCGTCGAGGTACTTGCCGGTGAGCAGCCCCGAGGCCAGCGGGCTCCAGATCGTGAGGCCGAGGCCGATGTCGTCGTAGAGGCGGGCGTACTCGTCCTCGACCTTGGTGCGGTTGAGCAGGTTGTACTGGGGCTGCTCCATCACCGGCTTGTGGAGGTGGTGGCGCTCGGCGATCTCCCAGGCGGCGCGGATCTCGTCGGCGGTCCACTGCGACGTGCCCCAGTAGAGGGCCTTGCCCGACGACACGATGTCGGACATCGCCCACACCGTCTCCTCGATCGGCGTCTCAGGGTCGGCCCGGTGGCAGAACAGCAGGTCGACGAAGTCGAGTCCGAAGCGCTGGAGCGAGCCGTCGATCGCCTGCATGAGGTACTTGCGGTTGAGGGTGTTCTGCATGTTCACGGTGTCGCTCAGGCCCCAGAAGACCTTGGTCGACACCACGTAGCTCTCGCGCGACCAGCCGAGCTCGGCGATGGCCTTGCCCATGATCGTCTCCGACGCGCCGCCGCCGTAGCTCTCGGCGTTGTCGAAGAAGTTCACGCCGGCGTCGCGGGCGGCCGACAGGCAGTCCCTCGCCAGCCCGGTGTCGAGCTGGGTGCCGAACGTGACCCACGAGCCGAAGGAGAGGACGCTCACCTTCAGTCCGGAACGACCCAGCCTGCGGTACTCCATGTCAGCCATGACCTGGAGCCTAGGGAGCCGCGTCGAGCTTGCCCCCCAGGAAGTCGTGGATGCGGCGGCTGGCGGTGCGGCCCAGCTCGGTCGGCATCGACTCCACGCCGTGTGGGCCTTCCGGGTAGACGGCCAGCTCGACCTCGTTGCCGGCGGCGGCGAGCCGGCCGGCGAACAGGATGCTCTCGTCGAGCAGCCAGTCGGCGGTGCCGACGGTGAGGATGGCGGGCGGGAGGCCGTGGAGCTCGGCCCACATCGGCGACAGCGCCGGGTCGCGCAGCCCCTGGAGGTCGCGGCCGGGTGCGTACATGACCTTCTGCGCCGTCATGTCGCTGGCGTAGGGGACCTTGCCGATCTGGAGCCGCGTGCTCGGCGTCCCGCTCAGGTCGTAGACGCCGTAGCAGAGGTCCATGGCCAGGTACCCGCCGACGCCACGGTCGCGGAGCCGCAGCATCGTGAGCGCGGTGAAGTAGGCGCCGGCCGACTCACCACCCATCACCAGGCGGTCCGTCCCGAACTCCGCCATGGCGTTGTCGAGGAGCCACAGGGCGGCGGCCTCGCAGTCGTCGGGACCGGCCGGATACGGGTGCTCGGGCGCGAGGCGGTAGTCGACGCTGACCACGGCGCAGTCGAGGGCCTGGGCGAAGGCCCAGTTGCGCAGGTCCATGCTCTTCGCCGAGCCCACGGTCATGGCCCCGCCGTGCAGGTGGAGGTAGACGCCGCGCACCCGCTCGGGCGTGTACACCCGGATCGGCAGGTCGCCCGGGATCGTGCGGTCCTCGGGGAAGTCGAGGGCCGAGAACCCGAAGGCGCCGCCCGGCTCCATCGCGTCGCGCACCCACTTGATGCCCTCGGGCGTGGTGGTGTCGATCGCCGACATGGCGGCGGTCAGCTCCATGAGCTTGGCGTTGTGGTCGCGCTGCTCCGCCGCCAGCTCGAGGAGCGCCGGGTCGAACAGCTCGTAGGTCACTTCGACACTGAGCTGATGTCGGCCATGCCGGTCGGGGCGTGGCGGCCGACGGTGCCGTGTTCGAAGATGCCGTGGCCGGTCTGGCCGTCGAGCGTGGCCCGGGCGGCGTGGTCGGTGCCGCCCCACGGGACCTTGGCCTGGACCTCGGGATCGGTGAAGTCGTAGGTGCGGCCGGTGGCCCACTCCTCGCCCATCCACATGCCGTGGTTCCAGCCGTCGCCGCTGCCGTAGCCGCAGCCGAGGTGGAGCGGGATGCCGGTCATGCAGGTGATGTCGAGCTCGAGCGGCTTGCGGTCGACGGTCTTGAGGTGGAGCGTCGCGCCTTCGGGGATGCGGGTGCCGGGGCGGTACCGGATGTCGATGTCGGGCCAGCCGAGCTGCTCCATCTTGCGACCGGTGTGCGAGGGCCAGACCCGCACGGCGTAGTTGAGGGTGCGGAACCCGTCCGGGTCCTCCTCGACCATGAAGTGCACGGCGAAGTCGTCGAAGCGGATCGGGATCCACACCCACCAGATGCCGGGCTCGTTGGGGTTCGGGCGCCCGACCGGGTCGGCCTCGCCCACGGGACGGATGCCCCACGAGCGGTCGCGGGTCGCGCTCCAGTCGGTGGTGTCGACGGCGAGGGTCTGGCCGTCGACGCGGATCTCGCCCTCCCACGTGCCGACCTGGGCGTAGCGGCAGCCGTCGAGCGTGACCTTGCCGGTCGGCCCGCCGTACTTCACGTGCTGCGGCTCGCGCATGGGCTCGTACTCGGAGCGGAAGTCGAGGTCGAAGCCCACGCCGTGCTCGTCGCCGGCGCAGCTGAGGTGGAGGTGCTTGAACGGCTCGACCACGACCAGCTCGTACGGACCGACCTTCTGCTTGAGCTTGTCGGTCGGGCGGATGCCCGAGGTCTGCACGCTCCACTGCTGGTCGCCCCGTCGCACGGTGGCGAAGGCGTCGATCACGCCGGCGTTCGGGTAGACGCCGAGGCCGGTGAGCATCTCGGTCGAGCCGTCATGCGCGATGGCCTGGTAGATGCAGCGGTCGTAGACGTTGCGGTCGCTGGTGGCCACGTAGGCCATCGACAGCGGGACCTGGTGGATCGGGTGCTCGTCGAGCGGGTCGAGCTGCATCAGTTCACTCCTCGGGTCGACCCCTGCCAGTACTGCGCGCGCAGGGCCTTCTTGTCGGGCTTGCCCAGCGGGCTGAGGGGGAGGGCGTCGGTGACGTCCACCGTCTTGGGCGTGTAGTGCGCGCCCTTCTTCTCCTTGACCAGCGCCTGGAGCTCGGTGGCGTCGACGGTCATGCCCTCGCGCAGGACGATGACGGCCTTCACCGCTTCGCCCCACTTCTCGTCGGGCACGCCGATCACGCCGACCGCGGCCACGGCCGGGTGCTGGCTGATCACGTCCTCGACCTCACGCGGGTAGACGTTGAAGCCACCGCTCACGATCATGTCCTTCTTGCGGTCGACGATGTAGAGGAACCCGTCGTCGTCCTTGCGGGCCACGTCGCCGGTGTGGAGCCAGCCGCCGGCGAACGCCTCGGCGGTCTGCTCCGGCTTCTTCCAGTAGCCCTTCATGTTGAGCGGGCTCTGCACGCAGATCTCGCCGGGCTGGCCGTCGGGCACCTCGTTGCCGTCGTCGTCGAGGAGCGCGACGTTGACCCACGGGACGACCCGGCCGCACGAGGCGAGGCGCTCGAGGTTGTTCGGGTCGTGCTCCTCCTTGCGCATGACGGTGATCGTCATCGGGCACTCGGCCTGGCCGTAGAACTGGAAGAAGATCGGGCCGAACCGCTCGATGGCCTCCTTCAGCCGCGTCGGCGAGATGGCGGAGGCGCCGTAGTAGATCGTCTTCAGGCTCGACAGGTCGGCGTCCTTGGCGGCCGGGTGGTCGAGCAGGGCGTAGATCATCGTCGGCACCAGCATCATCCCGGTGATGCGGTGCTTCTCGATGGTCTCCAGCACGGTCGGCACGTCGAAGCCGGGAAGGACGACGACCGAGCCACCCTTGAGCAGCGACGGCATGAAGAAGGCGGCACCGGCGTGGCTGAGCGGGGTGGCGATGAGAAACCGGGGCTCCTCGTGCCAGTCCCACTCGGTCATGGCGATGTGGAGCAGGTAGGCGCCCGAGCGGTAGGTGCTCATCACGCCCTTGGGCTTGCCGGTCGTGCCGCCGGTGAAGCTGAGGCCGGTCACGTCGCCGGGGTCGACCTTCGGGGCGACGAGCGTCTGGGGCGTGAACGTGGCGGCGAGGGCGGTGAGGTCCTCGCCGACGTCGGTCGGGCCGAGGGCCAGCACCTGCTTCAGGCACCCGACCCGGTCGAGCAGCTCGGCCGCCCGCTCGGTGAACTTGCTCGGGTCGTAGACCAGCGTCTCGACCTCCGCGTCCTCGAGGACGTAGCAGTGGTCCTCGAGCGAGCCCATCGGGTGCAGCGCCACGGAGCGGGTGCCGGTCACCTGGTTGGCACCCATGTTGAACAGCACCTCGGGCCGGTTGGCCGAGAGGACGGCCGTCGGGCTGCCCTGGGTGATGCCCCTGGCCGCGTAGGCCTGGACGTACCGGCTCATCTCGTCCCGGACCTCCCGGGCGGTGAGCACGGTGTCACCCAGGTAGACGGCAGGCTTGTCGAGGTTGCGGTTGAGCGCCGTGATCAGCAGGTCCGGTGCGTAGGTGCCGCGGTACAGGTCCTTCAGGTCGTCCCCCATGCCGGCAACGTAGTCATGTTGCATCCATCTCGCTGCAGCGGCCTGGGTCGGCTTGGATCGTGGGCGTGTCGTGGTTGGTCATCGTCGTCCTCGCCGTGGTGTGGGCCATCTTCCTGGTGCCACAGATCGTTCGGGCGCGTCGCCGGCGCGAGGAGGTGCTCCCCCCGCTGTCGGTGGTCGACCGCGTCGTGGTGGAACGACGGCAGCCTGGCTGGCTGATGCCGCTCCTCGGCTTGGCCGGGACCGCGCTCGGGGTGGACGCCCTCGTCCAGCGGGATCTGGTCGGCCTGGCCGCGGCCGCGGCCTTGCTCGGGATCGGCGTCCTCATGTGGCGGCGCCGCGGCGCCGGGCCTGCCGCCATCGCCGACGCCACGGGCCTCGACCTTCCCGGGCGGGGTCGGCTGGCGTGGGACGAGATCGAGTGCCTCGTCCCGCTCGGTTCGCAGTTCCAGATCGTGGCGCGAGGCGGTGCCTCGCCCATGAACGCCGGACGTGTCGATCGTTGGCTGCGACGGCTCGACGATGCCGCCACCGGCTACGAGGTCTGGGGCCTCCTCCCAGCCATCGGCGTCGAGCCGGGGCAGGCCGAGCTGCTCCTCGCCTTCGTCACCGCCGCCGGGATCCCGGTGGTCGAGCCGAGGCCGCGAGCAGGCGGGAAGGTCGTGCGCCTCATCGTGTGGCTCCTGGCCCCGTGAGGTCCGCGGCGCGGGAGCTGTCCGGACCTGGCACGGTGGGCGGGTGATCCGGGCGGCGCGGTGGGATCGTGGCGGTGCTGGTGCTCGTGGGCGTCGGCGTGGTGGTGGTCGACGACGTGGCGACCCATCGCGACCTCGGGGACGCTCGAGCGGAGCGCGACCTGGCGGCGCAGGCGGCGCGCGCCACCGAGCAAGCGGCCCGGCGGACGCGGGCTGCGGACGAGGCCCAGGCGCTGGCCGACCTCGACACCGCGATGGCACGGGAGATCGCTCGCCAGCGGGGCGAGGGCGTCCGCCGGCCGATCCTCGCCCTCGCTGCGGGCGTGCCAGCCTGCACCGCCGCCGACCTCCAGCTGCTCAGCCCCGAGCTCGGCTTCCTGCGGTTCGGCAACCGAGGCCGGCCGTGCGGCCTGCTCGACCAGCCCGGCATCGAGGGCCGTGACTCCATGGGGGCGTGGGTCCCCGTCCCGGTGCAGTACATCGACTCGCTGTCGTACACCGACGGCCCGGTGTGGACCGGGACCTTCACGAACATCACCGCCGCGGTGCTCGGCATCTACCCGGAGGTGGTCGACCCCGAGCTCGGCGGGTGCCGCACCGGACCCACCACGCCGGTGAGGTACTCGGCGCTCCGCCTGGTGCTGGCCGGCGCGCCGCAGCGGTTCGACCTGCCCGGCGTCACCCTCGATGTCGGGCCGTGCCGGCCCAGCGTCCGGCTGTGGGCCTACGACGTCACCGGCGAGGGCTGACGATATCGCCCCTCCTGTTTCCGCGGAAAGACGAAGGACGCTCCGAGGGGACGACCTGGGCGCGCCGGACCTGA
>JAODBP010000306.1 GCA_025464025.1 Actinomycetes bacterium | reverse complement strand
TGGTAGTACTCGAAGAAGTCGCCGTCGTCGACGATCGTCTCGATGACCTTCACCATGTCGTAGGGCTTGTTGGGGCTGTCGGGCATGAGGTCGATCAGCTCGGGGCACAGCCGGTCGGGGTCGTCGTCCGACTCGTACCGCGGCGGCTCCTCGAGGTTGTTCGAGGGCAGGAACGACACCAGGTACCGGACCTGGTCGAGGCACTCGTGCTCGCTGTTGGCCACGAAGGTGGCCACGCCCGACTTGCTGGCGTGGGTCATGGCCCCGCCCAGCTCCTCGAGCGTCACGTCCTCGCCCGTCACCGTCTTCACCACGTCGGGGCCGGTGATGAACATGTGCGACGTCTCGCGCACCATGAAGATGAAATCGGTGAGCGCCGGGCTGTAGACCGCACCGCCGGCGCACGGGCCGAGGATCACGCTGATCTGGGGGATCACGCCCGACGACTGCACGTTGCGGTGGAAGATGCCGCCGTAGGAGGCGAGGGAGACCACGCCCTCCTGGATGCGGGCGCCGGCGCCGTCGTTGAGGCCGATGAAGGGGGCACCGACCGAGAGCGCCAGGTCCATGACCTTGTGGATCTTCTCGGCGAACACCTCGCCGAGGGCGCCGCCGAAGACGGTGAAGTCCTGGGCGAACAGGAAGACCTTGCGCCCGTCGATCGTGCCCCACCCGGTGATCACGCCGTCGGTGAAGGGGCGCTCGTCCTCGAGGCCCATGCCGTGGGCCCGGTGGCGGGCGAGCATGTCGAGCTCGTGGAACGAGCCAGGATCGAGCAGGTACTCGATCCGCTCGCGGGCGAGGAGCTTGCCCTTGGCGTGCTGGCGCTCGACGGAGCGCTCCGATCCGGCGTGGAGCGCTGCTTCCTTGCGCTTGTTCAGCTCGTCGAGGCGCTCACGAAGAGGATGTTCGGTCATCGGGCCGAACGCTATCCGAGCGATCCGGCCGACCCCGAAGCCACCTGTCGTGGTGGACTCGCCGGCATGGAGATCAACCGGTGCAACCGCGTCGAGCTGCTGGTCGAGGAGCACGAGCTCGACGACATCGAGGAGGCCAAGGCCTGGGCCGCCGAGAAGGGCATCAAGGTGATCTACGAGTACCGCAAGCAGATCTGCCTCGATCCCGAGCACTTCTACGGCTACACGGTCACCCTGACCGAGCCCACGAGCTAGCGGGCCGCGAGGCGGGCGGCGCGACGGGGGTAGTCGGGCGCGTCGAGGCGCTCGCACATCGCCGCGAACTCGGGTGTGGGACCGTCCCACCGCCACTCCGCCGGGGTGCCGACCGCGCAGTCGCAGTTGAGGGTGGCCAGCCGCTTGAACAGCAGTGCCGTCTCCAGCTCGGCGGCCAGGCGCGACGCCAGCGCCGGCGAGCTCCGCACGCTGACCTCCCATTGCCCGGCGGCCGGCGGGATGGCCTCGATGTGCTTGTAGTGGGCCAGCACGGCGGCCGCCGACTTGGCGCCCCACCCTTGGATGCCGGGGAAGCCGTCGGCGGTGTCGCCGACGAGGGCGAGGTAGTCGGGGATCGACTCCGGGTCGACGCCGAACTTGGCCCGGATGCCGTCGGCGTCGATCACCGTGCCCCCCTTGCGCCGGTCGAACTGCACGATCTTCCCGCCCACGACCTGGCCCAGGTCCTTGTCCGGCGTGCACACCAGCACCTGCTCGACGGCGTCGTCGGCCGCCGCCACCCGCGCCGCGGTGCCGAGGGCGTCGTCGGCTTCGTCCTCGACCATGGCCCACACCGTGAGCCCCATCGCCTCGAGCGCCTCCTCGAGGATCGGGAACTGGGCGAAGAGGATCGGGTCGATGCCCGAGCCGTCCTTGTAGGTGGCCCACAGGTCGTTGCGCCACGACTCGATCACGTGGTCGGTGGCCACGCCGACGTGGGTGGCGCCGTCGCCCAGCAGCATGAGCATCGACGAGACGACCCCGCGCACGGCGCCGATCTCCTCGCCGGCGCCGTTCACCCGGGAGGGCACGGCGTAGTAGTGGCGGAAGAGCTCGTAGGTGCCGTCGACCAGGTGGACCTGCATCCCCGCAGCCTGGCACGGCGGAACCCGGTTGACACCCCGTCCTGACCGGAGGAGCCGCGCCTACGCAGGTCTTCCTCTTCAGCTTCCTGGCGCAGGAGGAGGGGGCGGCCGCTCGTCGAGGCGATCGTCCATGTCGTCGAGCAGGCGACGGGAGTCCTGGAGCAGCTTGCCCGTCTCCTCGAGCAGGTGCTCGGTCAGCTCGGGGTCGTAGTCGTTGGGCGTCGACATGCAATGCATCCGTGGGTGGAGGCCGGGTCCGATCGGGCTCGTACCCCCTGCGGCGCGACGGCGAAACCGGCCACGTGGCACGAGTGCCGCGAACCGCCGGGTCGGGTCGCTTTCCGTCAGATGTGTCGGACGTCTCAGGTCCGGTCGCCGACCTCCGAGCAGGACGCAGCCCTATCCGGAGGTGACCCGTGCCCGAGCGCGTGGTGGAGCTGGCAACCGAGGTGTCGTCCCTGACCGGCGCGCGCGTGCGCCAGATCGAAGACGTGGCCAAGCGGACCAAGCTGCTGGCCCTCAACGCCCTGATCGAGGCGGCCCACGCCGGTGAGGAGGGCAAGGGCTTCGCCGTCGTGGCCAAGGAGGTCGGGGAGATCTCCGACGAGGTCAGCCGCATCTCCGGCGCCCTGACCGGCGAGCTGGCGACCAGCCTCGAGGAGCTCGACGGGCTGGGGCGGCGGCTCGTCGCCGAGGTCCGGGGCGGTCGCTTGGCCGACCTCGCCCTCCACATGATCGAGATCATCGACCGCAACCTCTACGAACGGTCGTGCGACGTGCGGTGGTGGGCCACCGACGCCGCCATCGTCGACGTCTGCGCCGAGGGCGACTCGGCCCATGCCTGCCGACGCCTCGGGGTGATCCTCGACTCGTACACCGTCTACCTCGACCTCTGGGTCGCCGACCTCGACGGCAACGTCGTGGCCCACGGCCGGCCGGAGCGCTACGCCGGCGTGCTCGGCCTCGACGTCTCGGGTGAGGAGTGGTTCACCCGCGGCCTGGCCACGCGGTCGGGTGACGACTTCGTCGCCGTCGACGTCACCCCCAACCGCCGGCTCGACGACCGACTCGTGGCCACCTACGCCACGGCGGTGCGCCAGGGCGGCGAGGCCGACGGTGCGCCGATCGGCGTGCTCGGCATCTTCTTCGACTGGCAGCAGCAGGCCGACACGGTCGTGCGGAGCGTGCCGCTCCGCCCGGAGGAGGCCGCCCGCACCCGCTGCCTCCTCGTCGACGCCGACCACCGGCTGATCGCGGCGTCCGACGGCGTCGGCGTCCTCCGCGACCGCTTCGAGCTGCAGGCCGGCGACCGGCCGATGGGCCACTACACGGGCGGCGACGGCGAGGTCGTCGGCTTCGCCCTCACCCCGGGCTACGAGACCTACGCCGGGCTCGGGTGGTGGGGCGTCATCGAGCAGCGGCCACCGTCGTAGGACCGTAGGCTGGCGCCCATGTCGGTGGGCGTGGAGCTGGACCGTTTGCACGAGGAGGTCGCCCGCTTCGGCGCGCACCCCTACCTGCTGACGGTGTCCGACGACGGGCGCCCGCACGCCACCTCGGTCACCGTCGCCATCGAGGGCGACGTGCTCGTCGCCGGCGTGGGCCGGCGATCGGCGGCCAACGTGGTCGAGCGGTCGGCGATCAGCCTCCTGTGGGCACCGGTCGAGGACGGCGGCTTCAGCCTCATCGTCGACGGCACCGGCTCGGTCGACGGTGAGCAGGTCACGCTCCGACCGGAGAAGGCGATCCTCCACCGGCAGCGGGCCGACGGCCCCGGCTCCGACTGCGTCCGGCTCGACGGCTGATGGCCCGCATCGAGATCCCGCCCGGCGACGAACCCGAGACCACGCGGGCGCTGGCCCTCCGGCCCGCGTTCCAGGCCGCCGTCGACGAGCTCGAGCGCGCCGTCTGGAAGAGCGGCCTCGACCGCCGGCTCCACGAGCTGGTGCGCATGCGGGTGGCGAAGATGAACCGCTGCAGCGTCTGCATGGACTGGCGCAACCCCCGCTGGTGCGACGACGAGGCGCTGCTCGCCGGCGTCGAGCAGTGGGACGTGACCCCCGGCTACACCGATGCCGAGCGGGTGGCCCTCGAGTACGCCGAGCGGTTCTGCGCCGACTCGGCCGGCATCACCGACGGCCTCCTGGCCCGTCTCGGCCAGCACCTCGATCCGGGCGAGATCGTCGACCTCACCCTCGTCGTCGGGAAGTACCTGGCCCTCGGCCGGTTCATGCAGGTGCTCGGCCTCGACCAGGCCTGCACCCTCCAGTTCGACGGCGACGGCAAGCTCGTCAAGCAGGTGTAGGGCGCTCAGCCGATCGGCTGGGCGTCCTCGACGTCGAGCTTCAGGAGCTCGTCCTCCCGGCCGTGAGGGTCCTCCGAGAGCAGGGTCGTGCCGGCGGACGCGTCGGTCATGAGGCCGAGGGCGACGTCGAGCGGGAGCGTGGGCGCCCCGGTCGAACGGCCGTCCTCGAACGAGCCGGTGACCAGCCGGTGGAGGCCGACCCGCGGGTCGAGCGACTCGACCGGGTGGTCGGAGCCGGTGAGGACGGGCACGCCGGCATCGAGCAGCGACTGCCAGCGGTAGGCGTCCTCCGAGCGCGAGCCCAGGGCTCGGCGGGCGTCGGCCGCGTCGGACACGGCGAAGCCAGGCTGGATGCAGGCCACGACGCCGAGCGAGGCCATGCGCCGGACCAGCTCGTCGGTGAGCACCTGGGCGTGCTCGATGCGGGGCGCCGCCGCCGCGCAGTCGCTGCCGTAGACCTTCTCGTAGGCGTCGAGGACGGTCGAGATGGCCCGGTCGCCGATGGCGTGGGTGGCGACCGTCCAGCCCTCCTCGGCGAACGGGTCCATCCGCCGGGCGAGCGTGTCGGCATCGAGGAAGAGGACCCCGCGCTCGGCGTCGGTGTCGTCGTCGTAGGCCTGCTCGAGCGCGGCGGTCCGGGGGCCGATCCAGCCGTCGGCGTAGAACTTCACGCCCTCGAGCTCGAGCCACGGGTCGCCGGTCCGGGCCATCCGCTTCACGTCGGCGATGCCGCTGGCCACCAGGATCCGCAGGCGCACCGGCAGCTCCCCCAACCGAGCCCGGATCTGGAGCAGGGCCTCGAGGTAGCCCCAATCCTCCATCCCCGCCTCGGTCACCTGGACCAGCCCCAGCTCCCGAGCCCGGTGCAGCCCTCGCTCGAGGGCGCCGCGGGTGCCGTCGTGGATCGGCAGCGGCTCGGCCGGCTGGTCCATCGGTGTCGACCACCGCGACAGCACCAGCCGGTGCCACGCCGCGATCTCCTCCGACGTCGTCCCCGAGCAGCACGCCGGCATCCGCCCCACCGACACCGTGAGCAGGTGGGTGTGGTGGTCGACGAAGCCCGGGGAGGCCCAGGTCACTCCTGGACGAGCTCGATGAGGGTGCCGAAGCTCGTCTTGGGGTGCACGAAGGCGACGGTGGTGCCGCGCGAGCCCGGGCGAGGCGCCTCGTCGAGGACCTTGCCGCCCATGGCCTTGATGGCGTCGAGCGCCTTGCCGCAGTCGTCGACGCGGTAGCCGATGTGGTGGATGCCCTCGCCCCGCTTCTCGAGGTACTTGGCCACCGGCGAGTCGTCGCGGGTGGGCGTGAGGAGCTGGACGTAGGACTCGGCCACCTGGAGGAGGGCCTCCTCGACACCGTCGCTCTCGACCTTCTCGCGGTGGGCCACGGTGGCGCCGAACGCCTCCCGGTACCAGTCGATGGCGCCGTCGAGGTCGTGCACGGCGATGGCCACGTGATCGATCTCGGTCAGGAGGCCGCCGTGCCCCTGGGCGTTCTCGCCGTGCTGCTGGTTCACGAACGACATCTAGGCACCGTGCCTTCTGAAGAGGGTGATCTTGTCCTCGCCCACCTTGGCACGGAACTCGGGATCGTCGATCCCCAGCCCCTCCTCGGGCGCCAGGCAGAGCACGCCGATCTTGCCCTCGTGCAGGTTCTTGTGGACCTGGTAGGCGGCCTCGCCGACGTCGGCGAGGGTGTGCACCGCAGAGAGGATGGGCTGGATCTTCCCCTGGCAGATGAGCTTGTTGGCGTCCCACGCCTCGCGGTAGTTGGCGAAGTGGCTGGACTTGATGCTCTTGAGCTTCATCCAGAGGTGGCGGTTGTCGTACTCGATCATGAAGCCCGACGTCGCCGCGCAGGTGACGATCGTGCCGCCGCGGGCGGCGATGAACACCGACGCACCCATGGTCTGGCGGCCGGGGTGCTCGAACACGATCGTCGGGTCCTCGCCGATGAGCCCTCGGACGTCCTTGCCGAGGCGGCGCCACTCCGACTCGTCCTGGGTGGTCTCGTCGGACCAGAAGCGGTAGCCCTTCTCCCTGCGGTCGAGCACGGCCTCGACGCCGAGCTCGTGCAGGAGCGCCACCTTCTCGGGTGAGGACACGACCCCCACGGGGGTCCCGCCGCCGTTGAGCACGTACTGGCAGGCGTAGCCGCCGAGGCCGCCGGACGCACCCCAGATGAAGACCGAGTCACCCTGCTTCATGCTGGCCCCGTTGCGCGACACGAGCATCCGGTACGACGTCGAGTTGCACAGGGCGTTGACGGCGGCCTCCTCCCAGGTGAGGTGGGCCGGCTTGGGCATGAGCTGGTTGGCCTTCACGACCGTGATGTCGGCGAGGCCGCCGAAGTTCGTCTCGAAGCCCCAGATCCGCTGGTTGGCGGCGAGCATCGAGTCGTCGTGGGCCCCGGGGTCCTGGTCGTCGACGTGGTTGCAGTGGAGCACGACCTTGTCGCCCGGCTTCCAGTTGCGCACGGCCGAACCGACCTTGAGCACGACGCCCGAGCCGTCGGAGCCGACGACGTGGTACGGCAGGGCGTGTCGGGCACCCCACGCCGACTCCTTGCCGAGCCGGTCGAGGAACCCGAACGTGGGCAGCGGCTCGAAGATCGAGGTCCACACCGTGTTGAAGTTGATCGAGCTGGCCATCACCGCGACGTAGGCCTCGTCGGGGGCGAGCTCGGGGAGGGCCACGTCTTCGACGTGGAGCGACTTCCGGGGGTCCTTGTCGCCGGACTCGAGCCCCTCGAACATGCCGACCTCGTCGCGACGGACCAAGGCGGCCCGGTACGACTCCGGCAGGGGCAGGGCCCCGATCTCATCGCCGCTGGCGCCCGACTGGATGGCCTCGAGGATCTGACGCATGCGCAGAACGTAAACGCCCGTCGGCGAGCGCCGCCAAGTGGCAGGAAGGCCGCGACCCGACGCCGAACACCCAGCCAGAACCAGGGCTGAGGAGCGCACATGGAACCGGATGACATCGAAGGCCGCGACTTCTTCGTGGGGCTGCGGGGCTACGACCGGGACGAGGTCGACCAGTTCCTGGCCGAGATCGCCGCCGACCATCGAGCCGTCGTCGAGGAGCGCGACCGCCTCCAGGCCCTCGTCGACTCCCCGCCCGTGCGCGACCCGCTCGAGGACCTGGGCGCCAACGTGACCGCCATCCTGCGCACGGCCAACGAGTCGGCCGCCGCCATCGTGGCCGAGGCCGAGGCATCGGTCGCCGACAGCCGCACCGCGGCCGAGCAGTACGCCGAGCGCGTCCGTCGCGAGGCCGACGGCGAGGTGGCCCGGATCCGGGGTTCGGCGGCCGAGGAGGCCGAGCGCACCTACAACGATGCTCAGGCCGCCGCCGACCGGATCCACGCCGAGGCCGGCGAGGACGCCCTCCGGATCCGCGGTGAGGCCGAGGCCGAGGCCCACCGCCGGCTCGAGGAGCTGACGGCCGAGGAGCAGCGCCGCCGCGGCGACCTCGACGAGGAGGAGCTTCGCCGCCTCGGCGCCCTCGACGCCGAGGAGGAGCGCCGCCGGGGCGAGCTCGATGCCGAGGACCACCGCCTGCGGAACCTGGCCGCCGAGGCCGAGGCCGAGGCCGAGCGCATCCTCGAGGAGTCGCGCCGCCACGCCGAGGACGTCGTCGAGCGGGCCCACGAGGAGGCCGGCCGCCTGCTCAACGAGGCCGACGCTCGTGTCGCGGCCATCGAGGGCGAGGCCGAGGAGCGGGGCCGCGAGCGGGCCCGCACCACGGTCGAGGAGGCCGTCGCCCGCCTGGCCGACGCCACCCGGCGCCACGAGGAGCTCCGGGCCCGCCTGGCCGAGACCAGCGACGAGATCCAGCTGGCGTTGATGGCGCTCGGCGAGCCCATCACCGATCCCCGCCAGGCCATCGACGACGCCGTGCGCGAGGTCGTCGTGCTGGAGGCCCAGGAGGGCTGACCCGGCGTCACCGTTTGGTGCGCCGGCGGGGCCGCTTCCTAGAGTTGGCCCCCTCACACAAGCGATTGGGAGGGGCGTCATGCCCGGTTCGGTGATCGTCGCGGGGGCACGTACCCCCATCGGGAAGCTCTCCGGGGCGCTGGCGTCGATGTCCGCCGCCGACCTCGGAGGCATCGCCATCAAGGCGGCCATGGAGCGGGCCGGCGTGCGGCCCGACCAGATCGACTACGTGTACATGGGCCAGGTCATCCAGGCCGGCCAGGGCCAGCAGAACGCTCGGGCCGCGGCCGTCAACGCCGGCATCGGCATGGAGGTGGCCTCGGCGACCATCAACAAGGTCTGCCTCTCCGGGCTGAACACGATCCTGCTCGCCGACCAGCTCATCCAGAGCGGCTACGCCGACATCGTGGTGGCCGGCGGCATGGAGTCGATGACGAACGCCCCCCACTTCGTCTCCGGACTGCGGTCGGGGATCAAGCTGGGCGATGGCACCCTCGTCGACTCGATGATGCACGACGCCCTCACCTGCACGTTCGACCAGTGCGCCATGGGTGCCAGCGTCGAGAACTACATGAGCGACTGGGCCGAGCTCATCACCCGCGAGGGCCAGGACACGGCGGCAGCCAAGTCGCACGAGCGGGCCGCGGCGGCCATGAAGGAGGGTCGCTTCGCCGAGGAGATCACCCCCGTGGCGATCCCCCAGCGCAAGGGCGACCCGATCCTCGTCGAGGAGGACGAGGGCGTGCGCCCGGGCACCACGGCCGAGAGCCTGTCGAGCCTGCGGGCCGCTTTCGCCAAGGAAGGCACGATCACGGCAGGCAACGCCAGCCAGATCTCCGACGGCGCGGCCGCCGTCATCGTCATGTCGAAGGCCAAGGCCGAGGAGCTCGGCACCCAGCCCCTCGCCGAGCTGGTGTCGTACGGGATGATCGCCGGCCCCGACCCGTCCCTGCTGACGAAGCCGTCGGTCGCCACCAAGCAGGCCCTCGACCGGGCCGGCCTCCAGGTCGGCGACCTCGACCTCATCGAGTTCAACGAGGCGTTCGCCGCCGTCGGGCTGGCCTCGATGCACGACCTCGGCGTGAGCGACGAGATCGTCAACGTCAACGGCGGGGCCATCGCCCTCGGCCACCCGGTCGGCATGTCCGGCACCCGCGTGGCCCTGCACCTCATGCTCGAGCTGAAGCGCCGCGGCGGTGGCACCGGCGCCGCCGCCCTCTGCGGCGGTGGCGGGCAGGGCGACGCCGCCATCTTCCGCACGCTGTAGACCGACCCGAGACGCGAACGAGGCCCGGCCCCTGGGGAGCCGGGCCTCGTCGCGTCAAGGGCTACTTGACGTCGTCGTAGCTCTTGGTGAGCTTCGGGACGTTCTTGGGATCGCAGTTGTAGATGCCCTCGGTCGGGGCGGTGGCCTTCTTGTCGTAGACGAAGCCGTCGGGCGTGATCTTCATCAGCGCGAAGCACGGCGACATCTCGGCGTCCGGACCGACGGCGTTGGCCGGGTGGAGGCCGCCACCGGTCCAGTCGGTGTGCGCGATGGCCTTGTCGATCACGCACTTGGTGGTGACCTCGGAGCCGCACGCCTTCACCGACGTGGCCCACAGCAGGAAGGCCGACAGCGACCGCACGTGGAAGGCGGCCGGCTTGGCCTCGGGCGCCACGCCGTGGAGCAGGTCGAGCAGCTGCTGGGTGGCCGGGTTGTCCTTGGCCAGCTCGAACGGGTACGTGTTGGCCATGGCCCAGCTGTTCTTCGGGAACGGCGCGGACTTGGCGGCAGCGATGGTCGCCCCCTCGTAGCCGGCGCCGAGGACGATGAGCGCGTCCGGCTCCCAGCCGATGTCCTTCATGGTGGTCACGAACGACGAGTAGTCGGGCACGGCGACGGTGCCGACCATGGTCGCCCCGCTCGAGCGCATCTGCTCGAGGTACGGCCGCCAGTTGTCCACGCCGGTCGACGGGTTGAGCGTGAGGTTGGTGACCTTCAGGCCACCCAGCTCGACCGAGTCCTTGTAGCGGGCGCCCGTGGCGGGGCCGCCCGGACCGTTGTGCATCTCGATGGCCACGCCCTTGCCGGAGCCCGGGACGTACTTGGCGATCTGGAAGAACGGGCCGGTCATGACCTGGTCGACCGGGGTCGGCTGGGGCCGGGCCTGGTTGGGGCCCTTGATGGCCGTCACCGAGGTCACGTACGACGGGATGTTGCCCATGTCGCAGTCGGTGCGGGGCTTCACCGTGGCGTCGTCGAGCGGCGTGCCACCGCCGACGAGCATGAAGTCGGTCTGGCACGCCTCGATGACGCGGGC
>JAODBP010000097.1 GCA_025464025.1 Actinomycetes bacterium | reverse complement strand
GTCCAGACCAGGGCGAAGTTGCGGTGGCGCAACGGGCTGAACGCGGCCCACCGGGCCGGCTTCACCCTGGTCTCGGTGGCCACGTCCCGACGCTACGGGAACGCCCGGGCAATCCCGTCGTAGCCTGCGGGGCATGTGCCGGAACATCACGACCCTGCGAGGGCTCGAGCCGGAGGCCACGCCCGAGGAGATCGAAGCGGCGGCCCGCCAGTACGTGCGCAAGGTGAGCGGCGTGCAGAAGCCGTCGTCGCGCACCGACGAGGCGTTCGAGCGCGCCGTCCAGCGGGTGCTGGCCGCCACCGCCGAGCTCCTCGAGGAGCTGCCGCCCCGCCAGCAGCCTCCGCCCACCCTGCCGCCGCTGCGGCGGATCGCGGCGCGCAGCTCGTCAGGTTCCTGACCAAAGTTGGCAGACACCTGACAGGCTCGGGCTGCCACCCTGCTGGTTCCACCGGCCGACCGTGCCGGTCACGAGCGGGGGTTCCGCATGCGCAAGTTCCAGGTCGCGGCGATGGCCGCGGCGGTCCTGGCCGCCACGGTTGCCACGGCGTCGCCGGCCGGTGCGGCCGGCGAGGGCTTCAAGCTCTCGGCCACGAGCGGCCCGGCCGGCACCAAGGTCACGGTGACGTCCGACGACCCGTGCCCGGCGCCGCCGGCCGGCAAGACGTACGCGGGTGCCGCGGTGATCCTCGACGACCCGCGCGGCTACACGGTCGCTGGCGTCGACGCCGTGAGCAGCCCTGACCGCAGCTGGACGGCGACCCTGACGGTGCCGGCCACCGGCCGGAACGGCGGGTACGCCATCTTCGCCGGCTGTGCCGCCACCGATGGTGCCTACGCCACCTACCCCGCGCACGCCTTCACGGTGACGTCGGCGCCCGGGAAGACCGACCCGGCCGTTCGGTTCGCCGGCACCGACCGGATCACCACGGCCATCGCCACCTCGCAGGACATGATCGAGGTCGGCTTCAAGGTCGACGGCCTGGTGCTCACCCGGTCGGACTCGTTCGCCGACGCCCTGGCCGGCACGCCGTTGGCCACGCTGACCGGTGGGCCCCTCCTCCTCACGGGTGGGGCGTCGCTCGACTCGCGCACGGAGGCGGAGATCAAGCGGGTGCTCTCGCCCAACGGGACGGTCTACGTCCTCGGCGGCACGGCGGCCATCAGCGACGCGGCCGTGCAGGGCCTGAAGCTCTCGGGCTACACGGTCACCCGCCTCGCCGGGGCCAACCGCTACGCCACCGCCGTGGCCATCGCCAACGAGATCGACGGCCCGACCACGCTGCTGCTGGCCACGGGCACCGACTTCAAGGCCGGCCTGGTCGCCGGTGCCGCGGCGTGGTCCGCCGACGAGGGCGACGGCGGCGGCGCCGTCCTGCTCACCAACGGCACGGCCATGCCGCCCGAGACCAAGGCCTACATCGATGCCCACGGCGCGGCCAAGCGCTACGCCATCGGTGCTCCGGCCGCGGCTGCCGATCCGGGGGCCACGGCCATCACCGGCACCGACGACGCCGACATCTCGCAGAAGGTGGCGGCCCAGTTCTTCCCGGGCACGCCCGAGGTGTCGGTGGCCAGCTCGGCCAACTTCCCCGACGCCTTGGCCGGCGGGGCCCACGCCGCCTTCTACCACGTGCCGCTGCTGCTCACCGCGCCGACCGCCCTCCCGGCGACGGTGCAGAGCTACCTGGCCGCAGGGAAGTCGACGATCGTGATCGCCTACGTGTACGGCGGCACGGCGGCGGTGTCGGAGAACGTCCGCGCCGCCGTGGTCACGGCCATCAGCTAGCTGTCTCGGCCGGACCGGGGCAGCGGGTGTCCCGGTCCGGCCGTCCCCCTTCGGCGGGCTGCGATCAGCAGGCGGGGGGCATCGACCACACGGCCGCCTGGCGGTCGATCACCAGGCCGACGTGGCGATGCCCGCCGCGGTCGAAGACCAGGAGGTCCTCCACGCGCTGGGACCGACCCAGCCCGACGAGGGTGACGCCGGGGCGATCGGCGATGCGGACCTCGGCGGGCGCGCCTGGCTCGTAGAGCAGGGTCTCGGGCCGGCCCCCGGGCTCGAGCGCGGCCACGCCGCGGGTCAGGCCGCGGAGGCGCCGGGCCCGCGGCAGCCCTCGTGCGTCGCCGCCGGGCCCCTCGGCCACGATGGCCGCACCCGACCACACATCGGTGAACGATCGGTCGTCGCCTCGGTGCAGCACGACGGGGTCGGCGCCGGGTCGGCCGTCGAGGTCCTGGAGCCAGAGGTAGGTGAGCCGGTCGTCGACGCGGGTGCCGGCCGCACGGGGGTCGAGCGTCCCGGTCGGCGCCGTGCCGGGGACGACCTGGACGGCGTGGTCGGCGCCCCGGTCGACGGCCACGACCAGCTCGTCCCGGCCGTCGCCGTCGAGGTCGCCCCAGCTGAGGAGGCTGACCTCGTGGTCGGGGGCGAGGAGGGTCCGGGCACCGTCGCCGCTGGTGACCGTGATCCCGCCGGGGAGGGCGCTCCGGGCGTCGGGCCGGCCGTCGCCGTCGACGTCGACGGTCGTGCGGGGACCGGGATCGAGGAGGTTGCGGACGTCGAGCGGGGCGGCCTCGACCCGATCGGGCCGGACGCGGCACCGGCCGGCCTGGCTGGCCTGGTCGTCGCTGCCGCAGCCGGCGACGAGGAGGACGACGATGCCGGCGACCCGTGCCGGTCGGGCGGTCACGACTGCGTCCGACGGATCGGGTCGGCGACGAGGGCGGCCCACCGGTCGAGCACCAGCGCCCGGGTCGGGGCCAGCTCGGCCAACCGCTCGTCGGCCTCGGCGAGGATGGCGGGGTCACCGCCGAAGTGCTCGACGAAGGTGCCCACGGCCCCGCGGTCGACCTCGAGGTGGAACTGGATGCCCCAGGCCACCGGGCCGACCCGGAAGGCCTGGTTGGGGTACTGGTCGCTCGAGGCGAGGAGGACGGCGCCAGGCGGGAGCTCGACCGTGTCGCCGTGCCAGTGCAGGACGGGGAACGACGCGGGCAGGCCGGCGAAGAGCCGGTCCTCGCCCACCGGGCGCACCGGCGCCCAGCCGATCTCCGGCCCGGCCTCGCCCCGGAAGGCCCGGCCACCGGCGGCCACGGCGAGGAGCTGGGCGCCGAGGCAGACGCCGAGCACGGGCACCTGCCGGTCGAGGGCGTCGGCGAGGAGGCGCAGCTCGGCGGCGCGCGTGGGGAAGTCGTCGTCGGAGTGGGCGGCCATCGGCCCGCCCATGACGACGAGGGCGTCGAACCCGTCGAGCGAGTCGGGCGGGCCGTCGGCGGCCTCGACGCCGTGGCGCTGCAGGGCGGTGGCGATCTCGTAGGGGCCTTCGACGTCGAGGTGCCGGACGACGAGCGCTCGGGGCTGGCCCACGCCCGCGACGATACCCTGGTGGGGTAGCAAGCGGGGTTGGAGCGGGAGGACGGCGATGGTCGGCTACAGCGGCAACAAGGACCAGGTCCAGAAGCGTCTGCGGCGCGTCGAGGGCCAGGTGCGTGGCATCCAGCGCATGGTCGAGGACGACAAGTACTGCATCGACGTCCTCACCCAGATCTCGGCGGTGACCTCGGCCCTCCAGGCGGTGGCGCTGGAGCTGCTCGACGACCACCTCGGCCACTGCGTGGCGGGCGCGCTCGCCGGCGGCGGGGAGGGCGCAGAGGAGAAGCTGGCCGAGGCGTCGGCTGCCATCGCCCGCCTGGTGAAGTCGTGACGCCCTTGCCCACCGCCGCCGCGGTCTGGCACCATCGACTCAATGAGTGAGACGAGCATCTCGTATTCTGAGACAGCGATCTGGGATCCGGCCGGGTACGACGCGCCCCGCCGGCGCCTGGTGCCCGACTTCGACCGCTTCTACGGGACGGCGGCCGACCTGGTGGCCGAGCTCGGCCTCGACGAGCCCGAGGTGCTCGACCTCGGCGCCGGGACCGGCCTGCTCGCAGCCGCCGTGCGGGCGGCCGTGCCCGGCGCTCGCCTGACGCTGCTCGACGGGGCGGCGCCGATGCTCGCCGTGGCCCGGCAGCGGCTGGGCGACGTGCCGACGATCGTCGCCGACCTGACCGATCCGCTGCCGCCCGGCCCGTTCGACGCCGTGGTGAGCGCCCTCGCCGTCCACCACCTCACCGACGACGGCAAGCGCGACCTCTTCCGGCGGATCCGCGGCGTGCTCCGCCCCGGTGGCGTGTTCGTCAACGCCGAGCAGGTCGCCGGCCCGACGCCCGAGGCCCAGGCCCGGTACGAGGCCGCCCACGAGCGCGACGCCCGCGCCCTCGGCACCGATGACGCCGAGTGGGACGCTGCGGTCGTCCGCATGTCGCACGATCGGTGCTCGACCGTGGAGGACCAGGTGGCGTGGCTGGCCGAGGCCGGCTTCGACCGGGTCGACGTGGCGTTCAAGCGGTTCCGGTTCGGCGTCTACCACGGCGCGGCGTGACCGACCGCTACAGCTGAGCCAGGCCGGAGCGGAAGAAGGCGACGGCGGCGTCGACCGAGTCGACCTGCGCCAGACCGAGCGACGCGCCGAACGGCTCGTTCCAGAACGGGCCCTCGTGGGGCTCCCACGGCCCGACGTAGAGGTAGGGGTCAGCGTGCTCGGCGTCGCCCGGTGAGGCGCCGAGGTTCACCCGGTCGTCGATCGTCGTGGCGACGTCGAAGTGCTCGGGCCACAACGTGATGGCCGTGGCGCCGACGTCGGCCAGGGCCGACGCGCCGAGCGCGAACCAGTCGGCCAGGAGCCGGCTCGACGCCTCGCCGACGGTGAGCGGTGCGTCCGGGTCCCACGGGTTGACCGTCTCGTAGACGCCGGTCGCCCGGCCCGGCTCGACCCCGGCGAAGGCGGCGGCCTCGGCCAGCGTGGTGAGCGGGCGGCGGTCGTCGCCCACCACCAGGGCGCCGCCGTCCACCCGCACGTCGGCCGTCGGCGAGCCGAAGCCGCCGGGCGTCGCGACCAGGCCGATGTGGCCGTCGACGGCATGGCGGGCCGGGGCGACGACCCATTCGGCCAGGGCGTGCCACGCCAGGCGGGTCCGCACGAGACCGGTCGTCGGGACAGCAGTCACGGAGGCCCAGCATCGCGCGCCACCATGTGCGGGTGATCGTCCTCCTTCCCCCGTCCGAGGGCAAGGCCACCGGCGGGCGCGGCTCGTGGTCCTACGGCGCCGGCGCCTTCGGCGACCTGGCCCTCCGCCGGGAGCAGGTGGCCGAGGCCGTCGTGGCGCAGCTCGACGACCGGAAGCGGCTGTTCGGCACCGACGGCGTGCTCGCCGACCGTGCCGTCGACGCGGCCCGGGCGCTGGCCGCCGGGGCGGCGCCGTCGCTACCGGCCTGGCGCCGGTTCACCGGCGTGGTGTGGGAGCACCTCGACCCAGCGACCCTGCCGCCGTCGGCCCGGCGCCGGATCGTGGTGCCGTCGGCCCAGCTCGGCCTGGTGCGGGGTGACGACCAGGTGCCCGACTTCCGCCTCAAGTTCTCGGTCTCGGCGGGTGAGCTGGGCCGGCTCGACCGGTGGTGGCGCAAGGAGCTGACCGAGGCGCTGGCCCGCACCCGCGGCCCGATCGTCGACCTGCTGCCGAACGAGCACGCCGCCGCCCTCGACCTCGGTTCGCTCGGCCGTCGCCGCCGGGTGGTGCGCGTGTCGTTCCTCGCCGCCGACGGCGCTGGTGCGGCCGGGCATGCGGCGAAGGCGGTCAAGGGCAGCTTGGCCCGGGCCATCCTGCTGGGTGGGCTCGACGCCGTCGACGGCTTCACGTGGCAGGGTTGGACCGCCACCCGGGTCGGTGACGAGGTCGTCATCGACGCACCCTGACCTGCGAGGATCGCGGCATGGAGCACCTCGGGGGGAAGGTCGTCGTCGTCACCGGCGGCGCGAGCGGGATCGGGCTGGCCATGGCCACCCGCTTCCAGGCGGCCGGGATGCAGGTCGCCCTGGGCGACATCGAGCAGGATGCCCTCGACGCCGCCGTCGCCCAGCTCGGGGGCGACGGCGCCCACGTGATCGGCGTCCGCTGCGACGTCACCTCGCCCGAGTCGATGGCCGCGCTCCGCGACACGGTGCTCGACCGCTTCGGGGCCGCCCACGTGGTGTGCCTCAACGCCGGCGTGGCCACGTCGGGACCCGTGCTCGACACGCCGCTCGAGTCGTGGCGGTGGCTGTTCGACGTGAACGTGTTCGGCATCGTCAACGGGCTGCACGCCTTCGGCCCCGGCCTGGTGGCCCAGGGCGAGGGCCACGTCGTCTGCACGGCGTCGTCGGCCGGGTTGATCAGCCCGCCGGCCCTCGGTGCCTACGCCGCCACCAAGCACGCCGTGGTCGGGCTGGCGGCCGTGCTGCGCGACGAGCTGGCCCCGGACGGCGTCGGCGTGTCGGCCGTGTGCCCCGGTGTGGTGCGGACCCGCATCTTCGAGAGCGAGCGCAATCGGCCCGACGCGCTGGCCGGGCCGACCCACGTCGACGAGGCCCAGGCCGGCATCTACCTCGAGGTGGCCCGCAACGCGCCGGGGCCCGAGGTCGTGGCCGACGCCGTGCACGACGCCGTGCTGGCCAACCGGTTCTTCGTGCTGCCGAACCCCGAGGTCAGCGGGATGATCCGCGCCCGGATCGAGGAGATCCAGGCCGCGCTGCCCCCCAAGCCCTAGAGGAGCAGGCTGGCGGCGGTGGCCGCACCGAGCTCGACGCAGGCCTCGAGGTCGGCCTTCGTCGGCTCACCGACGATCGTGACCGGCGCCTGCGCCGGCTTCCACCGCAGCCCGGTCGTGATGACATCGAGGGCCCGCAGCGCGCCGGTGGTGTCGCTCTGGCCGTGGACCCAGGCGCCGAAGGGCCGGCCCACGGTGGCGTCGAGGCACGGGTAGTACACCTGGTCGAAGAAGTGCTTGAGGGCGCCGGAGATGTAGCCCAGGTTGGCCGGGGTCCCGAGCAGGTAGCCGTCGGCCTCGAGCACGTCGGTGGCGGTGGCCGACAGCGCCGGCCGCACCACCACCTCGATGCCGGTGAGCTGCGGGTCGGTGGCGCCGTCCCGCACCGCTTCGAGGAGGGCGTGGGTCGCCGGTGAGGGCGTGTGGTGGACGATCAGGAGCCGGGCCACGGCGCCTCCTAGTGGAAGGGGAGCACGACCTCGCGCCGGCCGGTGAGGTCGCCGTCGAGCAGGACCTCCCAGCCGTCGCCGTCGGGGGCGTTGCCCTGCTCGGCCACGAAGGCCCGGAGGGCATCGCGGGCGGACTCGACGTCGACGGCCGCCACCACCATGACGGCCGCGTCGCCGGAAGGGAGGTCGGACGGCTCGACGTCGCCCTCGCCACCGACGGGCGTGGTGGCCGGGTAGCCGGCCTCGACCTCGCCGTCGACGAAGCGCACGAACGGGTCGCCCTTCGGACCGGCGCCCCATCGCTGGAGGTAGCTCCGCGCCGTGGCCAGGGCGTCGGGCAGCCAGGCATCGAGCTGGTCGCGCTCGAGCTCGCCGTACACGACGGCGGTGAACGCCTCGTCCAAGGTGCGGATCTCGATGGCGTCGGTGGTCACGCCGTGATCTTGGCATCGCCGGGCCTGTGCGCCGTCGACCCCGGGTAGACCCCGGGCATGTCCGAGCAGACCTATGCCATCACCCACGTCGTCGGCACCTCGGCCGACAGCCTCGACCAGGCCATCCGCAACGGCATCGCGGCGGCGAAGAAGAGCGTCCGGAACCTCGACTGGTTCGAGGTCGACGAGATCCGTGGCCACCTCACCGATGGCGACGTCAAGCACTTCCAGGTGACCCTGAAGCTCGGCTTCCGCTACGAGGATTGAACCCCTGCGGTCGCGGGTACGACGGGCTGACCGAAACGAAGAGGCGTCAACCTCGCCGTTCGGCCCGTTCGTCTCCCTGGGCCGCGCGGATGGAAGGTGGGGGAATCTCCTCCTTGGTCTGGTGTCACCCACCTGCGTCTCGCTGACCGTGCCCCGCTCCGGCGGGGCACGGTCGCGTCAGGCGTCGAGCGTCCCGGTCAGGACGGTGACGGCGTTGCCGCCGACCGACACCCGGTCACCCTCGAGCCGCACGTGGAGGTCGCCGCCCCGGGCCGAGACCTGGTGGGCGCGCAGGTGGTCGCGCCCGAGCCGGGGCGCCCACCACGGGGCGAGGATGCAGTGGGCCGACCCGGTCACCGGGTCCTCGTCGATGCCGTAGGCCGGGCCGAACACGCGGGAGGCGATGTCGAACGGGCCGTCCTCGGCCGGAGCCGTGACGATCGCCATGGGCTGCGTCGAGAGGGCGCGGAGGTCGGGGGTGAGGGCCCGCACCTCGGCCTCGGTGGCCACCTCGACCAGCACCCAGTCGCCGGCGGCCAACGCGACTCGCACCGCCGCGGCGCCGAGGGCGTCGAGGAAGCCGGGCGGCGCCTCCCCCTCCACCGGGGGGTTGGCCGGGAGGTCGAGGGCGATGCGGTCGCCGTCGGGCGCGGCCCGCAGCTCGCCCGACCGGGTGCTGAAGCGCAGGACCTCGTCGGACGACGCCCGGCCGGTCGACCAGAGGGCGTGGGCCGAGGCCAGCGTGGCGTGGCCGCACAGGTCGACCTCGACGGTCGGGGTGAACCAGCGGAGGCCGTGCACGCCGTCGACGGACGGGGTCACGAACGCCGTCTCGGCCAGGTTCATCTCGGCGGCCACCGACTGCATCCACGCCGGTTCGGCCGGAGCGTCGAGCAGGGCCACCGCCGCGGGGTTCCCCGCGAACGGCCGGTCGGTGAAGGCGTCGATCTGGAGCAGGGTGACGGTCACGCCGCCATGGTCGTCGCTGCGGTCCGGCCGCGCCGCCGGATTCCCGCCAACCGCCGCAGCTAGCGCGCCGTCTTGCAGCGGTACATCTCGGCGTCGGCGGTGCGGAGGAGCACGGCGGGGTCGTCGTCGCCGGCGCAGGAGAGGGCGATGCCGACGCTGGCGCTGAGCGTCCAGCGGTTGTCGTCGACCACGAACGGGAGCGAGAGCGACGCCCGGACCCGGTTGGCGATGCGGGTCGCCTGGCCTTGGGCCACCTCGGGGTCGGTCGAGAGCTCCGAGCAGCACAGCACGAACTCGTCACCGCCGATGCGGGCGGCCACGTCGTCGGGCCGGAGGAGGTGGCGGAGGCGTCCCCCGACCTCGACCAGCAGCCGGTCGCCGGCGTCGTGGCCAGCCGTGTCGTTGACCCGCTTGAAGCCGTCGAGGTCGATGAACAGCACGGCGACGTGGGTGCCGGTGACCGCGGCCCGGTGCTGCGCCGCCGTCATCTCGTCGGCCAGCCGGGTGCGGTTCGGGAGCCCGGTCAACGGGTCGTGCAGGGCGAGGTCGAGCAGCCGGGCCCGGGCCGCCTCGAGCTCGGCCTGGAGCTGGACCCGCTCGGTGACGTCCTGGAGGATGGCGCACGCCCCGCCCGAGCCGGGCCGGCCCATGCCGTTCTGGGCGATGCTCAGGTCGATCCACCGGATGGTGCCGTCGGCCTGGACCACCCGCACCTCGAGCCGGCCCTCGATGGCCTCCCGCTGGAGGACCTCCTCGAGGATCGGCGCCACGAGGGAGGCATCGTCGGGGTGGAGCAGGTCGAGGAACGGCGTGGCCATGAGCTCGATCTCGGACCGGCCGACGAGCCGGGTCAGGGCCAGGTTGGCCTCGCGGACCATGCCGGTGCGGTCGACGTGCGACATCGCCACGGCGGCCTGGCGGAACATGAGGCTGCCACCGGGCGCGTGGTCGCGGGCGATGAAGAGGACGCCGACGACCTCCCCGTCTCGCTCGACGGGCAGGAGCCGGAGCGACACCGCGGCGAGGTCGTCGCCTTCCGGTGCCAGGCGGGTCGCGTCGTCGTCGACGTGGGCCACGCCGGTGGCCATGACCTCACCGATGACGAGGTCGAGCAGCCGGTAGATGTCGCCCCGCCGGCCGAGGTGGGCGTGGCCGTCGTTGGCGACCTCGGCGACGGTGAGACCCCGGGCCTGCTCCAGGGTGACGGTGCTCATCACCTCGGCTGCCGCGTTCATGTAGACGACGCGCCGGTCGTGGTCGAGGAGGATCGTGCAGCCGTCGTCGGCGTCGAGCCCGGCCAGCAGGAGGTCGACCTCGTCTTCCTTCACGCCACCACCTCGTTCACCAGCGGGAGCACCCGCTCGACCCGCACCTCGACCGTCGAACCGGCGGTGAGGAACCGCTCGTCGGGCTCGCCGACACCGGCCGGCGTCCCGGTGGAGATCACGTCGCCGGGCTCGAGCGTGGTGTGGCGGGACAGGTACTCGACCAGCTCGGGCACGCCGAACACCAGGTCGGTGGTCCGGGCGTCCTGGCGCACCTCGCCGTCGACCAGCGTGCGGAGCCCGAGGTCGTCGGGGTCGTCGTACTCGTCGAGCGTGACCAGGCTTCCTCCGAGCGGGCAGAAGCCGTCGAACGACTTGGCCAGCCCGAAGTTGCCGGTGCCCCGCTGCACGTCGCGCGCCGTGAGGTCGTCGCACGCCGTGATGCCGGCCACGTGGGCCCACGCGTCGGCGGCTGCCACCGAGGAGGCCCGCCGGCCGATGACGACGGCCACCTCGCCCTCGAAGTCGACGCGATGCGGCGCGGCGGCGGGCAGGGCGACCGTCGCGCCGCCGCCGACCACGGCCGAGGTGACCTTGATGAAGACCATCGGCTCGGTGGGGAGGTCGCGTCCGGTCTCGGCGGCGTGGGAGCGGTAGTTCAGCCCGACGGCCCAGACCTTGCCCGGTCGGGTCACGGGTGACCGGAGCACCACGTCGGCGAGCTCGGACCGGGCCCGCACCGGGGCCGAGGCCAGCGGTGCCAGGGAGCCGAGATCGGTGAGGACGGCGCCGAGGTCGGGCCACGGCCCGTCCAGGAGTGCGACCCCACCGTCCTCCAGCCGACCGATCCCCCCGGTCGTGGTGACGAGCTGCACCGGACCACGGTACGTGCTCGGAGTGGTTGACTGGCCGCGCATGGAGCTGGTCGACCGCCTGCGCGCCCTCTGCCTCGCCCTGCCCGAGGTGATCGAGCGCCCCAGCCACAGCGCCCCGACGTTCTTCGTCCAGGGCAAGAGGTCGTTCCTGACGATCTGGGCCGAGGGCCACCACCAGGACCAGTTCCCCCACCTGTGGTGCGCGGCGCCGCCGGGGGCCCAGGAGGAGATGGTGGGCTCCGAGCCCGACCGGTTCTTCCGGCCGCCCTACGTCGGCGGCCGGGGCTGGCTCGGCGTGCGGCTCGACGGCGACCTCGACGACGCCGAGCTGGCCGCGCTCTGCGAGGACGCCTACCGGGTGGTGGCGCCGGCCAAGCTGGTCAAGCTGCTCCCCAGCGGTGGGTGAGGCAGCGGTCGTCCAGCTTTCCCGGTGACCACCGGCCCCAGACGCCGAACAGCGCCCGCTTCGTCGACTCGGTCCAGCGCAGGACCTCGGGTGCCATCGTCCGGCGCACCACCTGGCGGATGCCACCTTCGTGCACCACGTAGCCGGCCCACGCGCCGGGGTGGTCCTTGGGGGAACCGACCTCGGTGACCAGCACCGGCCCGGCTCGCCGGGCCCGGTTGCGGTGGGTGTGGCCCGACGTGACGACGGCGTGCGGGTTGGCCTCGGCGAGGGCCCGCAGGAAGCGCCCGCTGGCCGGGCCGAGCACGCCGGGCGGCCAGTGCGTCGGCACCGGCAGGGGCTGGAGCTGGTGGTGGAGGGCGACGAGCACCGGGCCGCCGGCCGACGCCGCGGCGTCGAGGATGGCCGGGCCGACGGTGCGGAACGAGCCGGGGTGGCGCCCCGGGATGGTGGCGTCGGCGACGACCACCCGCAGGCCGGGCACGTCGCGGACGACGACCCCTTCCACGGCCAGCTCGATGCCGGCGGCGGCCAGGACCGGGCGCCCGTCGACGTGACCGGACCGCACGTCGTGGTTCCCGATGGTCGCCACGACCGGCAGCCCGGGGCCGGTCAGCAGCTCGGCGGCCAGGGCGAACTCGGCCTCGAGGCCGTGGTGGGTGAGGTCGCCCTTGGCCACCAGCAGCTGGGCGCCCCAGCCGGCGAGCTCGGCCACCGCCGCCCGCGTGGCCCGGGGGATGGGCGAGTCGTCCTCGCCGCCCGGGTCCCGGACCGTGGGCAGGACGCCGAAGGTGACGCCGTCGCCCATGTGGAGGTCGCCCACGGTGGCCAGGCGGAACAGCTCCCGCCCCGGGGGCGGCTCGAGCGTGGCCGTGGTGGTGGCCCACCGCCCGTCGACGAAGACCTCGAGCAGGGTGTGGGCCGGCAACCCGTCGACGACGACCGCGTGCGGGCCGCCGTCGCCGGTGACGGTCAGGGTTCGGTCGGCGACCTCGACGGTGTGCTCGCCCGGGGGCAACGCCGGCCAGACGAGCTGGACGCTCGTGTCCTCGACGGCGAAGACGGTGGTCTTCAGGTGAGGTGGGCCGCGACGGGCCCGGCCTCGCGCTGGCGGAGGCCGACGTTGACCTGGAGGCGCTCGAGGTGCTGCTCGACCGTCTTGGTCGCCTGGGTGACCGGGTGGGCGGCCACGAAGGTGTGCACGTCGGCGGCCTGCTCGGGCGTCGACAACGTCACCACGCCGCCCAGCAGGCGGGGGATGGTGTTGTCGGGGAAGCGGTCGACCAGCTCGTCCCAGTGCGCCTTCGTCCACTCCCACGCGAGGGCGTTGACCTCGCGGTTGGCCAGGAGGTGGAACACGACGAACGGGGCGTTCTGCGACCGCACCTCGTCGAGGCACAGGGCCAGCGTCCGCTCGGCCAGCTCGGCCGACGGGAAGAGGCCGAGGGCGTAGAGGTAGCGCAGCTGCTCCTGGGGCGAGTCGGTGGTGCGGAAGCGCTCGAGGTAGCGCTCCCAGTCGGCCTCGGTGCCCACGCCGGCCACGATCGACACGGCGGCGGCGGCCACGTTGGGGTCGACGGCCGAGCCGGCCAGGGCCTGGTCGAGGACCCGCCTGGCCTTGGCCTGCACGTCGGGGTCGTCACCGATGCCACCGGCCAGTGCGAGGACGAGCTGGCGGGTCTGGGCCAGGAGCTCGCTCTCGCCGAACGCCGGCTCCCAGCCGACCTTCTCGAGCGCGGGCCGGACGAACGCTCGGACCCAGGCGTGGAACCGAGCCCGGTCATCGCCGTCGAGGATGCGCTCGATCGAGCCGAGGGAACCGGACAGGGTGGTCCAGACGGCGGGGTCGGTCTCGGTGCCGAAGCGCTGGGCCAGGTCGAGGAAGGCGCTGGCCGTGGTCGAGCCGGCGAGCACGGACGCCCACGTGTCGTCGAGCAGGAGCGCCCGCTCGACGGGCTGGAGCTGGTCGAGGCGGTCGCCGAGGGCGGCGAGCAGCTCGGGCGAGTAGGCCACGCGGTAGAAGCCGTGGCCGCCGGCGTTGACGACCACGCCGGCCGAGGCGCCCGGGAGGTCGACCGTGGTCGACGCACCGTCGAGCAGCAGGGTGACCGGCTCGCCGCCCGGCACGGCGACCAGGAGCGGCACCGCCCACGTGGCCTCGCCGTCGTCGGGCAGGAAGCGGAACCGCTTCTGGGTGAGCGTGAGCGTGTCGCCGTCGGCCGTCGCCGACACGATCGGGTGACCGCCCTGGAAGATCCAGGTGTCCATGATCCGGCGCACCGGCTCACCGGTGGCCTCCTCGATGGCGTCCCACAGGTCGGTGGTCTCGGCGTTGCCGTACTCCCGGGCCTTCAGGTACAGGCGGATCCCGGCCCGGAAGCCCTCCTCACCGAGGTACTGCTCGAGCATGCGGAGCACCGACGCACCCTTCTGGTACGTCAGGACGTCGAACATGCCGTCGGCTTCCTCGGGCGAGCGCACCGGGAACTCGATGGGGCGGGTGCTGGCGAGCGAATCGATGGCGAAGGCGGCCGCCCGCTCGTTGGTGAAGGCGACCCAACGCTGCCACTCCGGCTTGTAGGCGTCGACGGCGGCCAGCTCCATGAAGGTGGCGAACGCCTCGTTCAACCAGAGGCCGTTCCACCACTTCATCGTCACCAGGTCGCCGAACCACATGTGGGCCAGCTCGTGGGCCACCACGTCGGCCACCCGCTGGAGCTCGACCTGGGTCGCCTCCTTGGGGTCGACGAGGAGCACGGCCTCGCGGTAGGTGATCGCCCCGAGGTTCTCCATGGCACCGGCGGCGAAGTCGGGCAGGGCGATGAAGTCGACCTTGTCGCCCGGGTACGGGATCTCGTAGTACTCGGCGAAGAGCCGCAGGGCGAAGGCGCCGACGTCGATCGAGAACGGCGTGAGCCCGGCCTTGCCGGGGACGTGCACGACGCGCAGCGGGGTGCCGTCGACATCGACCGGGTCGGTGGCCTCGAGCGGCCCGACCACGAAGGCGACGAGGTAGGTGCTCATCGGGATGGTGTCGGCGAACCGGACCTCGACCCGGCCGTCGCCGAGCGAGGCGCGCCCGACCTCGGCTGCGTTCGACAGGGCGAACAGGCCGTCGTCGACCACCAGCGTGACGGCGTAGACGGCCTTCAGGTCGGGCTCGTCCCAGCACGGGAACGCCCGGCGGGCGTCGGTGGGCTCCATCTGGGTGGTGCCGATCACCTGCTGGACGCCGTCGGCGTCGGTGAACACGCTCCGGTAGAAGCCCTTGAGCTTGTCGTTCAGGGTGCCCTGGAAGGTCAGGTGCACCGTCCA
This sequence comes from Actinomycetes bacterium, assembly GCA_025464025.1. The sequence continues at coordinate 6,360 of JAODBP010000097.1, read as the reverse complement.
GTCGCCCGGGGTGGCCTGGCCGTCGAGCACCAGCGTCAGGCGCTCCGACTGCTCGTCGAGCGCGGTGGTGGCGGCGAGCCGGCTGCCGTCGGAGGAGACCAGCCAGGCCTCGTCGATCGTGAGGTCGGCGGCGTTGAGCACGATCCGGTCGACCGCTTCGACCACCTCGACCGCCACGTCCTCGGTGCCGGTGAACGTCGCGGCGCCGAGGTCGGGCTCGATGCGGAGCTGGTAGCGACGGGGGAGGACGGTGCGAGGCAGGCGGTAGGCCGCCTCGCCGGTGGCAGCGCTGGCGTCGTGCATCGAGAAGTGAGGCTACCGGGGGTGACCCTGTACGTTTCCCTGCCCGTGGGCACCCCTTTGGACGTCGTCGGCGTCGGCAACGCGCTCGTCGACGTGATCTCCCTGGAGCAGGACGCCTTCATCGGCGCCCACGACCTGGCGAAGGGGGCGATGACCCTCATCGACACCGAGCGGGCCGAGCACCTCTACGGCGCCATGGGCCCCGGCATCGAGATGTCCGGTGGCTCGGCGGCCAACACCATGGCCGGCCTGGCCTCGCTCGGGGGCGCGGGCGGCTTCATCGGCCGGGTGCGCGACGACCAGCTCGGCACGGTCTTCGGCCACGACATCCGGGCCGTGGGCGTCGAGTTCCCCTCGGTCGCGGCCACGCTGGGCCAGCCCACCGGTCGCAGCCTCATCATCGTGACCCCCGACGGGGAGCGCACGATGAACACCTACCTCGGCGCGGCGAGCGAGCTCCACCCCGACGACGTCGACCCCGCCTTCGTGGCCCGCGCCCAGGTCACCTACCTGGAGGGCTACCTCTTCGACCGCGAGGCGGCCGGCGAGGCGTTCCGGAAGGCGGCCGCCGCCGCGCACGACGCCGGACGCCTGGTGTCGCTCACGCTCTCCGACTCGATCTGCGTCGAGCGTTACCTCGAGGCGTTCCGCGAGCTGGTCACCGACACCGTCGACGTCCTGTTCGGCAACGACGACGAGCTCCGCCTCCTCTACGAGACCGACGACCTGGAGGCCGCGCTGGCCGAGGCCGAGCGCCACTGCCACGTGGTCGCCGTGACCCGGGGTGCCGAGGGCGCCCTGGTGTCGTCGAACGGGCGGCGGTTCCCGATCGCCGCCGTCCCCGTCGGCCGGGTGGTCGACACGACCGGCGCCGGCGACCTGTTCGCCGCCGGCTTCCTCTACGGGCTGACCCGCGACATCGACCCGGAGACGTGCGGGAAGCTCGGCGCCGTCGCCGCTGCCGAGGTGATCAGCCACGTCGGTGCCCGGCCCGAGACGGTCCTCGCCGGCCTCGCTGCCCCCCTCCTGGGCTAGTTTCCCCCGTCTGGTTCTTCCGGTTCCAAGGGGTTTGACCCGAGTTTTCATGACGGTTCCGTGACAGACGGCGGATCTGCGACTACGGATCGGGTGGTCAGAGGTAACTAGTTCCCCGTTCCACGGACCTCATCCATGGACATGGCGGAACCGGAGAGACCGATGCAGCGCACCCCTCGAACCACGAACCTCCTGAAGGCGTCCCTCACCGCAGTGGGGGCCCTCGCCCTGGTCGGAGCGAGCTTCACCGGCACGGCGTTCGCCACGGGCGACCACGGCGCCAAGTCCGACAGCCGCTCGACCTGGACCGAGGACAACGACACCAACGATGGCGGCACGCCGAACAACGTCGCCGACGCCGGCGACAACCGTCACCCGTCGGGCAAGGACCGCTCGGTCGAGAAGGGCGGGTCGGGCACGCAGGGCCGGTCGGGATCCGATCCCGACGGCATGACGAACGGCGGCGCCGACAAGCCGAACGGCACTGGTGGCTACGACAAGGCCGACCAGGACGGCAACAACGGCTGCGGCAACGACGACGACTTCGAGGACGACAACAACGGCAACTGCGGGGGCAAGGCCCACCAGAAGGCCGAGACGTCCAAGCCGGCCAAGGCCGAGTCCTCCAAGGACTGCACCTGCAGCCATGCCACCACCACCACGGTGAAGCCGGCCAAGGCGGCCAAGGTCGAGAAGAGCGAGCACGCCAAGCCGGCCAAGGCCGAGGAGAGCGAGCACGCCAAGCCGGCCAAGGCCGAGCACGCCAAGGCCGAGCACGGCTCGACCACCTGCGATCGCCGCAACGACGAGCGCGACCAGCGCGCCGTCCGGACCGACCAGCACAAGGCCGACAGCCCCAAGACCGAGACCGTGACGCCGGCGACGCCGGTCACGGTCCCGACCGTGGCCACGCCGGCCGCGTCGGCCGCCGCCACGCCGGCCACGCCGGCGCCCGCCGTCCCCGGTGAGGTCCTGAGCAACAGCGCCGTCGCCGCCCCGGCCTCGGTCGAGTCGCCCACCATCCCCGGCGAGGTCCTGGCCGCCGAGGCCGTCGCCCCCGCCGTCCCGGCCAAGGTCACCCCGGCCGTCGCCACCCGCTCCGGCGGCAACGTCCTCGCCGCCGCCGCCAGTGGCGCTCTGGCCTTCACCGGCATGAACCTGTTCACCCTGCTGGGGGTCGCCCTGCTCACGATCGCCGTGGGCTGGTTCCTCCTGCGGGCCGACCGCAAGCGCAGCGCCTGATCCAACCGGCACCTCGATCGTCGCTGCCGGCGGCGGGCCTTCGGGTCCGCCGCCGGTTCGCGCCCGGCCTCAGCCCTCGTCGGGGTCAGGCGGGAGGAAGGCGAACTTCAGGTCGCCGAGGCGCACGAGGGTGGAGGCGACCCAGCCGCCGATGCCCTTGAACTGCTCGTCGAGTGCGCTGCCGTCGGCGAGCACGCCCTCCTCGAGCGGGATGGTGCCCTCGTAGGAGAGCTCGATGGCGAACTCGCCGCTCTGGAGGTCGGGGCCGTAGAGCTGCTCGACCGTCGGCTCCGACCGCTCGAGCATCTCGTTGCCGATCAGCGGGCTCGACTCGGGGAGGACGGCCAGGACCCGTTCGGGCTCGGGCCGCTCGACCAGGCGCTGCACCCGGAACGTCACCTCGACGAGGATCTCGGGCGGCTCGTCGGTCGGCTCGCCGATGTACCAGTTGCGGTAGGCGGTCTGCGACCAGGTGGGCCAGTCGGCCGTGATGTCGGCGCGCACGCGGGGCGGCGAGCCCTCGCCGGGGAGGCCGTAGCTCGTCTCCCAGGTCACGTCACCGAGGAGCACGTCGACCTGGAAGCGCTCCTCGAACGCCTGGCGCTCGAGGAGGGCGTTCTCCATGGCATCGCGGAGGGCACCTATTGCGTCGGTGAAGACGTGGTCGAGCATGGCTGACGGGAGGGTATCGCTAGGTGCGCTGCTCCAGGACCGTGAGCACGGCCCGCTCGGTCCGGCTGAAGCGGGCCGAGGACCGGGCCCGCTTCCACGCCTCCTGGAGGTCGCCCTCCCGGTAGGCCGTCCCGACGTGGGGGTGGACGTAGCAGTTGCGGCAGACCGTCCGGGTGTTGCCGAGCCGATCGGCGGCCATGTCGAGCGCGGCGAGCTCGTTCGACTTGGCCTCGGTCTCGGTCTCGGGCACCGGCAGCGGGGCCAGCAGCTCGGCCGCGGTCACCGTGCCGCCCCACGTGCGGAAGTGCTTGGCCGTCACGTCGGAGCCGGTGGTGGCGCGGAGGTAGTCGTTGACCATGGTCGACGTGACGTCGACGGCCTTCCCGTCGGCGTCGAGGTAGCCGAAGAGGTCCTCGCCGGGCAGGTCCTGGCACGCCTGCACGATCGAGGCCAGCCGGCGGTCGCGCAGCGACACCGCCTGCTCGACGCCGCTCTTGCCCCGGAACTCGAAGGTGATCGTGGTGCCCTCGACGTCGACGTGGTCGCACTCGATGGTGGTGAGGCCGAACGACTCGTTGGTCTCGGCGTACTCGTCGTTGCCGATGCGGATGAGCGTCTCGTCGAGCAGCCGCACGACGGCGGCCAGCACCTTCTCCTGGGGGAGGCCCCGCCGGCCCAGGTGGTCGTCGACGGTGGCCCGGAGGTCGGGGAGGCCGGCGGCGAAGTCGGCCAGCCGCTCGTACTTGTCGGCGTCCCGGACCTCCCGCCACCGATCGTGGTAGCGGTACTGCTTGCGACCCTTCGCGTCGCGGCCGGTGGCCTGGATGTGGCCGTCGGGCAGCGGGCAGATCCACACGTCGGTCCACGCCGGTGGGATCACCAGCTCACCGATGCGGGCCTTGTCCTCGGCGTCGACGGCGGTGCCGTCGGGATGGTGGTACGAGAAGCCGCGGCCCCGCCTCCGGCGGGTGATGCCGGGACGGTCGTCGACCACGTAGAAGAGGTCGGCGTCGTCGGCGTGGCAGAGGACCTCGTACAGGGCGGCCATGTGCCGAGCCCTCTACCCCTCATGACGCGCAACGACCCGAGCCAGGGGCCCGGGTCGTCGTCAGAGCTGGTTGTCGATGAGCGTCAGCTCAGCGAGCAGGTGCTAGCGACCAGCGTTCGGCTTGGAGCCGTGGTTGGCCTTGCACTTGCGGGCCTTGAGCTTGCGCTTCGTGGTCTTCTTCGACATAGGGAGAAGAGGCTACCGCGAAGTCCAGGCCAGGAGCTCATCGGCCCCCCAGGTGTTGATCACCCGCTCGGCCGGCACCTCGCACTCGGCGGCCCGGTCGCAGCCGTAGGCCTGCCACTCGAGCTGGCCCGGGGCGTGGGCGTCGGTGTCGATGGCGAAGTGGCAGCCCATCTCGATGGCGATCGAGAGGAGGGGCCGGGGTGGGTCGAGCCGCTCGGGCCGGCTGTTGATCTCCACCGCGGTGCCGAACCGCTCGCAGGCGTGGAAGACCAGCTCGGCGTCGAAGTCCGACGGCGGCCGGCCCTTGCCCACGACGATCCGCCCGGTGCAGTGGCCGAGGATGTCGACGTGCGGGTTGGCCACCGCGGTGGCCATGCGCCGGGTCATCTCGGTGCCGTCCATCCGCAGCTTCGAGTGGACGCTGGCCACCACCACGTCGAGCCGCTCGAGGATGTCGTCGTCCTGGTCGAGCGAGCCGTCCTCGAGGATGTCGACCTCGATGCCGGTGAGGAGGCGGAACGGGGCGAGGTCGGCGTTGACGGCGGCGACGACGTCGAGCTGGCGGAGCAGCCGATCTCGGTCGAGGCCGTTGGCGATGGTGAGCCGGGGCGAGTGGTCGGTGAGCACCATGTACTCGTGGCCGAGGTCGCGGGCGGCCCGGGCCATCACGTCGATCTCGGCGCCCCCGTCGCTCCAGTTGGAGTGCACGTGGCAGTCGCCCTTCAGCGCGGCGCGCAGCTCGTCGCCCCCGCCGATGCGGACGGCCGTCTCCTCCTCGAGCTTGGCCAGGTAGGCGGTGGTGCCGGTGGCCAGCACCTCCTCGACGACGGCGGCCGTCTTGGGCCCGATGCCCTCGAGGTCGGTGAGGGTGCCGTTGGCGACCCGGGCGGCCAGCTCGTCGGGCGAGAGGCCCTTCACCACCTCGGCCGCTCGCAGGTAGGCGCGGACGCGGTACGACTTCTCGCGGGCCCGGTCGAGCAGGTAGCCGATGCGTTCGAGGGCGGCGGCAGGTTCCATGCGCTGCCCTGTCTACCCTGCACGGAATGGAACGGATCGGCTTCGTCGGCCTCCCCAACGCCGGGAAGTCATCGCTCTTCAACGCCATCGGGGGCTCGGCCCTCGCCGCCGCCTACCCCTTCGCCACGGTCGACCCCAACACGGCGATCGTCCCGGTGCCCGACCACCGGCTCGACGACCTGGCCGCGCTGACCAGCAGCGCCAAGATCGTCCACGCCGTCGTCGAGTTCGTCGACATCGCCGGCCTGGTCGCCGGCGCCCACCAGGGCGAGGGCCTGGGCAACCGGTTCCTCGCCCACATCCGCGAGGTCGACGCCATCACGTTCGTCCTCCGGGCGTTCCACGACGACGACGTGATGGGGCCGACCGACCCGCTCGAGCACCTGGCCACGGTCGAGACCGAGCTGGCCCTGGCCGACCTCCAGAGCGTGGAGGGCAAGATCGAGCGGCTGCGCAAGCAGACCAAGCTCGACAAGGCGCCCGCCCTCGCCCTCGAGGTGGCCGCCCTCGACGCCGCCCTGGCCACGCTCTCGGAGGGCACCCCGATCTACCGCTCGTCGATGTCGGCGGAGCACCGCGAGGCGCTCCGGCCGTGGTTCCTCCTCACCAACAAGAAGGTGCTGGTCGTCCTCAACCTGGGCGAGGACCAGCTGGCCGACGCCGACGCCATCGCCGCCCCGGTGCGCGAGGCGTTCGGGGGGTCCACCGAGGTGCTGCCGATGTGCGTGCAGCTCGAGGCGGAGGCGGCGCAGCTCGCCGTCGAGGAGCGGACCGAGCTGCTCGACGCCTACGAGCTGGGCGAGGGGGCGGTGACCCGGCTCATCCAGTCGGCGTACCGGCTCCTCGGCCGGCGCACG
>JAODBP010000061.1 GCA_025464025.1 Actinomycetes bacterium | reverse complement strand
CGGTTGTTGCGGGCGTTGTGCTCGAGCTCGACCAGCCCGAGCTCCTCCAGCAGCGGCGGCAGGTAGACGCCGAACCGGCCTCGGTAGCCCTTGCGGGTGCCGTACCAGCCGCCGACCGGGTTCGACTCGTCGCGGCCCCAGGCCTCGACCGAGCCCGCGGGCGCCGGCTTCTGCTCGTCGGCCCCGCCCAGCGGCACCCAGTCGCCCTGGGCCTGGAGCCAGCCGTGCAGGTCCTCGATGGCCCGGGCGTGGTACTTCAGCTTCGTCGAGCCCACCTGGCAGACGAGCTCGTCGCCGTCGCGGTGCATCGTGTACTCGGACGACCCGGGTGCGGTCTTCAGCAACCAGGGGTCCTCGGGGGTCCCTGCGGCCATGGCCTCAGTCAACCAGCAGCTTGGTGGCCACGACCAGGCCGACCACGACGATCACGACCCGGTAGACGGCGGGCGGGATCCGCCGGCCGACGGTGGCCCCGAGCTGGCCGCCGACCACGGAGCCGACCGCCAGCAGGCCGACGACGCCCCAGTGGACGTGGGTGAAGGTGATGAACAGCACGGCGGCGACGCCGTTGACCAGCCCGGCCAGCACGTTCTTGAGCCCGTTGAGCCGCTGGAGGTCGTCGGCCAGGAAGATCGACAGGAGCGAGATGAGGATCACGCCCTGGGCCGCGCCGAAGTAGCCGCCGTAGACGCCGGTCAGGAAGACGGTGCCCCACAGGACGACGCCGCCGTGGCCCTCCTCGGGTCGGCGGGCCACGACCCGCGCCCGGATCCGGGGCCCGAAGGCGACGAGGAAGCAGGCCACCAGGATCAGGACCGGCACCACCGAGTCGAACACCGAGCCGGGCAGCACCAGCAGGAGCGTGGCGCCGAGGATGCCGCCGCTGGCCGACGCCGCGCCGAGGTGGCGGATGCGGGGCCCCTGGCCGGCCAGCTCCCGGCGGTAGCCGATGGCCCCGCTGATCGAGCCCGGCACCAGGCCCACGTTGTTGCTGACGTTGGCCAGCACCGCGGGGTAGCCGGCGGCCAGGAGCGTCGGGAACGTGATCAGCGAGCCGGAGCCGACGATGACGTTGATCGTCCCGGCAGCCGTGCCGGCGGCCAGGATCCCGAGCGCGGTCAGTGGTGTGATGGCGACAATCGAATCACAGCCGTGTAATTGTCACAGGGCTCGGTCATCATGGAACCCATGAGCTCGCTCGAGGCAGCAGCTGAACGGCTGGCAGCGCTCCTCACCGGGTCGGCCACGACCTTGGCCGACCCGACGGGGACCAGCGACCTGGAGTTCACCGGCGACGTGGCCGTCCGGGCCCTCGAGCGCGGCGTGGAGCCGATCGAGGTGTGGGCCGTCGACGGCGGCCAGGCCCTGGTGGCCGACGCTCGCTGCATCCAGCTCCTCGTCACCCGGGCGGCCCGGGTCCGCTACGTGGCCGGGTCGTGCGTGCTGGAGGACGAGGGCGAGCTGCGGGCCACCGTGCTGGGCGGGTCCGACGACCGGGTGGCGGCCCTCGAGGCGCTCGGGCTCGACGTCGTCGGGTCGGTCGACGTCAACCTGCTGCGCGACTACGACGAGTGGCTGGCCGTGCAGCGCTGCGTCGAGGAGGCCGAGGCCGGCGCCCTGGTGCTGGTCGACGGCGACCTCCAGCCCGACTGGCGGGTGCCGTCCACGTTCCTCGCCGGTCTGCTGGCCCGGGCCGCCGAGCGCGGCGTGCTGCTCGCCGGGGTCACCAAGCACTCGTCGCTGTCCCGGGGCGGCGCCCCGCTGCTGGGCTGGCTCGAGCGTGAGGCCGAGACGCTGCTCGGGCCCCGGTCCACGTGGTGGGCGCCGATCGCCCGCACCCGGAGCGACGTGGGCGGCGTGCAGGTGGTCGCCGCCCGGCTCGACCCCGATGCCCGCTTCTCGTTCCGGGTCGACCTGCCCCTGGGCGTCGACCCCGAGCCGGTGCTCGCCGCCCTGTCCGCCCTGTGCGACGACGCCGCCTTCCCCGGCTACCCGTATCCCCTGTCGGTGGCCGACCGGCTGGCCGCCTGCCCGGGTTGGCTCCGATCCGAGCTGCGCCACCGGCTCGACGACCTGTTCGACGTCGCCGGGGTTCCCCTCGAGGTCCGGGAGCGGGCCTTCGCCGACCGCCATGACCTGATGGAGCGGGCATGACCACGGAGACGAAGGGCCGGCTGTTCGGCAAGAACGTGCTCGACGGCGTGTTCCGGGCCGGGCCCGACGAGGACCTGTTCCTCGGCGAGCTGCTGGTGGCGGTCGACGAGCAGACCGGGCGCCGCTACCTGTTCCGTGTCGTCGACGTGTCCTACGGCTCCGAGCACCGCGAGCCGGGCTGGGCCGAGCGGGTGGCCGGCACCATGCTGGCCGACGACGCCCGGGGCGAGGCCGGCGCCCACCCCCTCCACGAGCAGGCCCGCCGCACCTACCGGGTGGCCGACTGCCGCTGCCTGGGCTACCTCACGCCGCCCGACGAGTGGGGCCAGCAGGAGTTCCGCAAGCCGAAGAGCCTGCCCACCCAGTTCTCCCGGGTGCTGGCCCCCGAGGCGGCCGACTTCGAGTTCCTCCGCACCAAGATGGGCGACCTCCCGATCGGCAAGCTGCGCTCGGGCGAGACGGTGGTCGACTTCGAGGTCGGCATCCCCGGCAAGAGCCTGGCCATGCACGTGGGCATCTTCGCCACCACCGGCATGGGCAAGTCCAACCTCATGAAGGTCCTGGCCGGTGGCGTGATGCAGGCGGCCGGTCGCTACGGCCTCCTGATCGTCGACCCCCACGGCGAGTACCGCACCGAGCTGCCCCGCCACCCGTGGGCCGCCGACCGGCTGCGCACGTTCGCCGCCCGCCCGCTGCCCAACACCTCCACGCTCAAGCTGTCGCTGGCCGACCTCACCGTCGACGACCTGCGCACGGCCTACGACTGGAGCCGCCCCCAGGAGGAGGCCCTGTTCGAGCTCGAGCGCCACTACGGGGGCGATGGCCTCTCCTGGCTGCTCGAGTTCGCCCAGCTCGACCAGCTCCCCGAGTTCCGCGACCTCGAGCTCAACGGCCGGGTCGCCCTCAACACGCTCCAGGTCGTGCACCGGCGGGCCCGGCGCATCGTCGAGCTCCAGTGCGTCTCGGCCGACCCCAACGTGTCGGTCGGCGGCGCCGTGCTGCGCGAGCTCGAGCAGGGCCGGGTCGTGCTGGTCGACGTCAGCGGCCTCGGCTCCACCGAGGAGGTGCTGGTCGCGTCGTTCCTGGCCCGCAAGATCCTCGAGCGGTGGTCGGCGGCCTACCTCGACGACCCCGAGCGCCACGAGCAGCTCCCGGTCGTGTCGATGGTGCTCGAGGAGGCCCAGCGGGTGCTCTCGAAGGGCAGCGACCGCGAGTCGAACGTCTTCCCCCGGATCGCCCGCGAGGGCCGGAAGTTCAAGGTCGGCCTCACCGCCATCACCCAGCAGCCCAAGCTGCTCGATGACGAGCTGCTGTCGCAGTTCAACACGTTCTTCGTGCTCGGCCTGGCCGACGAGAAGGACCGCAACATCCTCCGGGGCAGCTCGAAGCAGGACCTCTCGGCCTCGGCTGGCGAGATCCAGACGCTCATGCCCGGCGAGTGCCTGATCGCCAACCTCGAGGCCCCGTTCGCCGTGCCGGCCCGGGTGGCGTTCTGGGACGACGTGGTGAAGTCGGTCGAGCCTCCGCCCGCGCCCCGGGCCGTGGCCGCTCCCAACATCTCGGCGCTGGTCGACTGATGAAGGTCGTGGCGCTCGGGGATGCGCACCTGGGGCGGGCCTACCTGTCGGTGACCGATGCCGCCACCGGCGTCAACCGGCGCGAGCTCGACTTCGAGGAGTCGTTCACCGCCGCGGTCGACCTGGCCCTGGCCCAGTCGCCCGACCTCGTCGTGTGGCTGGGCGACGTGTTCGACCACCCCCGCCCCACCTACCGCTCGTTCCGGGTGGCCCAGCGGGCCCTGCTCAAGATCCGCGACCACGGCGTGCCGCTGGTCGCGATCAGCGGCAACCACGACACGCCCCGGCTGCCGGGCACCGGCTCGCCCTACTCGGCGCTGGCCGACACGTTCCCCGAGGTGATGTTCGCCACCCGGCTCTCGTACGCGTCGTTCGAGCTGCCCGGGCTGAAGGTCCACTGCATCCCGCAGATGCTCACCGTCGACGCCACGCTCGAGGCGCTCGACCAGGCCGACCGCGAGCGCTCGCTCGACAAGTCGAACCTGCTGCTCACCCACCCCCGCATCACCCAGGTCGAGCCCCGCTACGCCGACATCAACGAGATCGAGATCGACGCCGGGCTCATCAAGGCCGACCTCGTGCTGCTCGGCCACTACCACTTCCACATCCCGGTGAGCGAGGGCATGTGGTACGCCGGCTCGACCGACACGTTCACCTTCGCCGACGACCCCGACAAGCCCAAGGGCATCGTCGTGCTCGACACCGACACCGGGAGGTGCACCCACGTGCCCCTGCCCTCGAACCGGCGGCTCGTCACCCTCGAGACCGTCGCCGCCCTCGGCCTCTCGCCGGCCGAGGTCGAGGAGCTCGTGCTCCAGCGGGCGGCGTCGGTGCCCGAGGGCGCCGTGGCCCGGCTGTTCGTCGACGGCGTCGACCCCGAGGCCTACAAGCTCCTCGACCTCCAGCGCGTCCGCGACGTCGCCGGCGCCGCCCTGCACCTCAAGCTCGAGCCGTCGTTCGCCGGCACCGAGATGACCGTCGAGATCCCCGACATGGACTCGATGGCGTCGCGCTGGCAGCGCTACGTCGAGCACCAGGACCTCATGGGCTACGACCGCAGGAAGCTCGAGGAGCTGGGCGCCGGCTACCTCTCGCGCGCGGTCGAGGAGTCGATCGGGTAGCCGTGCGCATCACTCGGCTGTACCTGCGGAACTACCGCGTCTACGAGGACGAGTGCGAGCTCGAGGTCCCGGCCGGCCTCGTCGGCATCTACGGACCGAACGGGGGCGGCAAGTCGGCCCTCATCGAGTCGATCCGGTGGACGCTCTACGGCAAGTCCCGCACGTCGAACGACCAGATCCGCACCAGCGGCGTCAACGCCGACTGCGTCACCGAGGTCGAGTTCGAGCACGAGGGCCACCTGTACCTGGTCCGGCGCACGATCACCGGCATCAACCACACGGTGAAGGCCGAGGCCCACTGGAACAACCAGCAGGTGGCCGAGGGCGTGCGCGACGTCGCCACCTACGTGCACTCGGTCATCGGCATGGACGACACGTCGTTCCGGTCGTCGGTGTTCGCCGAGCAGAAGCAGGTCGCCGCGTTCAGCGCCCACGGGACGGCCAAGCGGCGCGAGCTCGTCCTGCGGATGCTCGGCATCACCCCGCTCGACAAGGCCCGCGACTCGGCCCGCTCCGATGCCCGCGACGCCCGGGCCGACCACGAGCGACTGGCCGCCCGGCTGCCCGACCTGGGCGAGCTGGAGGAGGTTCTGGCCGCGGCGAAGCAGCACGCCGAAGCCATCGTCGACGAGGTCGCCGGCAGCGAGGCGACGCTGGCCGAGGCCGTCACCTCCAACGACGCCGCCGAGGCGGCGTTCGAGCAGCTCGAGGACCTGGCCCGCACCTGGAACCAGCTCGTGGTCGAGGGCAAGGCTGCGGCGTCGATCGTCGACGCCTCGACCGACCGGGTCGAGTCGCTCATCGCGGAGCAGGCGGCGCTGGCCGACGTCGAGGGCGCGCTGGCCGAGCTCCGCCCGCAGGCCGAGGGACTCGACGAGCTGGAGGCCCGGCTCCGGGCGCTCGAGGCGGTCGAGTCGGCGATCGCCGCCCTGGCCGTCCTGCCCGACCTCGACGCCCCCGAGCGGCCCGATGACTCGGTGGCCGAGACCGCCCGCGCCGCGGCCGAGCAGGCCGCGGCGGCGTCCGCCGAGCTGGCCGGTTCGGTGCGGGCCGCCGAGCAGGAGCTGGTCCGGGCCGAGGCCGCCGCCGCGCGGTCGTCCGAGCTGTCGGCCGACGAGGACTGCCCGGTGTGCGGGCAGCACCTGGGCGACGCCTTCGAGCAGGTGGCGGCCCACCGCACCGAGGAGGTCCGGGCGGCCAGCGATCGCCTGAGCGCCGAGCGCTCGAAGCTGGCCGACGCCGAGTCGGTGGCCAAGCTGGCGGCCAAGGAGGCCCGGGAGGCGACCACGGCGCTCACCGCGGCCCAGCAGGCCTGGGCCACGTGGGAGCAGCACGCCGCCCGCCGGTTCGACGCCGAGGCGGTGCTCGCCCAGGCCCGGGCGCTCGCCGGCGACGTCGCCGGCACGGCCGACGAGGCGAAGCAGGAGCTGGCCGTGCGACGCCGGGCCGCCACCGAGGTGGCCAAGCTCGAGGCCCGGCTCGAGCGGGCACCCCAGGTGGCCACGGAGCTGGGCGCCACCCGAGCCCGGCTGGAGGAGGCCACCGCCACGCGCGACGCCCTGCGCGAGAAGGTCAAGGGCCTGGCGTTCAAGCCGGCTGACCTGGAGGCGGCGAAGCAGGCCCGGTCCGAGGCGCGCCAGGCCCTCAAGCTCGCGACCGACACCGCCAACGCCGTGCGCCAGCGGGCGGCGCAGGCCGAGTCGGTGGTCACCACCGCGACCACCCGGCTCGACGACGGCAAGCAGGCCCATGCCGACATCGCCGACCTGGCCGAGCGGGCCCGCCACCTCGGCCGGCTGGGCGACCTGCTCTCCGACTTCCGGAACAACGTCGTGTCCGTGGTGGGGCCCCGGCTGGCGGCCCAGGCCGCGGAGCTGTTCGCCGAGCTCACCGACCACGAGTACGACCGGCTCGAGGTCGACGCCGACACCTACGAGATCCAGATCACCGACGCTGGCCGCACCTACGGGATGGACCGCTTCTCCGGCTCCGAGGTCGATCTGGCCAACCTCGCCCTCCGGGTGGCGATCAGCGAGCACGTGCGCTTCCAGTCCGGTGGCGCCGTCGGGCTGCTCGTGCTCGACGAGGTGTTCGGCCCCCTCGACGACGAGCGCAAGGAGCGCATGCTCCTCGCCCTCGAGCGGCTCAAGGGTCGGTTCCGCCAGGTGCTCGTCGTCACCCACGACAGCGCCATCAAGGAGCAGCTCCCCAACGCCATCCAGGTCGAGAAGCTCCCCGGCCGCCGGGCCCGCGCCACGGTCCTCGGCGGGGTCTAGTCGTCGAGCTCGTCGCGCCCGAACTCCACGAGTCGGCCGCCCTGGCAGGCATAGCCGTAGACGTCGTCGCCCACCTTCACGGTGCCTCGGGACGTGCCGTCTCTGCCGCCGGTGACGCTGGCGAACGTGTCGTCCGCGGTCGAGATCCACCACGGACCGCTGCTCGTCGTCGTGTTGTGGTCGCCGCACTCGACGGCCGGGTCCTGGACGACGGTCAGCAGCAGGAGGAACAGGGCGGCGAACGTGGCCAGCGCCGAAGCGAAGCCACCGACCCGAAGCGCCAGCCCGGCCAGGACGACGAGCGCCACGACCACGAAGGCGAGCGGCGCGACGGCAGGGACGACGTAGATCAGGATCGCCGCCGGCACCAGGGCGGCGAGACCGACCAGCGCCGAATCGGGCTGGCGGGTCCACACGCCGAGCACGGCGACGACGGCGGCGAGCACGGCCACACCGATGACCGGCCAGCTCACGAACGCCTCGGCCTGCCCGTGCCGGTGCACCACCACCCCAACAGCCACGACCGCCGGGACGCCCACGACGGCGGTCAGCACCGCTCGCACGAGCCGCTCGTCCGCCGACCTCGTGGCGGGCACCTACGAGCCGAACGGGATCGAGCCGTGGAACTGGGCGAAGCGCCAGGCGCCGCCCGACTCCCGGAGCACGCCGGTCAGCCGGAACGGCCTGGTCTCGCCGAACACGATGCGACCGGGGGCGAGGAACCAGATCACCGTCCCGTCGGTCCCGGCCACGATGTCGTCCCACTCCCACGAGAGCGGGTCGTCGGCGGCGACCACGTTGGTCACGTAGGCGCGGATCTGCTCCGCGCCGACGTTGTTCGCCATCGTCCCGGCCAGCACGCCGTCGGGCTCGTAGAGGTCGAGCACCGCGTCGAGATCACGAGCGGCGACCCGCCGGCCGAGCTGGTCGAGGACGTCGCGGACGATCTCGGCAGGTTCCACCCCACCAGCCTCGCGCAGCGAACTGGGTCGCCTCAGAGGCGCAGCAGCTTCCTGGCGTTGTCGCCGGCCATCATCCGGGCCTCGTCGTCCGGCACGTCGCGCAGCGCCTCCTCCAGGCCCTTGCGGCTGTTGGGCCACACGCAGTCGGAGTGCGGGTAGTCGACCTCGAACATGATCTTGTCGACGCCGATGGCGTGCCGGTTGGCGATGCCCGCATCGTCCCGGATGAAGCAGGTCCAGATGTTGTCGCGGAAGCACTCGGTCGGGGTCTTCTCCACGTTGATCTTCGAGTGGTGGCGGTGCTTCTCGAACACCTGCTCCAGCCGCTCGAGCATGTAGGGCACCCAGCCGATGCCGCCCTCGGCCAGGACCACCTTCAGCCGGGGGTGCTTCACCAGCACCGGCGACATGACCAGGTCGGTCAGCGACGCCATCGTGAGCAGGCCCATCAGCGAGATGATCACCGGCGTCGTCGCATCCGAGTGCGGGATGATCGGCCGGGACGACGAGCCGATGTGCAGGCACAGCGCGGTGTCGGTCTCCTCCAGGGCGGTGAGCATCGGGTCCCACGCCTCCGACCAGAACGACGGCAGCCCGAGGGCGGCCGGGTTCTCCGAGAACGTGATCGCACGCGACCCTTTGGCCGCCATCCGCTCGATCTCCTCGGCGCACAGCACCGGGTCCCACATCGGCACGATCGACAGCGGGATCAGGCGCTCGGGGTCGGTGGCGCACCACTCGTCGACCACGAAGTCGTTCCACGCCTCGACGCACACGAGCCCCAGCTCCCGGTCCTCGACTTCGAGGAACGCCTGCCCGGCGAAGCGGGGAAACTGGGGGAACGCCATCGACGCCCAGATGCCGTCGGCGTCCATGTCCGCCAGCCGCTGCTTTGGGTCGTAGCAACCGGGGCGCATCGCCTCGAACGCCTTGGTCGTGAGCTTGAACTCGCTCGGGTCGTCGCCGGCCACCGCATCGAGGCCGAGCGGCGCGTGCCGGTGGCCGTCGTACCACCAGATCGGGATGCCGTCCTCGGGCACGACCTTCGGAGCCCGGTCCCGCCACTTGGCGGCGACCCGGTCCTGCCAGACGTTCGGGTGCTCGATGATGTGGTCGTCGACCGAGACGACCTTGGCGTCCGTGGGCAGCGGCATGGGTTCTCCGGGGTTGGTGGGAACGATCAGGCGGGTGGACGGGCGGTGCGACGGGTCGAGCGCTCGACCAGGTGGTCGGGCAGGTCGACCCACATGCGGAGCAGCGAGAGCCCGTGGGTCTTGCCCTGGGCGTCGCTGCGCAGGCTCCGGGTCACACCCCCGCCGAGAGCGCCGTGGAGCACGAACTTGAGGGCGAGGACGTTGGGGGCCAGGTAGCGGTCGACCGGGCCGGTGACGAGCGAGCCGAAGTGCTCGCCCACCCGCTCGGCCGTGACGGCCTCGACGAGGGCGTCGTAGATCTCGGCGTCGTCGGCGAAGAGCGAGATGTCGCTGATGTCGCCCTTGTCGCCCGAGCG
>JAODBP010000048.1 GCA_025464025.1 Actinomycetes bacterium | reverse complement strand
CCAAACGAAGGACGCCAACACCGGTGCGGCCCTTGCGACCGAGGTCGTCGAGCACCCGGTCGGCGGCGGCAAGTCCGAAGAGCTTCGCGGTCAGCCCTCGCTCGAGTGCATCCGCCACGGCCCACGGCGCGGCCGCGCCGAGATCCACCAGCGTTCGGAGCGGCTTCGTGGTCGGCACCGCGTGCCGAACCGTGATGTGGTCGTCCCGCAGGTCGGTCGACCGATGCACGCGCACGTTTCGGAGCCTTGGCCAGCGCGGCCGGGGCGTCACGATCTCCACGACGTCGGGGAACTCGGCAAGCCCCCACCCGTGAGCCGCTGCCCGGTGCGAGACGGCAGCGCCCGGACCGGCAGCGAGGCATGCAGCGAGGAGACGTTGCTCTCTCGTGACGGGCGCTCCCACGAGGCGGTAGACGGACGGGTGCACTCGAACGAGGAGACCGGCCGCGATCCAGCCAGCGATCGTCCCATCCGGACGGTCGATCTGTGATCGCTCCAACAGGCCGTGTTGGCGAGTGGCGAGCTGGTCGAGGGCGTGCAGCAGCACCGCTCCCCCTTTCTCGTCACCCCCACGTCGGCATGCCGACGTAGACGTGACTAGAAGCAGTTGTGGGGGAAGCGGGGGGTTGCCGACGTCAGGTTAGGAGGCGCGCTCCCAGCGGAGGAAGGCCTCCATGAAGGCGTCGAGGTCGCCGTTCTCGATGACGCCTTCGACGTTGCCGGTCTCGTGCTCGGTGCGGAGGTCCTTCACCAGCTGGTAGGGCGCCATCACGTAGGAGCGGATCTGGTTGCCCATGGCCGCCTGTTGCGACGTGCCGGAGATGGCCTCGAGCGACGCCTTGTGCTCCTCGCGCTGGCGCTCGGCCAGCTTGGCGACCATGACCTGCATGGCCCGGGCCTTGTTCTGGGTCTGCGACCGCTCGTTCTGGCACGACGTGACGATCCCGGTGGGCAGGTGGGTGATCCGCACGGCCGAGTCGGTCACGTTGACGTGCTGGCCGCCGGCGCCCGACGACCGGTAGGTGTCGATGCGCAGGTCCTTGTCGTCGATGACCACGTCGCCCGGGTCGTCGATGAGCGGGGTCACGTCGATCGAGGCGAACGACGTCTGGCGCCGGTGCGCCGAGTCGAACGGCGACATCCGCACCAGCCGGTGCACGCCCTGCTCCGAGCGCAGCCAGCCGTAGGCGTAGCGGCCCTTGACGATGAAGGTGGCCGACTGGAGCCCGGCCTCGGAACCGGCGGAGGCCTCGTCGATCTCGACGTCCATGCCGTGCTTGTCGGCCCACCGCCGGTACATGCGCACGAGCATCTCGGCCCAGTCCTGCGCGTCGGTGCCGCCCTCGCCGGCGTGGACCTCGCAGATGGCGTCGTGCTCGTCCCACTCGCCAGCGAACAGCGCCCGCAGCTCCAGCTCCGAGAACCTGGCCGCCAGCCCCTGGAGCGATGCGGCGATCTCCGGCTCCTGCGACTCGTCGCCCTCCTCGCGCGCCATCTCGTCGAGCACGGCGGCATCGTCGAGCTTGGCGGCGAGCTCGTCCCACAGGTCGACGTCGCCCTTCACGGTCGACAGCTCGGTCGTCACCTTGCGGGCGTTGTCGGTGTCGTCCCATAGGTCGGGCGCCGACGCGATGGCCTCCAGCTCCCGCGTCCGGTCCCGCCCGGCATCGACGCGGAGGTACTGCCGCGCCTCGTCCAACCGGACGCGGAGCGCGGCGATGTCGTCGGTGAAGTCCTTCACCTCAGGCTGCTCGTGACACGGGGCTACTGCCCATGGCAGTGCTTGTACTTCTTGCCGCTCCCGCAGAAGCACGGGTCGTTGCGGCCGATCTTCTCCTCGTCGGACTTCACGACCGGGGCCATGACGTCGGGCTGGTTCGGGATCGGGGCCGGGGCGTCGCCGAAGCCGTCGTCCTCGACCGGCGCCGAGTTGAACGCGGCGCGCATGTTCTCCGACCCCTGCACCGACTCCGGGCCGCTGGTCTGCACGTTGCGGACCTCGGCGTTGGCCGGGTCCTCCTGCACGACCTGGAGGTGCATGACGTACTTGACGAAGTCCTCGGCGATGTTGTCGACCATCTGGCCGAACATCGCGAAGCCGTCCTGCTGCCACTCGACGAGCGGGTCCTTCTGGCCCATGGCCCGCAGGTGGATGCCTTCCTGCAGGTAGTCCATCTCGTAGAGGTGCTCGCGCCAGTGGGTGTCGATCACGCGCAGCATGACCTGGCGCTCGATCTGACGCATGTCCTCGGGCCCGAACTCGGCCTCCCGGGCCTCGTACTGCTCGGTGGCCTCGGCGGTGACGGCCTCGACGATCTCCTCGACCAGGTCGGTCTTGGACAGGTCCTCGACCGTGAACTTGGTGTCGTAGAACTCCTTGAGCTGGGCGACCAGCCCGTCGAGGTCCCACTCCTCCGGGACGTCGGAGACGCACGAGGAGCGGATGGTGTTCTCGATGGCGTCCTGGAGGCTCTGGATCGCCTCGTCGCGCAGGTCGTGGCCCTCGAGGATCTGGTTCCGGCGGCGGTAGATGACCTTCCGCTGCTCGTTCATGACCTCGTCGTACTTGAGGACGTTCTTGCGGATCTCACCGTTGCGGGCCTCGACGGTGTTCTGGGCCCGCTCGATGGCCTTGCTGACCATCTTCGCCTCGATCGGCACGTCGTCGGGGAGGGCCTTGCCCATCACCCACGACATGGCGCCGGTGGCGAACAGGCGCATCAGCTCGTCCTCGAGCGACAGGTAGAAGCGGCTCTCGCCCGGGTCGCCCTGGCGGCCGGAGCGACCGCGGAGCTGGTTGTCGATGCGGCGGCTCTCGTGGCGCTCGGTGCCCAGCACGTAGAGCCCGCCGAGGGCGCGGATCTTGTCGCCCTCGGCCCGGGTCTCGGCGTCGAAGCGCTCGAGCAGGGTGGCGTAGCGGGCCTGCCCCTCCTCGG
>JAODBP010000031.1 GCA_025464025.1 Actinomycetes bacterium | reverse complement strand
GTCGGTCTCGGACGGAAGGAAGTCGCGGGTGAACTCCTCGAGGGCCGCCTTCAGCGCGTCCTCGTCGAGGTCGCCCGTCTCGCGGATCTTGTCGAGGAGGTCGGGGTGCCGGGCCTTGAGCCAGGCCAGCAGGTCCGCTTCGTAGCGCTGCACGTCGGCCACCGGGACCGAGTCCAGGTACCCGCGGGTGCCGGCGTACAGCACCACCGACTGCTCCTCGACCGCGAACGGCGAGTTGAGGCCCTGCTTGAGCAGCTCGGTGAGGCGGTAGCCGCGGTCGAGCGTGGCCTGGGAGACGGCATCGAGCTCGGAGCCGAACGAGGCGAACGCCTCGAGCTCGCGGAACTGGGCCAGGTCGCCCTTCAGCGTGCCGACGGCCTTGCGCATGGCCTTGACCTGCGCGGCGCCGCCGACCCGGGACACCGACTGGCCGACGTTCACGGCCGGGCGGATGCCGGCCTTGAACAGGTCGTCCTCGAGGAAGATCTGGCCGTCGGTGATCGAGATCACGTTGGTCGGGATGTAGGCCGAGATGTCGCCGGCCTTGGTCTCGATGATCGGCAGCGCGGTGAGCGAGCCGGCGCCGTTCTCGTCGGAGAGCTTGGCGGCCCGCTCGAGCAGGCGGCTGTGCAGGTAGAACACGTCACCCGGGTAGGCCTCGCGGCCCGGCGGGCGCCGCAGCAGCAGCGACACCGAGCGGTAGGCCTCGGCCTGCTTCGACAGGTCGTCGTACACGGCCAGCGCGTGCTCGCCGTTCTCCATCCAGTGCTGGCCCATGGCGCAGCCGGCGTAGGCCGAGAGGTACTTGTAGGGCGCGGGATCCGAGGCGGGCGAGACGACCACGACCGTGTAGTCCATGGCCCCGTGCTGGTCGAGGGTGGCCACCGTCTGCGCCACGGTCGAGGCCTTCTGGCCGATCGCGACGTACACGCACTTCACCCCCAGGCCCTTCTGGTTGATGATCGTGTCGATGGCGACGGTGGACTTGCCGGTCTTGCGGTCGCCGATGATCAGCTCGCGCTGGCCCCGGCCGACCGGCGTCATGGCGTCGATGGCCTTGATGCCGGTCTGCAGCGGCTCGTGCACGGGCTTGCGGCCCATGATCCCGGGGGCCTGGACCTCCATGCGGCGGGTGCTGACGTTGGTGAGCGCACCGCGGCCGTCGACCGGCTCGCCGAGCGTGTTGACGACGCGGCCGAGCAGGCCGTCGCCGCACGGCACCGAGAGGATCTCGCCGGTGGCCTTGACCGGCTGGCCCTCCTCGATGTTGTCGACGTCGCCCAGGACGACCGCACCGATCGACTCCTCGTCCAGGTTCAGGGCGAGACCGATGGTGCCGTCGGCGAACTCGAGCATCTCGTTGACCGCGCAGTCGGGGAGTCCCCCGACGCGCGCGATGCCGTCGCCGACCTCGAGCACCCGGCCCACCTGGGCGGCGGCGAGGTCGGGCTTGAAGCCCTCGAGGCGGTGGCGCAGGACGGTGGTGATGTCGTCGGTGTTGATCGTGAGCTCGGCCATGTGCCGTTGATCTCCCTGAGTTGCCTAGAGGGCGTGCTTGAGCTGCTCGAGGCGGGTGCGAATCGAGCCGTCGATGACGGTGTCACCGATCTGGGCGATGATGCCGCCCTTGATGCTTGGGTCGACGATGACCTTGATCTCGACCTGCTTGCCGGTGGCGCGACCGAGGGCCTCGGTCAGGCGGGCCTTCTGGTCGTCGGTCAACGGGATGGCCGAACGGACCTCGGCGACCTGCTTGTTGCCCTCGCGGGCGCAGGCCGCGACCAGCGCGTCGGCGATGGCCGGGAGCTCGCGGACGCGGCCGAGGCCGACCACGAGCAGCACGAGGTTGGTCGTGACCGGCTGTGCCTTGCCGCTGAGGAGGTCGTCGACGATCTGCTGGCGGGTCGCCACCGGGATGTGCGGGTCGGCGAGCGTGTCACGCAGCTCGTCGTTGCCCTCCAGGATCCGGGCCATGCGGAACAGCTCGTCCTCGACGTCGCCGATGACGCCCTCGCTCTTGGCGATGAGGAAGAACGCCTCCGCATAGGCCGCGGCGCGATCGTCGGACGCCATCAGCTCGCTGCCCCGACCTGCGCGATGTACTGGTCGACGAGCGCCTTGTTGGTCTCCGGATCGAGGTTGCGCTCGATGACCAGCTCGGCGGCACCGATGGCGATCTCGGCGACCTCTTGACGGAGCTCGTCGATGGCCCGGACCTTGGCGGCCTCGATGTCGGCGGCCGCCTTGGCCTTCATCTCGGAGATGTCGCTGGCGGCGCGGGTCTCGAGCTCGCGGCGCATGGCGTCGGCGGTCTGCCGGGCCTCCTCGATGATGTGGGCCGACTCGGCCTTGGCATCGGCCAGCTTGGCCCGATACTCGTCGAGGATCTGGTTGGCCTCTTCCTTGGCCATCTCGGCCTCCTTGAGGTCGTTGGCGATGCGAGCGGAGCGAGACTCCATGCCCTTCTTCAGGCCCGGCCACGCCAGCTTGCGCAGCAGGATGAAGACGGCAGCGAAGGAGATGGCGCCCCACACCAGCTCGTTGGTCGGCGGCAGGATCGGGCTCGGCGCCTTGTGGCAGTCGTCGAGCGTCCCACCGTTCTCGATGATGTGGAAGCACTCCTGCGTGACGTGATCAGGGAACTTCGTGGGTGGCTTGTCGGCGGCGACGACGGGCGCCGCCGAACCGATCAACACAACTGCGGCGAGGGCCAACCCCGCCATGAGCACGCGTGTGCGCACGATCGATCCCCCTAGGAGATGATGAAGGCGAGGACGAAACCGAACAGGGCGAGCGCCTCGGTGAAGGCGATGCCGAGGAACATGGTGGTGCGCACCATGCCGGCGGCCTCGGGCTGGCGGGCCATGGCGGTGATGGCGTTGCCCACCACGATGCCGATGCCGATGCCCGGACCGATCGCGGCGCCGCCATAGACGACGCCGCGTCCAAGGGCGGTGAGGCCCTTTTGGATTTCGCCGGCGTTCTGGGCTGCGAGGATGTCGATCACGAATGTCTCCTTTTGCTTCTCAGTGTTCGGGGTGCATGGCACCGCCGATGTACACAGCGGTGAGGATGGTGAAGATGTAGGCCTGCAGGACCGAGACCAGGATCTCGAAGCCGGTCAGGGCGACCAGCAGCGCGCCGGGGACGACGGCTCCGACGTAGGTGGCGCTGAACAGCGCGGTGGAGAGCACCGCGAAGCTGATCAGCAGCAGGTGGCCGGCGAGCATGTTGGCGAAGAGCCGTACCGACAGCGACATGGGCCGCACCAACAGCGTCGACACCAGCTCGATCGGCGTCACGAGGATGTAGAGCGCCTTGGGCACGCCGGGAGGGAACAGCATCGACTTGAAGTAGCCGAAGAAACCCTGGCTCTTGATGCCGATGAAGTTGTAGATCACCCAGACCAGCAAGGCCATGAAGATCGGCAGCGCCATGCGGGCGTTCACCGGCATCTGGGCCACCGGGATGATCTCCCAGATGTTGCAGACGAACACGAAGCTGAAGATGGTCAGGAGGAAGGGCGTCCAGCCCATGCCCTCGGCACCCATCGTCTGCAGGATGACGCCTTCCTTGATGAAGTCGACCACCGACTCGGCCAGGTTCTGGACGCCGGTCGGCACCAGCTGCTGACGCCGGCTCGCCACGAAGTAGAAGGCGAACACGATGGCCACCGAGAGCCACATCAGCAGCACGACCTTGTTCACGGCGAATGCGCCGCTGCCGAACAGGGTCTTCCACTCGATGGCGTGGCTGATCGGCGGGAAATCGAGACCGAGAATCAAGACGAGGACTCCTCAGGTGCGGACCGGTGGGCGGGCTTCAGCCCGGGAAATGCGAGCGATGCCGAGACGTGGCGAAGCTCCCAGAACAACAGGCCGAGGTGGGTGACCACCAAGACGATGCCGAGCGGCACCATCTCGGCCCACGAGGTGTGCTTGACGAGGTAGAGGGCCAGCACCACGAGACCCATGCGGGCCGCGTAGCCGACCAGGACGCCGGCCATGAGCGCCGTCGGCGAGATGCGTCCGGTGACGCTCAAGACGATGGCGGTGAGGCCGAAGTTCACCAGCACGAGCCCGACCGCGAAGGCCCCCGACATCGCGCCGTGCCAGCCCCAGCCGAGGCCGGCCAGGAGCACGAGGACCGGCAGGGCCGGCAGCCCCCGGCGCAGCATGTCGGAGATGATCTCGGCCTCCGGGCCACGGGCGGGATCGACGGCAGGAGTCACGACGGCCGCGACCATCTGCCCTCCTGCTCGTGCCGGCGCATCTCGGTGTCGTAGCCCAGGAGCGTGCGCACGATCGTGCCGATCACGCCGAAGGCGCCGAACGCAAACGTGAGCACCGATCGGGCACCGAAGAGCGTCCCCAAGCCGAAGCCGATGGCGATGAAGATCATCGGCGTGACCACGAGCTCGAACGAACGGGCGAGCGCGTTGCCGAAGCCGTTGTTCAGTTCTCGACGGGCTCGCAGGTCCACGGTCGGCAGCTCGTTGGGGGTCGGGCGGCGCCTGTGCACCGCGCTTGTGAATACGATCGCAACCTAGGGGAACCCCCCTGAGAGCCGCAAATCTGTTGCCTGGCTGGGCCAGGATGACACATCCTCGGCGGGCGGGGCCCGGTCGCAGCGCGACCTCACCACCGGCCAGCCGGCGAGCAGCCGGCCGGGCTCACTGGTGGGGTAGCACCGCCTTGTCGATCGCGACGCCGAACTGGATGCCCAGCCGGACCGCACCCGAGCTGTAGCTCTGGCACCGGCTGTAGACGTCGATCGGCCCGGGGCAGAGGTGCTCGAGGTCCTTGTCGCGGATGATGTTGCGGCCGGGGCCGCCCGTGGTGCCGCAGTAGCGGCCGGTCTCGCGCTTGAGGCAGGCCGCGGTGCGGACCGGCACGCGGTCGGGGGTGAGGTACGCCCCGCCGTCGACGAACGTCAGGTGGTGGTCCGTGGCGAACTTCTTGTAGGCGGTGAAGATGGCGTCGCTGTCGGCCCGGTGGGCCGCGTGGGCGGGCGAGCCGACGATCGAGATGCGGGTGTGGCCGTTCTTGAGGGCCCGCCCGATGGCGCCGAGGTCACGCAGGTAGCGGTCCACGAGGGCCTGGCCCTGCTCGCCGTTCATGCAGTTCTCGCTGAACGAGAAGTTGTTGCCGATGTAGTTGATGATCACGACGTCGGGGACGTACTTCAGGTCGCGCAGCGCGCGCAGGCCGTTGCACGGCGCCGACATGAACCGGGTCCCCGACCAGTCGACGTTGTTGCTCGACTGGTCGAGCCAGTGCGTGGCCTCGGAGCTGGCGCGCACCTCCGACGAGATCGAGTCGCCGAGCACCAGCACCCTCGGCGGCGGCGGCGTGCACGCGGTCAGGGTCGCGCCGAGGAGCGGGAGCGCGACGAGCGCCACCAGCAGGCGGACAGGACGGCGTCGTCGCTGGGGGGCGGGCGTCACGGCCGCAAAGCGTAGTCACAACGAACTGGTCCCTGTCGGGTCGGAGCCGGCCGGCCGCACGGGACCAGCGCCGGTCAGGGACCGTTCAGGGGCGCAGGGGCTCGGGCTCCTCGGCCGCGGCGCCGACGGCCGCGGCGTCGCCGTTCGCGTCAGCCGGCACGGGCCCGCCGTCGGCCGGTGCCTCACCCGGCACGGGCAGCTCCACCACCTCGGCCTCGGCCTCACGCGCCTGGCGCACGCCGGGGTGCAGGAAGGTCAAGAGCACGAGCGCCAGGGCGACCACGCCGATCGGCACGATGGCGTCACCCTTGCGCGTGTACACCGGGTACAGGGCGATGCCCGACAGGAGCGCCGACCAGGCCCACAGGATCACCACGGCCCGCCGGTGCCCGTGGCCCAGCCGCATCAGCCGATGGTGCAGGTGGTCCTTGTCGGCCTCGGCCAGGCCGGCGCGCTTGCGGGCCCGGCGCACGATGGCGAACACCGTGTCGATGATCGGCACCCCCATCACGAAGAACGGGATGAACAAGGGGGCGAAGAAGAAGAAGGCCTGGCCGGAGTAGGGGTCGCTGACCTGGCCGCCCACCATGATCGTGGACGCGGCCATGAGGCCCCCCAGCATGAGCGCGCCGCCGTCGCCCATGAAGATGCGGGCCGGGTTGAAGTTGTGGGGCAGGAAGCCGAGGCAGATGCCGGCCACGCTGATGGCGATGAGCGTGCTCGGGTTGTCCGGGCTGATCAGGCCGACGTCGGCGTTGGCCAGCCGGTGCCCGTACAGGAAGAACGAGCCGGCGGCGATGGCCACGATCCCCGCGGCCAGGCCGTCGAGCCCGTCGATCAGGTTCACGGCGTTGGCCATGCCGAGCACCCACAGCACCGTGACCAGTGGTGCGAGATCCGGGCCGAGCACGAGGAGCCCGTCGACGAACGGGAACCGGAAGTACAGCAGGCTCACCCCGAGCAGGTACATGACCGACCCGCCGAGCACCATGCCGGCGGTCTTGGCCGGAGCCGAGACCTCGCGGATGTCGTCGAGCGTGCCCACGCCGCAGAGCACGACCGCGCCGATGGCGATGCCGAGCGGCACCGACGAACCCTCGAACATCGGGTCGAAGCCCTGCATCCGCCATGCCACCCCCAGGGCGGCGAGGAAGCCGAGGAGCATGGCGATGCCGCCCAGGTAGGGCATGGGCTGGGTGTGCACGCGGCGCTCGTCGGGGTGGTCGACCACGCCCATGCGCAGCGCGAGCCACCGCAGCACCGGGGTGAGCACGAAGGTCGTGCCCGCGGCCACCCCGAACACGAGCGCGAAGGCGGCGGTCGACGGCATCAGGTCGGCCCTCGGCCGCCCGCGGCCGCGGCGAGCGCGACCGCGAGGACCGGCTGCCGCGGACCGCTCCCTGTCCCGCCGGACCAGGTCCTCGCGTCGCGGCGGCGGTTCGACGGCATCATCCGTTCATCCTCTCGCACCCAGGTGGGCCCGGCCACACAGGTGGCCGCTCGGTCGCCGACCCTGCTACTGCAGCGGGTACGGCGCGAACTTGGCGCAGAGGTTGGCGACCTCGTCGCGGACGGCGGCGATGGCGCCCTCGTCGTCGCGGTGGGTGAGCACCTGGTGGATCTGGTAGGCGATCTCGCGCATCTCGCGCTGCTTCATGCCCTGGGTGGTGACCGCGGGCGTGCCGATGCGCAGGCCGCTGGTGATGTAGGGCGGCCGGGGGTCGTCCGGGACGGTGTTCTCGTTGAGGCTGATGCCGGCGCGGTCGAGGGCCAGGCGGGCCTTCTTGCCCGACAGGTCCTCGTCGAAGCTGCGGAGGTCGACGAGCATCAGGTGGTTGTCGGTGCCGCCCGAGACGAGGCGGAGGTCGTGGCCGGACAGGGCCTCGGCCAGCTCGGCGGCGTTGGCCACGACCTGCTGCGCGTACTCGGTGAACTCGGGCTGCGCGGCCTCGTGGAACGCGATCGCCTTGGCCGCGATCACGTGATCGAGGGGCCCGCCCTGCAAGCCGGGGAAGACGGCCTTGTCGATGGCCGTGGCGTGCTCGGCGCGGGTGAGGATGCAGCCGCCGCGGGGGCCGCGCAGCGTCTTGTGCGTGGTGAAGGTGACGACGTCGGCGTAGGGCACCGGGTTCGGGTGCACGCCGCCGGCGATGAGCCCCATCACGTGGGCGGCGTCGAACATGAACAGCGCGCCGACCTCGTCGGCGATCTGGCGGAACGGCGCGGGGTCGATGATCCGCGGGTACGCGGTGGCGCCGGCCACGATCAGCTTCGGCCGGTGCTCGAGGGCGAGGTCGCGGACCTGGTCGAAGTCGATGCGCTCGTCGCTCGGCGTGACGCCGTAGGACACGAACTTGTAGAGGATGCCGCTGGCGTTCACGGGCGAGCCGTGGGTGAGGTGGCCGCCCTGGTCGAGGCGGAGGCCGAGCACCGTGTCTCCGGGCTCGAGCAGGCCGAGGTAGACGGCCATGTTGGCGTTGGCGCCCGAGTGCGGCTGCACGTTGGCGTGCTCGGCGCCGAACAGGGCGGTGGCCCGGCTGCGGGCCACGTCCTCGACCTCGTCGATGATCTCGTTGCCGCCGTAGTACCGCTTGCCGGGATAGCCCTCGCTGTACTTGTTGGTGAGGACGGTGCCGGTGGCCGTCAGCACGTCCTGGGAGACGAAGTTCTCCGACGCGATCAGCTGCAGGGTCGTGTTCTGGCGCTCGACCTCCTTGTTCAGGATGTCGAACAGGGCCTGGTCACGCGTGCTCACCTCCTCATGGTAGGCGCCAGCACCGCTCGGCCCGAAGTGCCTTCGGGATGCTCCCCCGCAGCGGTCGCACCTGCGAGCGGTAGCGCCGGAGGGCCGCCCGCTTGGCCCGGACGTCGGCGAGCGGACCGGGGGCCGATGGCTCGGTCGTGATGCCCCGCTGGGCCAAGCGGACCGGCACCGAGGCAGGCTCGAGCTCGGCGTAGGGCTGGTCGGCGTAGGCCCACCACTCGATGTCGGGCCGGTTCGGGCGGACCAGGTCGACCGCGTCGGCGACCTTGCGGTGGTCGGGGTGGTAGAGCCCGAGCGGCACCAGCACCGGGCTGCCCTCGACGCCGGCCAGCACCGAGGCCAATCGCTCGGCCAGCGCCTCGACCGTGGTCGTCGGGTCGTACTGGCCCTCCACCACGTCGAGCCATCGGGGGTGGGCGCCCAGGACGGCCAGGGCGCTGGTGTCCTCGCCCTTGCGGACCGCCATCACGTCGTCGCCCGGGGCGAAGCCACACGACACGTCCCACGGCGTCGGCTCCTCCCACGTGGGCGGGCCGGCGGTGAACACGGTGACGACCTCGCAGCCGGGCGAGCCGGCGAGGAGCTGGCCGCAGCTGAGGACCGCGTCGTCGAGGTGGGGCGACACCACCACCAGCGGCGGACGGGGCGGAAGGGTCGACGGGGACGGAGCACGAACACCTACACGTCGCTCGTCCAGCCGCTCCAGGAGATCCCGTGCTGCCCACCGCAGGCGTCCCAGACCCAGCACCGACCGCTGAGCGTACCGATGCGCTGCTCACGACGGCCGAGCGTGACGCCTTCGCCCGGGATGGCTTCGTCGCCGTCGACCGACCGATCGTGCCGCCTGACGCCCTCGCCGAGGCACGGGTCCTGCTCGACGAGCTGCTCGGCGGCCAGCTCCCCGAGGGCCAGGTCAACGACCTCGGCGACGCAGCCAGCGGCCGGATCCTCGAGGTCGTGCGGGCCACCGACGCCCTCCCCCGCCTCCGCCGCACCGCCGCCTTCCAGCGCTGCCGCGACGTGGCCGCCGAGCTGCTCGACGTGCCGGTCGCCCCGTTCTACGACCACGTGATCCACAAGGCGCCCCGCAACCGGGCCGCGACGGCGTGGCACCAGGACACGGCCTACGCCCCGGGCGAGGTGTTCCCGCCGACGGCCCACGTCTGGCTCGCCCTCCAGGACGTCACCGTGGCCACCGGTTGCATGCAGTTCGTGCCCGGCAGCCACGTCCGCGAGCTGCCCCACCGCCCACGCGGCGGCGACCCCGCGGCGGCCGCCCTCGAGGCGATCGGACCCGACACGTCGACGGCCGTGGCCTGCCCGCTCCCCGCCGGCGGCGTGACCGTGCACCACCCCGGCGTGCTCCACCACACCGGGCCGAACGACTCCGACGGCCCCCGCCTGGCGTGGATCCTCCAGTTCCGGGAGGAGGGGACGTGGGGCGTGCGGGCCTGGGTGCCCGGGCCGCTGCGCTCGCTGCTCCGCCGCCGTCGGTGACGGTCACCGTCGTCGTCCCGACCCACGACCGCCAGCCGGTCCTGGCCCGGACGCTCACCTCGATCCTCGGCCAGCGTGGCGTCGATGTGCGGGTCGTCGTCGTCGACGACCGGTCGAGCGACGACACCTGGGCCTACCTCACGTCGCTCGACGACCCGCGCTGCACGGCGATCCGCTCCCCCGGCGTCGGCGCCGCCGCCGCTCGCAACGCCGGGCTGACCGCGGCCGGCTCCCCGTACGTCGCCTTCTGCGACGACGACGACCGGTGGGCACCGACCAAGCTCGCCGAGCAGCTCGACGCCATGGCCGGCACGCCGGCCCGGTGGTCGTGCACCGGCGCCATCACCGTCGACGAGCACGACCGGGTGCTCGGCCACCAGCGCCTCGCCGTCGGTGGCGACGTCCTCGGGCCGCTGCGCCACGCCGACGTGATCCCCGGTGGTGGGTCGAGCGTGGTCGCCGAGCGGTCGCTGCTCGACGAGGTCGGCGGCTTCGACGAGTCGCTCGCCACCCAGCACGACTGGGAGCTGTGGATCCGCCTGGCCCAGCGCTCCCCCGTCGCCTCGGTCGACCGCCCGCTCGTGGCCTACAAGGTGTGGGCCGGTTCGATGTCGTGGGACGTCGGCCCGATGGACCGCACCTACGACGAGATCGTCCGCCGCCACGCCGGCGAGCGCGACGCCGGCGCCGACCTCCGCTTCGACCAGTACCTGGCCCGCATGGAGCTGCGCAACGGCGACCGGGTCGGCGCCGCCCGTCGCCACCTGCGGATGGCCCTTCGCCATCGCCTGCCGAAGCAAGCCGCGCACGCCGCCCTCGCCGCCCTGGTGCCGGGGGCGGCCGAGCGTCGGCGGGCCGCCCACGAGCTGGCCCAGGTCCCGCCCGACTGGCGCACCGAGGCGACCGCCTGGCTCGCCGCCCTCGACGCTGTCAACGCATAGAGGCGCGCGGTGGCAGGAAGAGAATGCAGCGCCGAGAGTGCCGGCTGGCCTGGTCCCGCCCCGAAGCGGACGGCGACTCGGACCGACGTGGATCCAGTCGCGCCGGTCTGCGGCGTCCGCCGGGGCGGGACCAGGTCAGGCGGCCGGAGGCTCGATCTCGCGGCCTTGGCCGCCGCACGCGAAGCGATCTCGGCACGCGCCGCAGGCGCCCCTACCGACGTAGGCACCGCCTAGCTGGCGAGGCGCTCCCGGATGGGGGCCAGGCGCTCGGCGACGAGGTCGGGGGCCATGGCGGCCGACGAGCGCTCCTCGAGGTGGTCGAGCCACCGGGCCGCGTTGCGCCGGTCGCCGAGCAGGAGGCTCAACGCCGCGATGCGGCGGATCGTCTGGAGCTCGTCGGCCGACGGCGCGCCTCGGCCGGTGACGAGCCCGGCGTGCAGGTGGCGCTGGACCTCCACCGGCGTCGACAGCGTCCGGAGGATCGGCACGATCTCCTCGGCCACGCCGGTGAGGACGTGGTTGGCGAGCTGCGTGTCGGTCATGGCGGCCAGCGGCCGTGGCATCGACTTCATCTCGAACCACACCGGGTCGATGCTCGGACCGGTCACGCCGAGTCGACCGTGCACCGCCGACGCCGCGACGGTCGGCACCTCGGGTGCCGGGTCGCCGACGACCTCGTCGACCCCGGGCACGTGGGCGCCCCAGGACACGGTGAAGCACACCTTCTCCGGGGTGCTCCACCCGGCCACGTCGAGATCGAGGAGCCACGTCACCCCGAAGGCCTCGGTCGCCGCCAGCGAACCGGGGAGCCGATCGGCGAAGCCCTGGTCGGCCAGGCCGGGCAGCAGACGACGATGGACGAGATCACGGAAGCGATCAGCGGTCCCACGCGCGCCTGCCATACAGAGCGAAAAGGTAGGACTGCCGCGCGCGGCACAGGTGGATGGTCCGCAGGAGGAAAGGCGCGCCTACTCGAGCGCGGCGTGGATGGCCGCGGCCGGGATGCGTCCCTCGCGCAGCACCGCCACCGAGCCATCGACCGCACACGCCACGACGGTCGAAGGGGCGCCGGCGCAGACACCGCCGTCGAGCACCACCGCGACGCGATCGCCGAGCTCGGCGACGACGCCGGCCGCCGTCTCCGGCGTGGGCCGACCGTGGAGGTTGGCGCTGGTCGCCGCCAGCGGGCCGACCCGCCGGGCCAGCGAACGGACGACGTCGTGGTCGGGCACCCGCACGCCGATGGTCAGGTCGTCGAGGCCGCCGAGGTCGTAGCCGAGGCCAGGCCGCCGGGGCACGACGAGCGTGAGCCCGCCGGGCCAGAACGCCTCGGCCAGCCGGCGGGCGGCGGGCGGCACCTCGCCGGCGAGGGCGAAGGCCTGGTCGACGTCGGCGGCCAGGACCGGCAGCGCCGCCTCGGTCGGCCGCTCCTTCACCTCGAACAGCCGGTCGGTCGCCCCCGGCCGCGACGGGTCGACGGCCACGCCGTAGACGGTGTCGGTCGGCACCACCACGGGAAGGCCGGCGGCCAGCGCCTCGACCACCTCGTCCAGCGAGGTTCGCTCGCTGCGCTCGCTCACGTGAACCGGGCCACCAGGAACCGGGGGCGACCCGACATGTCGTGGCGGAACTCGGCCCGGTCGAAGCCGGCCTCCAGCGCGAGGGCGACGGCCGCCTCGGCCTGGGTCGGCGCCACCTCCACGACGAGCGTCCCCGGGCGTCGCAGCCACGCCGGTGCGTCGGCCACGATCCGCCGCACGTCATCGAGCCCGTCGGCCCCGGCGAGCAGGGCCGTCGTCGGCTCCCACTCCCGCACCGACGCCGGCAGCTCGTCGCCGTCGGCCACGTAGGGGGGGTTGCTCACGACCACGTCGACCGTGCCGCGCAGCTCGTCGGGCAACCCGTCGAACCAGTCGCCCTCGACCATGCGCACCCGGGCGCCGGCCCGGCCGATGCCGGCCAGGTTGGCCCGAGCCACGGCAAGGGCGTCGGTCGACCGGTCGACGGCCCACACCTCGACCGTCTTCACCTCGTCGGCCATCGAGAGGGCGATGGCACCCGACCCGGTGCCGAGGTCGACGGCGAGGCGCCCGTCGAGCCGCCGCAGCTCGTCGATGGCCTCACCGGCCACGACCTCGGTCTCCGGGCGCGGGATCAGGACCCGCGGGTCGACGAGCAGGTCGAGCGAGCGGAAGGCCCAGTGGCCGAGCACGTACTGGAGCGGCTCGCCGGCCAGGCGCCGGCCGAGCATGGCGTCGAAGTGGGCCAGCGCCCGCGTCGTCACCGGGCCGTCGAGGTCGGGCGCGGCCTCCTCGACCAGCCATCGGGCTTCCGACTCCGGGGCCGCCGCCACGCCGTCGAGCTGGGCCGCCGCCTCTCGGCGGACCTCGGCCCAGGTCAGGGTGTCACTCACCGCCGAGCTGGCGGCTGCGCTCGTCCTGGAGCAGCGCGCTGACCACGTCGTCGAGCTCCCCGCCCAGCACCTTGTCGAGGTTGTAGGCGGTGAAGTTGATGCGATGGTCGCTGATCCGGTTCTCCTTGAAGTTGTAGGTGCGGCTCTTCTCGGAGCGACCCCCGCCACCCATCTGCGCCTTGCGCTGGCCCGACAGCTCGGCGGCCTGCTCGTCCTGCTTCTGCTTGAGCAGCCGTGAGCGCAGCACGACCAGCGCCTTGGCCCGGTTCTGGATCTGGCTCTTCTCGTCCTGCATGGCGACGACGAGTCCGGTCGGCTTGTGCGTGATGCGCACGGCCGAGTCGGTCGTGTTCACGCTCTGGCCGCCCGGGCCCGACGAGCGGTACACGTCGATCTGGAGGTCGTTGGGGTCGATGTCGACCTCGACCTCGTCGGCCTCGGGCAGCACGGTCACCGTGGCCGACGACGTGTGGATGCGGCCCTGGCTCTCGGTCACCGGCACCCGCTGGACCCGGTGCACGCCGCCCTCGTGCTTCATGTGGCTCCACGCCGTGTCGCCCTTGAGGGAGAACGTCACCGAGTCGAACCCGCCCATGTCGCTCACCGAGGAGTCCATGACCTCGAGCTTCCAGCCCCGGCGGCCGGCGTAGGCGACGTACATGTCGTAGAGGTCGCGGGCGAAGAGGTTGGCCTCCTCGCCGCCCTCGGCGCCGCGGATCTCGACGATGAGGTTGCGGCCGTCGTTCGGGTCCTTGGGCAGCAGCAGGACCTTGAGCTCCTCGTCGAG
>JAODBP010000030.1 GCA_025464025.1 Actinomycetes bacterium | reverse complement strand
TGGCCGAGACGACCAGGGTCAACGAGGAGCAGGACTGGTTGAAGACCAACCTGGCCCGCATCTCCTCGCTCATGCAGGGCCAGCGCGACCTCCAGACGGTGACCCGGCTGCTCATGTCGGAGATCACCCCGACGGTCAGCGCCCAGCACGGCGCCTTCTTCCTCACCGAGCAGGAGGACGGCGTCGACACCGAGCTGCTCCTGGTGGCCAGCTACGGCTACAAGGCCCGGAAGAACGTGGCCAACCGGTTCAAGCTCGGGGAGGCCCTCGTCGGTCAGGCCGCGCTGGAGCGCCAGCCCATCGTCATCACCCAGGCCCCGGTCGACTACATCAAGGTCAGCTCCGGCCTGGGCGAGGCAGCCCCGGTCAACATCGTCGTGCTGCCCGTGCTGTTCGAGGACCAGGTGCTCGGCGTCATCGAGCTGGCGTCGCTGCGGCCGTTCGGTGACATCAACATCACGTTCCTCGAGCAGGTCATCGAGACGATCGGCGTCGTGCTCAACACGATCATCGCCAACATGCGCACCGAGGAGCTGCTGGCCCAGTCGCAGCGCCTCACCGGCGAGCTGCAGAGCCAGTCGCAGGAGCTGCAGGTCCAGCAGGAGGAGCTGCGTCGCTCGAACGCCGAGCTGGAGTCGCAGGCGGCCTCGCTGAAGGCGTCGGAGGAGCTGCTCCAGCAGCAGCAGGAGGAGCTGCAGCAGACCAACGAGGAGCTGCAGGAGAAGGCCCGCCTGCTCGCCGACCAGAACAAGTCGATCGAGATCAAGAACCGCGAGATCGAGATGGCCCGCCTCGGCCTCGAGGAGAAGGCGCAGCAGCTCGCCCTCAGCTCGAAGTACAAGAGCGAGTTCCTGGCCAACATGAGCCACGAGCTGCGCACGCCGCTCAACTCGCTGCTGATCCTCTCGAAGCTGCTCGGCGACAACGAGCAGGGGAACCTCGACGACAAGCAGGTCGAGTTCGCCAAGACGATCCACTCGGCCGGCTCCGACCTGCTGACGCTGATCAACGACATCCTCGACCTGTCGAAGGTCGAGGCCGGGAAGATGGACGTGGTGCCGGGCGACGTGCGCCTGGCCGGGGTGTGCGAGACGGTGCGCCAGGGCTTCGAGCCGCTCGCCGTCGACAAGGGCCTCGAGCTCAACGTGGCCGTCGAGGAGGGCTCGCCCGACTTCCTCGTCACCGACGAGCAGCGGCTCCAGCAGGTGCTCAAGAACCTGCTGTCCAACGCGGTGAAGTTCACCGACGAAGGCCACGTGTCGCTGTCGATCGGGCTCGCCCCCGAGGGCATGCGGTTCTCGACCACGCCGCTCACCCGGGCCCAGCGCGTCGTCGCCTTCAACGTCACCGACACCGGCATCGGCATCCCCGAGGACAAGCTCCGGCTCGTCTTCGAGGAGTTCCAGCAGGCCGATGGCACGACCAGCCGCAAGTACGGCGGCACCGGCCTCGGGCTCTCGATCAGCCGGGCCATCGCCCGCCTCCTCGGCGGCGAGATCCGGGTCACCAGCGAGGTCGACAAGGGCTCGACCTTCACGCTCTACCTCCCGGACGTCTACATCCCGATGGAGCCGCTGGTCGGCGACGAGGACGCCATGCCGCCCCTGGCGGTGCGGGGTCGGACCACCGCCGTCCTGCCGCCGATGCCGGTGGACGAGGACGCCCTCGAGCCGGCGTACGGCGACGTTCCCGACGACCGCACGACGATCGGTGAGGGCGACCAGATCCTCCTCATCGTCGAGTCCGACCAGGGCTTCGCCCGGGCCGCGCTCGACCTGGCCCGTCAGCAGTCGTTCAAGGGAGTGGTGGCCACACGCGGCGGCGCCGCCCTGGCCCTGGCCCGCGAGTTCCACCCCGACGGGATCCTGCTCGACACCCAGCTCGCCTACACCGACGGCATGGCGCTGCTGGCCCACCTCAAGCAGGACGCCGACCTGCGCCACATCCCGGTCCACGTGTTCGCCAGCCCCGACGACCGCCGCCAGGTGCTGCGCAGCGGGGCCATCGGCTGCACCGAGGGCACCATGACGACCGAGACGGTCGAGGCCGCCATCCGGAACCTCGCCGACTACAGCCGCCGGGGCCAGCGCCACCTCCTGATCGTCGAGGACGACGAGACGGAGCGGGGTGCGGTGGCCGAGCTCCTTGGCGGCGACGACGTGCTCGTCACCGGCGTGGGCAGCGCGGACGAGGCCCTCGAGACCCTGGCCGGCGGCCCGGTCGACTGCATGGTGCTCGACCTCAAGCTGCCGAAGACCAGCGGCTTCGCGTTGCTCGAGCGCATCAAGGAGGACGAGGCGCTCCGCGACGTGCCGGTGATCATCTACACCGGCAAGGACCTGACCCGCCGGGAGGAGACCCGCCTGGCCAAGTACGCCGAGACGATCATCGTCAAGGACGCCCGCTCGCCCGAGCGGCTGCTGGAGGAGGCAACGCTCTTCCTCCACCGGCCCGGCGACCGGCTGCCCGACGACCAGCGGCTCATGCTCGAGCAGCTCCACGCCTCGGCCGCCGTGCTCGACGGCAAGCAGGTGCTGATCGTCGACGACGACGTGCGCAACGTGTTCGCCCTCACCAGCGTGCTCGAGCGCCACGGGATGCGGGTCGTGTTCGCCGAGAACGGTCGGGACGGCATCACGACGCTCGAGGCCAACCCCGATGTCGACATCGTCCTGATGGACATCATGATGCCGGAGATGGACGGCTACGAGACCATGGCCGCCATCCGGGAGAAGGCCCAGTTCCGGAAGCTGCCGATCATCGCCCTCACGGCCAAGGCCATGAAGGGCGACCGGGAGCGGAGCATCTCCGCCGGGGCGTCGGACTACGTCACCAAGCCGGTCAACGTCGACCAGCTCCTGTCCCTCATGCGGGTCTGGCTGTACCAGTAATGGCGAAGGGCGACCTGGAGGCGCTGGAGCTGCGGCTCCTCCTGGACGCCGTCTACCACCACTACGGCTACGACTTCCGGGGCTACGCCCGGACCTCGTTGAAGCGGCGGATCTGGCGGCGGATCACGGAGGAGGGGCTGGAGACGGTCTCGGGGCTGCAGGAGCGCATCCTGCACGACCCCGACGTGCTCGAACGGCTGCTCGTCGACTTCTCCATCAACGTGACGTCGATGTTCCGTGACCCGACGTTCTTCTGCGCGCTGCGGGAGACCGTGGTGCCGATGTTGAAGACCTATCCGTTCGTGCGGATCTGGAACGCGGGGTGCTCCACGGGTGAGGAGACCTACTCCTTGGCCATCGTGCTGCGGGAGGAGGGCCTGGCCGACCGCGCCCGCATCTACGCGACGGACATCAACGCCGAGGTGTTGCGCCGGGCCAAGGAGGGGGTGTTCCCGGTCGAGCGGATGAAGGACTACACACGCGACTACATCAATGCCGGCGGCGCGGCGTCGTTCTCCGACTACTACAAGACCTACGGCGACGTCGTCCGGTTCGATCCCACCCTCGCCGACAACGTCGTCTTCGCCCAGCACAACCTGGTCTCGGACGGCAGCTTCAACGAGTTCAACCTGATCGTCTGCCGGAACGTGATGATCTACTTCGACCGGGCGCTCCAGGACAAGGTCCACGAGCTGTTCTACGACAGCCTGGTGCGCTTCGGCATCCTGGCCCTCGGGCACAAGGAGACCATCCGCTTCACGGGCCATGCCGACGACTACGCCGAGCTGGACAGCCAGGAGAAGCTCTACCGGAGGCTGGCCTAGTGGCGTCCCTGGCCGTCGTCGGCGCGTCCTGGGGCGGGATGGACGCCCTGGGTCGCCTGGTCGAGGCGCTCGCCGTCGACAACCGGCTGGCCATCGCCGTGGCCCAGCACCGGAGCCCCGACGCCGATGCCACCCTCCTCCGCTACCTCGGCACGCGCTCGGCCCTGCCCGTCGTCGAGGCCGACGACAAGGCCCCGATCGAACCGGGTTGCATCTACCTGGCGCCGCCCGACTACCACCTGTTCGTCGAGCCGGGGTGCTTCGCCCTGTCGACCGAGGGTGCCGTGCGCTTCAGCCGGCCCTCGATCGACCTCCTGTTCGAGTCGGCGGCCGATGCCTACGGCGAGGGCGTCGTGGCCGTGGTGCTCACCGGCGCCAACGACGACGGGTGTCGTGGCGTCCTGGCCGTGAAGGAGGCGGGCGGGGTGACGATCGCCCAGGACCCGGCGACGGCCGAGCGGCCCGAGATGCCGGAGGGGGCGATCGGCTCCGGCGCCGTCGACCTCGTCCTGTCCATCGAGCACATCGCCCACGAGCTCAACCGGCTGGGATCGGCCGCATGACGCACGACGATCCGTGCCTGCTCCTGGTCGACGACCGGCCGGAGAACCTGCTGGCGCTCGAGGCCGTGCTCGAGCCGCTCGGGCACCGCCTGGTGCGGGCCGGCTCGGGCGAGGAGGCCCTGCGCCACCTGCTCACCGACGACGTCGCCGTCATCGTGCTCGACGTGCAGATGCCCGGCCTCGACGGCTTCGAGACGGCCGCCGCCATCAAGGGGCGGGAGCGCACCCGCGACATCCCGATCATCTTCCTGACCGCCCTGAGCCGCGAGTCCGAGCACCGGCTCCTCGGCTACGCCACCGGGGCCGTCGACTACATCTTCAAGCCGGTCGAGCCCGATCTGCTGCGGGCCAAGGTGGCCGTGTTCCTCGAGCTGCACCTCGGGGCCCGCCGGCTGAAGGAGCAGGGCGAGCTGCTGGCCTGGCGCACGGCCGAGCTCGAGCGTTCGAACGCCGACCTCGAGCAGTTCACCTACATCGCCTCCCACGACCTGCAGGAGCCGATACGCGTGATCACCGGCTACCTCGAGCTGCTGACCGAGGAGCTGGGCGACGACCTCGGTGACACCGGCCGGTCGTGGATCGACAAGGCCACGGCCTCGGCTGGGCGCATGGAGGCCCTCGTCGCCGACCTCCTCGCCTACGCCCGCACGGGGGCCGGCACGTTCACCCCGACGCCGGTCGACCTCGACGACGCCCTGAGCGGCGCTCTGGCCGACCTGGACCTGGCCATCCAGGAGGCGGGCGTCGACCTCCGGGTCGATCACCTGGGCGTCGCCCTCGGCACCCCGACCGAGCTGCGGCGGGTGTTCCAGAACCTGGTGGGCAACTCGGTGAAGTACGGCGCCACATCGGTGCGGCTGTCGGCCGAGCGGAGCCCGGGCTGGGTCGCCATCTGCGTCTCCGACAACGGCATCGGCGTGCCGGACGGCGACCTCCGGCGGGTGTTCGGCATGTTCGAGCGGGTGGAGGGCCAGCCCTACCCGGGCACCGGGCTCGGCCTCGCCGTCTGCCGCCGCCTCGTCGAGCGGGCCGGCGGCCACATCTGGATGGAGCGGAACCGCACCGGCGGCGTGAGCGTCACGTTCACGTTGCCGGCGGAGGGCTCGTGATCGATCCCGACGACGTCACCCTGCTCCTCGTCGACGACACGCCCGAGAACCTCGTCGCCCTCCAGGCCCTGCTCGACCCGCTCGGCTACCGCCTGCTGCTGGCGTCGTCGGGGGAGGAGGCGCTGCGCCACCTGATGCGAGCCGACGTGGCCGTCATCCTCCTCGACGTGCGCATGCCGGGGATGGACGGCTTCGAGACGGCCCGCCACATCAAGGACCGCCAGCGCACGCGCGACATCCCGATCGTGTTCCTCACCGCGTTCGGCGACGACGCCATGCGCATCGCCGAGGGGTTCTCGTCCGGTGCCGTCGACTACCTGACGAAGCCGCTCGACCCGATCCTGCTGCGGGCCAAGGTCCAGGTCCTCGTCGACCTGCACCAGCGGACCCGGGCCCTGCAGCACGAGAGCGAGGTGCTGGCTCATCGGCTCGACGCCCAGTACGCCGCCGAGTCGAGGAACCTGCGGAAGCTGACCGACGCCGCCCTCGTCATCAACTCCACGTCGTCGCTGACCGAGATGCTCCAGGTCATCGACGACAGCGCCCGCGAGATCTGCGGGTCACGGGTGGCGGAGACGGTGATGATCGGTGACGGCGCGCTGTCGCCCTTCCACGAGATGGTGTGGCAGGAGGGTGGCCCGATCCGCATGACGGCCCGGGACGTGCAGGCTGCCTTCGGCGGGTTCGGCCTGGTCGACGTGGGTGCCGGCGACCCGATGATGGAGGGCTGGCTGGCCGTGCCGCTGGTCGGGCGGACCGGTCGCCGCCTCGGGCTGATCCAGGTCGCCGATCGCATCGAGGGCGACTTCACCGAGAGCGACGAGGTCGTGCTCACCCAGCTCGCCCAGCTGGCCGCCGTCGCCATCGAGAACGCCGAGCGCTTCGAGCAGGAGCACGACATCGCCCAGACGCTCCAGCGCTCGCTGCTGCCGCATCGCCTGCCCGACGTGCCCGGCCTCGAGCTGGGCGTGCGCTACCGACCCGGCGGCGCCGGCACGTCGGTGGGCGGCGACTGGTACGACGTCGTCCCGCTCGACGACGGGCGGGTGGCCCTCACGATCGGCGACATCATGGGCCGCGGCGCCCGGGCCGCGGCGGTGATGGGCCAGCTCCGCACCGCGCTGCGGGCCTACGCCCTCCAGGACCTGCCGCCGACGGTCGTGATGCGCTCGATCGACCGGCTGCTGCAGGACGTGGGCGAGGACGCCATGGCGACGGCCGCCTTCCTCGTGCTGGACCCCCGTCGGCGCCGGCTCGAGGTCGTGTGCGCCGGCCACCCGCCGCCGTTGCTGGTGGCGGCCTCGGGGGCGTGCTCGTTCATCGACTGCGAGCCGCACACGCCCCTCGGCGTGCTGGCGACGCCGCTGTACCACCCGACGATCCTCACGATCCCCGAGCGGTCGATGCTGGTGCTCTACACCGACGGGCTGGTCGAGGAGCGCGACGAGAACCTGGCCGACGGCCTGGCCCGCCTGGCCGCCTCCGTCGACGCCACCGAGCCCGACATCGAGGTCCTCTGCGACGTGGTGCTCAAGCGCATGGTCCCCGACGAGAAGAACGACGACATCGCCCTCCTCGCCGCCCGGCTGCTCTGAGCGGCTTGCGGGCCCGCGAGGCGTGCGGCGCTCCGTCCCTAGAACTGGGCGAGCACGAGGCCGACGGCGGTGAGCCCGAGGCCGGCGGCGATGAGCTTCGAGCCCATCTCCGACGGCCGACCCGTGGCGAACCACCAGATCCCGACGATGCCGACGATCGTGCCGACGACGACGAGCACGGCGGGGAAGCCCTTGGCGGTGTTGGCGAGCAGCACGGCTCGGTAGTGGATCAGCCGAGGTGCTCGGCAGCCAATCGCCGCAGCTCGGCCTTCATGACCTTGCCGGCGGCGTTGACCGGCAGGGCCTCCACGAACACCACGTGCTTGGGCTTCTTGAACCCGGCCAGCCGCTCGCCGACGTAGGCGATCAGCTCGGCCGCGGCGACCTCGCCCCGGGCCTCGACCACGGCGCAGATGGCCTCGCCCCAGTACTCGTCGGGCACGCCGACCACGGCCACCGACGCCACCGCGGGGTGCTCGTGCAGCACGTCCTCGACCTCACGGGACATGACGTTCTCACCGCCGGTGATGATCACGTCCTTGCTGCGGTCGACGATCAGCAGGCGGTCGCCGTCCCAACGTCCGAGGTCGCCGGTGTGGAACCAGCCGCCGGCGAACGCCTCGGCCGTGGCGACCGGGTCGCGCCAGTAGCCCACGGTCACCTGGTCGCCCCGGGCGACGATCTCGCCGACCTCGCCGGGCGCCACGTCGGCCATGGCGTCGTCGACCACGCGGAACGAGATGAGTGGCACGGGAACGCCCTCGAAGGCGGCGGCACCCGACAGCTCGGTCATGCCGTAGCTGCCGCTGAACGTCACGCCGAGGCGGTCGACGGCCCGGCGGAGCACGGCCGGGGGGATGGGAGCGGCTCCGTAGCCCACGAGCCGCAACGACGGGAGGTCGGTCCCGGTGGCGTCGAGGTGGTCGAGCAGCGACACCAGCATCGTCGGGGCGAGCGAGGTGGCCGTGACCCCGTGGGTCGCGGCGACGGCAGCGAACTCCTCGGCCCGGAACCGCCCGAGCACCACGGCCGGTCGCCCCCGCAGGTGGAAGACGATCACGTTGAAGCCGGCCACGTGGCACATGGGGAAGGCGGTGGCGAAGACGTCGTCGTCGTGCACCGGGCGGCCGAAGGCGGTGCCGACCACGGCGGCCACCAGCGACGTGTGGGTGAGCACGGCGCCCTTCGGCGTCCCGGTCGTGCCGCTGGTGAAGAGCAGCCAGGCCGGATCGTCGGCCCGCTGGTCGGGGAGCGAGTCGAGCGGCGTGGCGACGTCGAGCATGGCCTCCCAACCGGGCTCGTCGACGGCGGCGACGATCTGGACCGACGGGAAGCGATCGGCCATGGGGGCCAGGGCGTCGAGCCGGGCCCGCTCGCCGATCAGCACGGTGGGCTCGGCCAGGACGAGGAGGTCGGCCTGCTCGCCGGGCGTGAGCCGCTGGTTGATGGGCGTGAGCACCATGCCGGCCCGGGGCACGCCGTAGTAGCACTCGACCCAGGCCTCGCAGTTGTCGGCCACGACCGCGACCCGGTCGCCGGGCGTTGCGTTGGCGGCGAGGACGCCGGCGAGGCGGGCCACGCGGTCGTCGAGCTCGGCGAACGTGCGGGTGACGTCGCCCACGGTGAGCGCCGGGGCGTCCGGCGCCCGGGTGGCGGCGAAGGTCAGGATCTCGTGCAGGAGCAAGGGGCAGAACGTACCGCTGCTCGTAGCATCGACCCGATGGCGAGGGTCGACCTCCGCAACGACGACGGCGTGGACGGCGACTGGTTCGTCGACACGCGGTGCATCGACTGCGGGACGTGTCGGGAGATCGCGCCCGACCTGTTCGGCGAGCTCGGCGGCCGCTCGGTGGTCACCCGCCAGCCCGCCGATGACCTCGGGGCGTGGCTGGCCGCCCAGGCCTGCCCCACGTCGTCGATCGGCACCGAGTCGCACCGACCCCGGCCCGGGCGGCTCTACCCACGGGAGGTCGAGCCCGGCTCGGGGGTGTTCGACCTCGGCTACTGCTCGGAGGACTCCTTCGGCGCCTCGGCCTGGTTCGTCGTGCGGCCGGAGGGCAACGTGCTGGTCGACTCCCCCCGGTTCACCGAGGCGCTGGCCGGCCCCATCGCCGACCTGGGGGGGATCGACCACGTGGCGCTCACCCACCGCGACGACGTGGCCGACGCCGACCGCTGGGCGGCGCGGTTCGGGGCCCGGGTCTGGATCCACGCCGACGACCGCTCGGCGGCACCGTGGGCCTCCGACCTGCTCACGGTCGAGGAGGCGATCCAGCCCGGCTTCGTGGCCATCCCGACACCCGGTCACACCAAGGGCTCAGTCGTCTTCCTGCTCGACGACCGGTGGCTGTTCACCGGCGACTCGCTGGCCTGGAGCCACGAACGAGACGACCTCACCGCGTTCCGCGGGGCGTGTTGGTTCTCGTGGGCGGCGCAGACCGCCTCGCTCGCCGACCTGGCCGAACGCCACCGCTTCGCCGTCGTCCTCCCCGGCCACGGCGCCCGGGTGTCGAGCACGGCCGACGACCTCCACGACCGCCTCGTCGGGCTGGTCGCCCGGATGCGCTCCTAGGCCTCTGCCTCTGCCACGACGTCTGTCAGGTCGGTCACGAGTGCTCGGCTGTTGAGTCCGCCCCGTCTGCCTCCGCGGAAAGACCAAAGACGCTCCGAGGGGACGACCTGGGCGCGCCGGACCTGATGCTCCCCGAACCGGCGACGGATTGACAACGTTTCTGTTGTCAATCCATCGCCAGTTCGACCGCAGGGACTCGGGCGCGCCCACCGTCGTCTCAGGGCGTCCTTGGTCTTTCGACCCTGACGCGAACGCCCGATCCTCTCAGCCGACCTGCGTGAACGGATCTCGTGCAGAGGAAGGGCTAGGCCTCTGCGGCCCAGAAGGCGTCGGCCGCGGTGGCGATGAGGTCGACGCAGGCGTCGACCGGCAGGACCGTCGAGTCGAGGACGAGGTGGTAGAGCGACGCGTCGGCCGGGTCGCGGCGGTAGAGGCGACGGACGTACCGGGATCGAGCCGCGTCGGATGCCTCGAGGTGGCGCTGCGCGGTGGTGAGGTCGACCTTCTCCCACGTGGCGCCGTGCTGCACCCGGCGCTCCTCGGGGCCGTCGAGGCGCACGTGGAACGAGTGGGGCTTCCCGGCGAGCACCACGGCCCCGGCCCGACCCAGGATGACCGCGCCCCCGGTGTCGACCAGCGTCTGGATGCTCGTCTCGACCTGCTCGCGCACCTGCTCGGGCAGGTCGCCCACGTCGACCGGCATGGGGATGACCCAGCCGCCGCCCCACGCCGCCAGCGACCGCGACAGCGCGCTGCGGGGCTCGCTGGCCAGCTCGGCCGAGTCGACCGCCTCGCCGCTGGCCCGGGGGCTGCCCTGCACGGGGATGAGCCGGTCGGCGAACGGCAGCCCGAGGCGCTGGGCGACGGCCGGAGCGATCACCGTGCCCCCGGCGCCGTAGGTGGCGGAGATCGTGACGACACGAGTCGTGGCCATGCGCGAGTCAACCACCTCCGAGGTCGGGCTCGACGCCGTCGGGCACCACGACACCGCTCTCGAGCCCCGGCCGCCCGAGGTTGGGGATGAGGAACGACACCCCGGCGCCGATGGCGAGGACGAAGG
This sequence comes from Actinomycetes bacterium, assembly GCA_025464025.1. The sequence continues at coordinate 11,018 of JAODBP010000030.1, read as the reverse complement.
CGGCGAACAGGAGCGCCACGCGCGTGCCGCTGGTGACGCCGTGCTCGATGATCGAGCGGAGCGCGGCGGCGTGGCTCGACCGACCGGGCACGTAGCCCGTCCCGCGGGCGTGGATGCCGTCGATGGCCGCCGCCTTGACCCGGGTCGGGAGGTCGGCGTGGCGGATGGCGGTGGTCGTCGAGCGGATCGTCTGCACGGCGAGCAGCGACCCGATGATCGACACGCCGAGCGCGCTGCCGACCTGGCGGACGGTGCTGTTGGTGCCGCCGGCGACGCCGGTGCTCTCGAACGGGATCTCGGCCAGGATGATGTTCGTGAGCTGGGCGACGGCGAAGCCGACGCCCACGCCGTAGAGGACGAACCCGGGCAGCAGCCGCCACACCGTGATGTCGAGGGTGATGGCGTGCACGATCACGAGGACCCCGGCCGTGTACGACAGCAGGCCGAGCCGCACGACGACGGTGGGTCCGAGCCGGTTGATGAGGCGTCCCCCGAGCTGCGAGCCGACGATCACGCACAGCCCGCTCGGCAGCATCCAGAGGCCGTTCGTCGCCGCCGTGAGGTGCTTGGCGTCCTGGAGGAAGACCGGCAGGACGAAGCTCAGCCCGAGCTGGCCCATCGAGACGATGAGGGCGGTGATGAGGCCGTAGCGGTACGTCGGGTACTGGAGGTCGTCGAGCTGGATCAGCGGATCGCCGCCGGCTCGGCCGATGCGGCGCTCGAGCGCGACGAAGCCGACGAGCACGGCGATGGCCGCGGCCAGCACGAGCGGGATCATCGAGACCGCCCGCGACGCGGGCCAGACGAGGTGGCCGGCGACGGTGACGTCGTGGATCGGCGCCCACCAGCCGTAGACCCCGCCCTGGCTGAGGGCGAACACCAGGAGGAACATGCCGGAGGCCACGAGGAAGGCGCCGGGGATGTCGAAGCCGACGCGCCGGTCCGAGAGCGGCTCCCGACCGATGAACAGCACGGCGCCGATGATGGCGATCGGGGCGACGATCACGTTGATGCGGAACGACCACCGCCACGAGTAGTTCGTGGTGAGGAAGCCGCCGACGACCGGCCCGAGGGCGGCGCCGATGCCGGCCGTCGCGCCCCAGGCGGCGAAGGCCGTGGCCCGCTCCCGGCCCTTGAACGTGCCGGACAGGATGGCGATGCTCGTCGGCATCATGAGCGACGCGCCGATCCCCTCGATGATCGCCTCGCCGACGATGAGCTGGCCGACCGAGGTCGACACCGAGGCGATGAACGAGCCGATGCCGAAGAGGGCGAAGCCGACCACGAACACCCGTTGGTGGCCGAACACGTCGCCCAGGCGGCCGCCGATGATGAGCAGGGCGGCGAACGTGAGGGCGTAGCCGGTGATGACCCACTGGAGGGCGGGCAGCGTGGTGTGGAGCTCGCGCAGGATGGTCGGGATCGACACGTTGAGCACCGTGTTGTCCAGCACGACGATGAACGCGGCGAAGACGGCGACGCCCAGGGTGATCCACCGGCCCGGGTCGAGCTCCTCCGCCTGGACGTCCGTCACTGCCGGGATCGAACCAGAAGTTCACGTCGACGGACAATCGCCGTCAGGGCCGCCAGGTGGAGTGGCCGGCCCGCAGGCCGTCCCGGTCACGGGTGACGGTCACCAGGCAGCGCTCGAGGTCGAGCTCGAAGAGCACCTCGTGCTCGAAGCCGGGCCACAGCTCGTCGAGGTCGCGGTCGTCGAGGACGCGCGCGGTCAGGGCCTCGCGCAGCGTGGCGTCGTCGACCTCGCGCACCGAACCGGTCGCGTAGAAGCCGTCGTCGTGGTCGGGCGGTGGGCTCGTCTCGCTGTGCAGGGCGTAGCGGGGGTCGCGCCGGAGGTCGGCGAGCTTGGGTCCGGGCACGATGAACGCGTAGAGCCGCTCGTCGTGCAGCATCGGGCAGATCGGGTGGACCCGCGGCCCGCCGTCGGCCCGCACCGTGGCCAGCAGCCCGAGGCCGACGCCGTGCTGGAACAACATGGCCTCGGCCGCCGCGGCCAGGTCGGGTCGGGTTCGGGTGAGCTCCCCCCACGTCGCCATCAGACCCCCAGCCGGGTGAAGGTGACCGCGGCGGGCACGCCGACCTCTCGGCCGGCGGCCTCGGCGTTCGACCGGAGGAAGGCGTCGGGGTCGAAGTCGGTGCCGAGCCCGTCGATGTAGGCCTTGTGCTCGCGGAGCGAGGCCACGCCGGCGTCGATCGTGTCGGTGACCTCGACGTAGTGCGTCGGGCCGTCCATGGCGCAGACGTACGCCGCTCGAACCGGCGGCGACGGCTCGCCCAGCTCGGGCCACAGCCACCGGTTGCTGGCGTCGCGGCAGGCGTCGAGGGCGGCCACCCCCACGGCCCGGTGGTCGCTGTGGTTCACGCTGCCGCCGAACCAGGTGAGCTCGTGGTTCATCGTCACCACCACGTCGGGCCGCCACCAGCGGATGGTGCCGGCCAGGTCGCGCCGGAGGGGGAGGCTGTGCTCGACGAGCCCGTCGGGGTGGCCGAGGAACCGCACGTCCTGGACGCCGACCACCTCGGCGCTGGCCCGCTCCTCGGCCTCGCGAAGCGGCCCGCACGAGGCCGGGTCCATGCCGTCGATCCCGGCCTCGCCGCTGGTGGCCAGGACGTAGGCGACGGCCTTGCCCTGCGCCGTCCAGCGGGCCACGACGCTGGCGGCGCCGTACTCGAGGTCGTCGGGGTGGGCCACGATGCACAGCGCCCGGTCGAAGTCTTCCGGCAGCGGTTCCATCAGACGCCGAACGGTGCGGTCTCGACCGCGGCGACGGCCTCGGGTGCGCCGGTCAGCTCGACCACGGCGTTCGCCTTGCGCCCGCCCAGGTAGAGGGCCAGCTCGACCGGTTCGCCGGTGAGGGTGGCCGACGGCTCGCCCTTGCGGGCGACCCGACGCTCGCCGCCGGGCCGGGCCAGCTCGAGCCCGACCGGGCCGAGCTTGCGGGTGGCGAGCCGGGCCGAGCCGGTGACGACCTTCCACATGGCGTCCTGCAGGTCGGGTCGGTCGGTGCGGGGACCCATGGCGTTTGCCCGGCGCACGTCCTCGTGGTGCACGACGTACTCGTTGAGGTTGACGAGGTCGCGCAGCTTCGGCACCCGCCACGGGAACAGCGCCGGCGTTCGGAGATCGGCCACCAGCGCCTCCAGGCCCCGCTCGGCGACCTCGGCCTGCACCCGCTCGGTCCGCTCGGCGAACCGCGGGACGAGGATGCCGACCGCGGCGGTGGGCCGGTGCTCGCGGAGGTAGAGGTGTGCCGCCAGGTCGATCGTGGCCCACCCCTCGCAGAGCGTGGGAGCGTCGGGCCCGAGGGCGAGGAAGAGGTCGCACAGCTCGTCCCGCTCCCGCTGGTCGAGCGGTGCGTCGGTCACCCCACCGAGGCTAGGCGGGGCGCGGCAGCCGGGTCGCCCCCGAAGGCGGGGCACCACTGCTTGAACGCGCACCAGTCGCACAACTTGCCCGGGTTCGGGCGGAAGTCGTCGCGCTCGCAGGCCCGCTCGACCGCGGTCCAGATCGCCCCGACCTTGTTCTTCAGGCCGCGGATCGACTGGTCGGACGGCTCGGCCACGATCGCCACCGGCTCGGCCAGGTAGTAGAGCTGCACCCGCGCCGGCCGCTCGCCGAGGACCTGCTCGCACAGGTAGGCGTAGAAGTGGACGCCACCGAGCTTCCCCTGCTCGAACCGCTCGCCGGGGACCCGGCCCGTCTTGTAGTCGGTCACGACGAGCCTGCCGTCGGCGTCGCGCTCGAGCCGGTCGATGATGCCGCGGAGGCGCACGCCGCCCACCTCGGTCTCGAGCATGAGCTCCAGCCCCTCGGGGCGGATGGTGCGCGGGTCCTCGAGCTGGAAGTACTTCTCGACCAACGTCGCCGCCTGGGCCACGAACGCGTCGCGCTCGTCGCCGGCCAGCGCCAGCGCCGAGTACTCCTCGCCGTCGAGGACGTCGGTCGTGGCCTGGGGCAGGAGCCCGAGGGCGGCCTCGGGCGTGCGGTCCTCCGGCTCGAGCTGGAGCAGCAGCTCCAACGCCCGGTGCACCAGCGTGCCCTTCGCCGCCGGGAGCGTGGGCGGCTCGTAGAGCCGGTCGATGGCGGAGAAGCGGAACGCCAGGGCGCAGTCCCGGAAGGACGACACCTTCGAGGGGGAGAGCGAGGTCGGGACCGCCAGTGCCACGGATCCATCGTACGACCGGGGTGTGACAGCGGGCGCGGAGGGTCAGCCCCGCGCCATCACGACGAGAGCGCCTCGATCACCTGGTCGGCCACGAGGCCGGGGTCCTGGACCGGGCCGAAGTGGCCGAGCCCCTCGGCCACGACCAGCCGCCCGCCCGGGATCGCGTCGGCCTGGAGGGGTGCCAGGTGCCCGGGGCCGGGATCCTTGGCGCCGCCCTGGGCGACCGTGACCGGGAGGGTCAGCTCACCGAGGCGGTCGAAGCCACGGTTCAGGCCGCCCATCCGGAACACCTCGGCCTCGTCGTCCGGTCGGCACTTCAGGACCACGCCTCCCTCGGTGTCGGCGAAGCCCTCGTCGACGTAGAGGCGCAGGGCCTCGGGAGCGAGGACCTGCAGCGGCGGCTTGGCCGCGTAGTTGGCGTACGCCGCGTCGCGGCTCTCGAACACCGGCCGCCGCTTCCGGGCCGCGGCCGACATCGGGTTGTCGTCGCCGCCACCGCTCGGGAACGTGCCCAGCGGGACGAGCACCGGTTCGTAGAGGTACAGCCCACCGAAGGTGCCGGGCCGGCGCAGCTCGGCGAGGACGAGGGCGGCCCCGCCCATCGAGTGCCCGACGGCGACGGGCCGATCGAGGGCCAGGGCGTCGACCGTGGCCAGCACGTCGTCGGCCATGCCGTCCCAGCTCAGGTCGCCGGACGCCGGGCGGCTCGAGTCGCCGTGGGCCCGGAAGTCGAGCGCCCAGCTGTGGAACCGCCCGGCCAAGCGGTGGGCCAGCGGTCGGTACACGGCGGCCAGGAAGCCGGTGGCGTGGGCCACCAGGAGCGGCGGACCATCGCCACCCAGGTCGTGGCCGGCCAGGTCGACACCATCGGAGCTCGGGATCCGCACCGGTGCAGTCTGCCGCCCGAGCCTGGTTAGGGTGCAGGCCCATCGGCGACGACGCGGCAGTGCTCCAGGCGAACCGGGCGTTCTACGACGCGTTCGAAGCTCGTGACATGGACGCCATGTCCGACGTCTGGCACCACCTCGGTGAGGTGTCCTGCACCCACCCGGGCTGGCAGCGGCTCGAGGGGTGGGGCCAGGTGGCCGCCTCGTTCCTGGCCCTCTTCCAGGGACCGCAGCCGATCCAGTTCATCCTGACCAACGAGTCGGTCCAGGTGCACGACCACGTCGCCTGGGTGTCGGTCGACGAGAACATCCTCGGCGACGACGCCGGCGCCACGGCCTCGGGCCTCAACATCTTCCGCCGCACGCCCGACGGCTGGAAGATGGTGGTGCACCACTCGTCCCAGGTGCTGGTCGGCTAGCTGCGACGACCTCGGCGGCCGTAGGCCATCGAGAGGGCGCCCAGCAGCAGGGCGCCGGCGACGACCACCAGCAGCCGCCCGATCGGTGCGCCGGTGAAGGGCAGGTCGGTCGTCTGGGTGTCGATGCCCTCGCCCGGTGCCGCCGGGCCGGCGGGGGGTGCGCCGGAGCCGACGACCGGCACCGTCGAGGTGGGCCCGGCGGGCGTCGTCGTGACGGTGGTGGCCGGCCGGGTGGTCGTCGTGGTGGGCAGCGTCGTCGACGTCGACGAGGTGGTCGTGGTCGTCGGGGCGACCTGGGCGGCGCACAGCGGCGCGGTGAACGTGTCGTTCTCGAGCGTCACGGCCGCGTTGCGGGCCATGGCCCGACCGTGGACGGTGACCCCGTTCGTCACCGTGATCGACTCGAGGGCGAGGATGGTGCCGGTGAAGGTGGAGCCGGTCCCGAGGGTGGCCGAGCTCCCGACCTGCCAGAACACGTTGCACTCCTGGGCGCCGTTGACGAGCGTCACCGTGCTGCCCGATGCCGTGATCAGCGTCGAGTTGGTCTGGAACACGAAGACCGTGGTGGGGTCACCGGCGCCGTCGAGGACCAGCGGTCCGGTGAGGCTCAGGGCGCCCTTCCCCGGTCCGGCGTAGACGCCGCCCTGGAGGTGCAGGTTGGCGAGGTCGGCCGTCGTCGTGCCGTCGATCGGCCGGCCGGCGGCGTTGATGTAGGCGGCGGTGAGGTCGAGCTTGGCCTGGGCCGCGGCCGGGTTGGTGGCGTTGGTCGTGCCCGGCGGGACGACGATCCCGGGCGGGAAGCCCGTGATCGAGGTGCCGGGGGCGAGGCCGAGGCTGGCGCCGAGCGTGGTGGGACCGGTGTTGGTCACGGTCGAGCCAGCCAGCACCGAGTACTGGGCCGAGGTGGCGAGCGGGACGGTCGCCACGACGGCGGCGTCGGCGCCGGTCACCAGGAGCAGGGAGGTGGCCGGGAGGGCCAGGGCGAGCAGGGCGACGGCCCGTCGACGGGAGGGGCTGTGCACCATGGGGAACTCGCTTCCTGCGGCCGATCGCAGCACCGCCGACGACGGCACCACCCAGCAACGAGCGAACCATACCAGAAAACGATAACTAGTAATCCATCTCCGGTTATCTGTGACTACTGTTCGACGTGGTGGCCGACTGGACCTTCCTCACCAACCACGCCCGGGCGCTCCTCTTCATCGCCGGCGACCCCGAGGCGCGCCTGCGCGACGTCGCCGCGGCCCTCGACGTCACCGAGCGAACGGCGTACGGCATCGTCGCCGACCTCACCGAGGCGGGCTACGTGGTGAAGGAGAAGGACGGCCGCCGCAACCGCTACCACGTCCAGGACCACCTCCCGCTGCCCGACGCGGCCGTGCGGACCCGCACCGTCGGCGAGGTGCTCGGCCTGCTCGGCCAGGCGCGGGAGGACTCCGGCCGGCGCCGCCGGCGGGGCGACACCGCCTGAACCCCTCGCCGGTCGCCTCGGTAGCGTCCGGCCATGGACATCCAGCTCCGCCACCAGCCGTCGTTCGCCGTCGCCCGGGTCACCCTCGCTCCCGGCGAGCAGGTCCGGGCCGAGTCGGGCGCAATGATGGCGACCTCGGGCGGCGTCGCGGTCGAGGCCAGCACCCAGGGCGGTGTGCTCAAGGGCCTGAAGCGCTCGGTCCTCGGCGGCGAGAGCCTGTTCATCACCAGCTACACGGCCCCGGCCACGGGCGGCTGGGTCGACCTGGCCAACTTCCTGGCTGGCGACGTGGCGCAGATCGACGTCGCCTCCGACGCCCCGGTGTCCGTCACCAAGGGCTCGTGGATGGCGTCGGCCGCCGGCGTCGAGCTCGACACCAAGTGGGGCGGGTTCAAGAACCTCGTGGGCGGCGAGGGCGGCTTCCTCGTCCGGGCCACCGGCCAGGGCCCGATGCTGCTGGCCTGCTACGGGGCCATCGACCGCTTCGAGCTGGCTGCCGGCGAGACGATGGTCATCGACACCGGGCACGTCGTGGCCTTCGCCGACTCGGTGACCAGCCAGCTCCGCAAGGTCACCGGCGGCATGGCCCAGACGTTCAAGTCGGGCGAGGGCCTCGTCTTCGACTTCACCGGCCCGGGCTGGGTCCTGACCCAGAGCCGCAACCCGTCGGAGCTCCAGAGCTGGATCCGGTCGATCATGCCGGGCCAGACCGGCGGGGCCAGCGGCGCCGCCGGCGTGCTCGGCGGCATCTTCGGCAACAGCTAGCCGCGGGCCGACGTCCCCCGCAGGAGGCGGACCAGCTCCTCCTGGGACGTCACGCCGAAGTGCCGGAACGTGGCCGAGAGGTGGTTCCGGATGGTGCTCTGGCTGAGGAACATCTCCTCGGCGATGGTCGGTACGCGCTCACCGGCCTGGAGCCGGGCGACGATCTCCTGTCGCTTCGGCGAGAGCTGGCCGAGGAGCAGGGTCGACTCCGGCGCCATCCCGGCCCCGAGGACGTCGGAGATGCCGAGGGCGGCGATCTCCAGCGCGATGCGGCGCAGCCGCAGCTCCACCTCTTCGAGGCGCGCCCCACCGATCGTGGGACCTCCCGGTGGGAGGTCGAGGCCGTCGGGCACGAGCACGAACGAGAAGCGCGCCTTCGGTCCCTCTCGCAGGGGCACGAGGAAGAGGCGCAGCGGGACCCAGGACCCGTCGAGGTGCCGCCACCGGAGGCGGAGGGAGGCCGGGTTGCCCGTGGTGGTCGCCGCCGCGCCGGCCGCGTAGAAGTTCGGGAAGTCGTCGGCGTGGATGAGCCCGGCGACGGTCATCCGCACGAGGGTGGCCGAGTCGTACCCGAGCAGGCTCGAGATGTTGGCGCTCACCTCGGCGATGTTCCCGTCGCCGTCCCCGATGCCGGCGACCACGTCGAGGTCGTCGGTCAGCCGGAGCAACGTGCCGCCGCCCGAGGCGCCGCTGGGGTCGATGACGATGAAGACCCAGCGTCGCCCGGTCCGGACCATCCGGACCGACACGGTGCAGTCGACGAGCTGCCCCCCGCCGTCTCGCACGGTCGACGCGCTGGCGAAGCCCGTCTGCGCCTCGGCCAGGAGGAGCCGCATGGCATCGCTCCGCCACAGCCCCCGCATGATCGAGGCGACCGGGCGGTCGACGACCAGGTCGGAGTCGAGGCCGAGCATCGGCTTGACGGCTTCGCTCACCGCCGTCACCCGGCCGCTCGGCAGGGCGACGAGGAGGCAGGGGGCGTCCCAGATCCGGCGCACGAGCTGCACGAGGTCCTCGTCGACCCGGTCCATGCGAGGCCCGCTCAACCGGACATCACCCCCTCGCCAGCATCGACCCCGGACGGTTGCCCGTGCTGGCCCCGTCGAGCCACGTCGGGGTGCCGGCGACGACGGTGGCCCGGTAGCCGCCGGGCGTTCGGCTGTAGCGCCACGCGCCGCCGGGCAGGTCGTGGCGCTGGACCTCGGTGCCGGGGTCGAGGTCGTCGAGGGCGAACACGGCGAGGTCGGCCACCGCGCCCGGTCGCAGCACGCCGCGGTCGGGGATGCCGAAGAAGCGCGCCTGCTTAGCCGTCACCGCGTGCACCGCCTCCTCGATCGACACGGCGCCGGCATCGCGCACGAGGTGGGCGAGGAGGTAGGTGGAGTCGCCGGCCCCGCTGAACATCTGCACGTGGGCACCGGCGTCGCTCGCGCCGGAGAGGCTGAACGGCGAGCGCAGCAGGTCGACGGCGGCCGCGTCGTCGATGGGCCGGTGGGTGGTGCGGATGTTGCCGGAGAGGTCGGTGGCCAGGAGCCAGTGGGCCAGCGCGTCCGACGGGTGCGCGCCGGTGCGGGCGGCGGCCTCGGCCAGCGACTCGCCGGACTGCGGTCCGCCGATGAGCAGCAGCCGCTCGGGGGAGTGGATCGGCACGAGCGTGTAGGCGCAGGTGTCCCACTCGTGGCGGGCCCGGGCCCGCCACCCCTCGTCGCCGAGGACGGCGCGCTTGCCCTCGGGCGAGGCGTTCACGACCTCGTGCCAAGCCGGCACGCCGCTCCACATGATCGAGCGCTCGAAGTGCATGTTCACGTGCGACGGGCGCACGCTGAAGTTGGCCCACACCGGCGCGTGCCGGGCCCACCACGGGGCGAGGAAGGCCTCGAGCTCGTGGCGGGCCGGGGAGGCCGCCTCCTCGAGCTGGTAGCCGGCGAACAGGAGCGACACGCCGGCTCGGCTCGTCATCGCCGCCACCCGCTCGATGTCGGCGAGGAACTCGGGCTGGCGGATGCGGGGCACGTACTGGAAGACGGCGCGGTGACGGGCGAGCACGCCGACCATGGCCTCGAGCTCGGCGTCGTCGGCCAACCGGCTCGGCACGAGGCGGTTGTCGCGGTCGGTGTCCATCACCGAGGTCGACAGCCCGAGGGCGCCGGCGGTGAGGGCCTCGTCGAGGACGGCGCACAGCTCGGCCCGCTCGGCGTCGGTCGCCGGTCGTTCCCACGCATCGGCGCCCATGACCCACGTGCGCAGCATCTGGTGGGGGAGGAAGCCGACCGTGTTCACGGCCGTCGGGTGGCCGGCGGCGACCTTGTGGTACTCGGACCACGTGGCCCACGTCCACGGCACGGCGGCGTGGAACGCCTCGGCCGGGATGTCCTCGATGAAGGCGAACAGGTCGACGAGGTGGTCCTGCTCGCTCGGCCGCAGCGGTGCCAGGCCCAGGCCGCAGTTCGAGAGCACCATCGTCGTGCAGCCGTGCGCCGGCATCGGGTCGCAGTCGGGGTCCCACCACACGGCCGCGTCGAAGTGGGTGTGCGACTCGATCAGCCCGGGTGTGACGTAGGCGCCCGCCGCGTCGATCGTCGCCTCGCCGTCGGGGGCCAGGTCGGGGCCGACCTCGGCGATCCGGCCGTCACGGACCCGCACGTCGGCCCGCACGGCCGGCGCCCCGGTCCCGTCGACGACGTCCCCACCCTTGATCAGCAGCGCATCCCCCATGGCCGCGAGCATGTCAGCCGCTCCGGAGGTCTGCCGGGTTCGCCTTGTGCTCGGCGGTGCCACCGTTGGGCTCGGTGGTGAACCGGGTGGCCGGTGGGTTCCGGCTGTCGTCCCAGGCGAAGTCGAGCTCGTGGCGCGTGCCCGCGCCGGCCACCCACCCCGGCGGGGCGGACGCCGACGTCGGCTGGCTGTCGTCCGAGCCCCCGACCGCGCCGGGCTCCATGCCGGGAGGTCGGTCGGCGGCGTCGCTGTAGGAGATGTGCTGGAAGCGCCCGACCACCCGCACCGATCCGTCGTCCGCCCTCGGGTCGTCCTGGAAGATGTCCTCCGCGCTGGTCGTCGCCCCGGGCGCGACCTCGAACGCCTCGTAGAGGTCGACGTTGAGGCCGTCACCGGTGGCGATGACGTGCTGGATGATCCAGGAGCGAGTCGCCAGCGCCGCGCCGGTGGTCATGCTCACCGGCCAGGCGTACCGACCCTGGACCGTGTACTGCGGCGCCCGGACGCTGGCGACGACGGGATTGCCGTGGTTGGTGGCCACGACCGGCGCGGCCGCGGCCGCCGCCGCGGCGCCGGC
>JAODBP010000003.1 GCA_025464025.1 Actinomycetes bacterium | reverse complement strand
CTCCACAACATGCGCACGATCGCCGCCATGCCGACGTTCAAGCAGGAGCGCACGGCCCAGGAGACGCTCGACATCTACGCCCCGCTGGCCCACCGCCTGGGCATGCAGGACATGAAGCAGCAGCTCGAGGACCTCGCCTTCGCCTCGCTGCACCCGAAGCGGTACGCCGAGATCGAGCAGATGGTCTCGACCCGCTCACCCGAGCGCGACATCTACCTGGCCCAGGTCGTGGCCTCGGTGCGGGAGCGCCTGCACGAGCTGCGCATCACCGGTGAGGTCACCGGTCGCCCGAAGCACCTCTGGTCCATCTACGAGAAGATGGTCGTGAAGGGCAAGGAGTTCGGCGAGATCTTCGATCTCGTGGGCATCCGGGTCGTGGTCGACCGGGTCGAGGACTGCTACGCGGCGCTGGGCTCGATCCACGCCACGTGGAAGCCGGTCCAGGGTCGGATCAAGGACTACATCGCCATGCCGAAGTTCAACCTCTACCAGTCGCTGCACACGACGGTGGTGGGGCCCCAGGGCAAGCCGGTCGAGTTCCAGATCCGCACGCGGGAGATGCACACCCGGGCCGAGCTGGGCGTGGCCGCCCACTACGCCTACAAGGAGGGCGACCTCTCCGGCGCCGACATGGCGTGGCTGAACCGGATCGTCGACTGGCAGTCCGAGACCGGCGATCCCAACGAGTTCATGGAGACCCTCCGGGTCGACCTCGAGCAGGACGAGGTCTTCGTCTTCACGCCCAAGGGCAAGGTCGTCACCCTGCCCGACGGCGCCACGCCGATCGACTTCGCCTACACGATCCACACCGACGTCGGGCACGCCTGCATCGGGGCCCGGGTCAACGGTCGGCTCCAGCCGCTCGACTCCAAGCTCCAGTCGGGCGACACCGTCGAGATCTTCACGTCGAAGGTCGACCACTCGCCGTCGCGCGACTGGCTGAACATCGCCGTCACCCCGCGCGCCCGCAACAAGATCAAGCAGTGGTTCTCCCGCGAGCGGCGGGAGGACGCCCTCGAGACGGGCAAGGACGAGCTGACCCGGGCCCTGCGGCGCGAGGGCCTCCCGGTCCAGAAGCTGCTGTCGGGGCCGGTGCTGGCCGAGACGGCGGTGGCCATGTCGTACCTCGACCTCGACGCCCTCTACGTCGCCATCGGCGAGAACCACGTGTCGGCCCTCTCGGTGGCCCAGCGCATCTCCCGCGACCTCCGCTCCGGCGAGGGTGAGGAGCAGCTCCCGATCACGGCCCGGGCGCCGCGGCGCCGCAAGCCCACCTCGGGCGTGCACGTCGAGGGCCTCGACGACGTCATGGTCCGCCTCTCCCGCTGCTGCACCCCGGTGCCGGGCGACGAGATCATGGGCTTCGTCACCCGCGGCCGCGGGGTGTCGGTCCACCGGGCCGACTGCGCCAACGCCGTGTCGCTCGCCGGCGAGCAGCAGGACCGGCTCATCGACGTCGAGTGGGACGAGAACCAGGGCAACGACACGTTCGTCGTGTCGATCGAGGTGCGGGCGCTCGACCGCTCCCGCCTGCTGCGCGACGTGTCGGCCTCCCTCGCCGACCACCACGTCAACATCCTCGCCTGTGCCACCCAGACCGGAACCGACCGGATCTCCCGCATGCGCTTCGACTTCGAGCTGGCCGACCCCAGCCACCTCGACTCGCTCCTCGGCGTCATCCGTCGCATCGAGTCCGTCTACGACGCCTACCGCCTCCTCCCCGGCCAAGGCTGATCTACGTACCGGTACGTAGGCCCTGACCAGCGCCTACGTCCGATCGGCCGGCAGCGCGCCCCGGTTCGACCCTTCGGGCCATGACAGTCGCCCCGCCAAAGATGGCCCGCATGCGCCCTCGTTGGAGCACGGGGTGGTTCGTACAGTCGAAGGAGGAGGTCCAGGCAGCACCGCCGCCTCCGACGACGGACACGGAGACCCCTTCATGCAGCTTCGCTCTCGACTGGCGCGCGCCCTCGGCGCCGCACTACTGCTCACCGGCGTCGTCGCCGGAGCGGCGACCTCGGCCTCGGCGGCCTCTGGTGCCCCCGTGCTCGCCGCCGAAGGACCCGTGCGCAGCTTCACGTCGGCCGGGACCTTCGTCACGTGGGGGCAGGGCTTCCGGCCCCCGACGAACATGACGGTCGCGTCGGTGGCGCTGCTGCAGACCAACCAGCCCTACACCCCGGGGAAGGTCGCACTCGACATCCTGACCCCGTCGGGCACCGTGCTCGCCACCGGGAGCGGGCAGACCGTGCCGGACGGCGCGTACGGCGGCTACAACTTCTCCCGCCTCAACCTCGACGCTCCCGTCGCGCTCACCGGGGGCACCAGCTACGTGCTGCGGATCCGCGGCATCGCCGGGGCCCAGATGGGCATCGGCGCCATCAGCGACGTCCTCCCCAACGGCTCGATGTTCAACTACTACGACTCCACGTTCAACTACCAGTACGTGAACCTCGACTTCGGGCTCCGGATGTATGCCGAGCCCGCAGTGGTCGCTCCGACGATCACGGTGCCCGCCGACCAGACGGTCGAGGCCAACACGACCGCCGGCGCCACCACGAGCCTGTCGGTGAGTGCCAGCCAGGGCGGCACGCCGATCACTCCCGTCTGCTCGCCGGCGTTGAACAGCCGGTTCCCGCTCGGCACGACGACCGTCTCCTGCGTGGCCACCGCGCCCTCCGGCACCACGGCGAGCAAGTCCTTCAAGGTCACGGTGCGGGACACGAGCGCCCCGGTGCTCGCCCTGCACGACATCACCGCTGAGGCCACCTCGTCCGGCGGTGCGAACGTCAGCTACACCGCGTCGGCGACCGACGTCGCCGACCCGGCGCCCGCCGTCAACTGCAGCGCGCCGTCGGGCTCGACGTTCGGCCTCGGCACGACCACGGTGTCCTGCACGGCCCGCGATGCCTCCGGCAACACCAGCGCCCCGTCGAGCTTCCACGTCGTCGTGGCGGACACGACGGCGCCCGTCCTGGTCCTGGGTGATGTCGTCGCCGAGGCCTCCTCGGGTGCTGGCGCGGCGGTCGGCTACGCCGTCTCGGCGACCGATGTGGTCGACCCCTCGCCGTCCGTGTCGTGCGATCGGGCCGCGGGCTCGACGTTCGGGCTGGGCGCGACGAAGGTCTCCTGCACCGCCACCGATCACAGCGGCAACAGCTCCACCGGTTCGTTCACGGTGACGGTCGCCGACACGACGGCGCCGGTCCTGGTGCTGGGTGATGTCGTCGCCGAGGCCTCCTCGGGTGCTGGCGCGGCGGTCGGCTACGCCGTCTCGGCGACCGATGGGGTCGACGCCTCCCCGTCGGTGTCCTGCGATCGGGCCGCCGGCTCGACGTTCGCCCTCGGGGCGAGCACGGTGACCTGCACCGCCACCGATCACAGCGGCAACACCTCGACCGGTTCGTTCACGGTGACGGTCGCGGACACGACGGCACCGGTGTTCGGCTCGCTCGCCGACCAGACGGTCGACGCCGCCACCAGCGCCGGGTCCTCGGTGACCTTCACCGCCGATGCCCACGACGCGGTCGACGTCGCCGTGGTTGCCACGTGCAGCCCCGCCTCGGGGACGACCTTCGGCATCGGGACCACCTCCGTCGTGTGCACCGCCACCGACCACGCCGGCAACACCGCAGCCACGGGCTTCACGGTCACGGTCCGCGGTGCGGCCGAGCAGCTCCAGGCCCTCGCCGCCGCGGTCACGGGCGTCGGCCCGGGTGGCAGCTTCACCAGCAAGGTGCAGGGCATCCAGGCCCTCGTGGCTGCCGGTGACCGCGCCGGGGCTCGCGCCGCCCTCAAGGCGTTCAGCAACGAGGTGAAGGCGCAGAGCGGCAAGAAGCTCAGCGCCGCGACCGCCGCTGCGCTGCTCGCCGACGCGGAGCGGATCAGCACGATCCTGGCCTAGCCAGCTCCACCATCGAGAGACGGCCACGGCACGGTGCCGTGGCCGTTCCTCGTTGCGGATCTCGCCGCCCAACCGTGTGCAGGTCGAGGGGGACAGCCCCACGGACGTCGGCCGTCATCACGGTGCGTCGGCACCCGGCCTGTCCGGCTCACCGCAGTCGAAAGGGATCCGCATGCACTCGCTCCTCGGCGTCATCCGCCGCATCGAGTCCGTCTGCGACTCCTGTCGCGTGCTTCCCGGCCAGGGCTGAAGTGGGGCGCGCGGGCATCCGTCGGCGCAAGCCGCGCCGGCCGCTGCCGAAGCTCAGCGGCAAGGCCTGGCCCGGTGACGACACGCCGCCGACGATGTGGTCGGCGCCCGGCTCGGGGTTCGAGGCCAGCCCGTTCAGCCCGGCGGGAAGGATCCAGGGCATGTGGCGGATGACCCGGGGAGTGAACGAGCGCCGTCGCCAGGGTCGACCCCTGCCCCGCTCGTTCGTCGTCGGCTCGATCCTCGTCATCCTGGCCGTGCTGGCCCTGCCGGTCATCGCCGCCCTGCTCGGGCTCTGATGCCTGCGACTGGCCCCGCCCGGCGTCAGCCCTGGGCGATGCCGAGCTCCCGCAGCAGCGCAGAGAGCTGGGGGCGCAGAGGAGCGTCGTAGGCCCAGATGTTCGACAGCGCCTCTGCGACCCTCGGATCTTCACGGGCGGCGGCAGCCATCAAGGGGAAGAAGACCTCACCCTCCTCCCGGAAGATGTTCTCGAGCTGGCCGGCGCCGAGGAGGCCGAGCTGCTCGTCGTCGAGCCGATCGATGACCTTCCGGACGAGCGCCCACGCGAGCGCCGGGTCCGTGTCGTTGAGGTGATCGAACAACGCCCAGACATCGGAGTCCATCTCGACGGGTGATTCGCTGAACACGTCCTCCTCGGTCATCGCCAGATCGGGCGTGATCGATGGCTGCCAGGAACCGTCGACCAGCACCGCTTCGACGATGGGCATCGGGGCGCCACCGCCCCACATGCGCATGTCCCAGCGCGCCAGGTGCCACCGTCCCTCGACGACTGACTCCTCCACGACCTGACCATCCGGGTACCTGCAGCGCACGGCGGTGACGCTCGCGCCGGCATCGCATCGGGCGAGGCTCACCCCCAGCGGATCGTTGGTTTCGCGTATCCACGGTCCGGGGGATCCGTCATAGGAGAGGAACCCCATCTGGTTGCTCGTCACGACGACGGACCAGCCGTCGGCCCGGCGACAGAGCACGACGTGCGGCTCCGTCGGCGCGGGAGGCGCGAGCACGACGACCGCGAGGTCGCCGCGCTCCTGTGACCACACGGTCGTCGTCCCACCGGACCACGCCTCCGCGGCCCCGCTGGGCGTGTGCGCACGAGGAGCGTCGGTCACGCGTTCGATCTGCTGGCGCACGCCGATAGTCAACATGGGCGGTGGCGTGCGCGCTGCGTCGGTCGAGATCCAGGCTCCATGACGAACCCGGGGTAGGGCCACCGCCATGGAGTTCCGGAACGCAGTCGATGTCGTGGGCAAGGCGGTCGATGCCGCGGGTGTCGGCTTGATGGTCGTCGGCTTCGTCCTGGCCGCGCTCATGTTCGCTCGCGACGGACGAGCCCCGGACAGCTACAAGGCAGCACGTCATCGGATCGGACGGGCGATCCTCCTCGGGCTCGAGGTGCTCGTGGCGGGCGACATCATCCGAACCGTCGCTGTGTCTCCCAGCTTCACGAGCGTCGGCGTGCTCGCCGTCATCGTGCTGATCCGTACGTTCCTGTCGTTCACCCTCGAGATGGAGGTGTCCGGGCGGTGGCCATGGCAGAGCGGCGACGCGCCGAACGCCAAGGCGTGAGGGGCGCGCTGCTCCCCGCCGAGGCTGAGGCCGGTACACTGCACAGGTCGAGGGGGAGTAGCCCCACGGACGTCGGCCGTCATCACGGTGCTTCGGCACCCGGCCTGTCCGGCTCACCGCAACGGTGGGTAGCGAGACCTTCGACTGTCCATCACGACAGTCGAAGGAGTCCGCATGTTCCCGTCCCTGCTCGCGTCGTCGGCCGCATCCGACGAGAGCTTCGCCAGCTTCGACGTCCCGCCGTGGGCGTGGGTCGCCCTGGTCGGCGTCATCGCCACCATGCTCCTGGTCGACCTGCTGGTCGTGCACCGCACGCCGCACGTGATCTCGTTCAAGGAGGCGGCGATCGAGAGCGCCGTCTGGATCAGCATCGGCCTCGGCTTCATCGTCGTGCTGGCGGTGTGGCAGGGCGGCCAGCCGGCGCTCGAGTACCTGTCGGGCTACCTGATCGAGAAGAGCCTCTCGGTCGACAACGTGTTCGTCTGGGCCGTGATCTTCTCGTTCTTCGCCGTGCCGGCCCAGTACCAGTTCCGGGTCCTGTTCTGGGGCGTGTTCGGCGCCCTCGTGCTGCGGGCGATCTTCATCTTCGCCGGGGTCGCCCTCATCGAGGCGTTCGACTGGGTGCTCTACGTCTTCGGCGCCTTCCTCGTGTACTCCGGCATCAAGATCGCCCGGCACTCGGGGGAGGAGATGCACCCGGAGAAGAACCCGGTGCTGCGCATCGTGCGCCGGGTGCTCCCCACGACCGACGACTACGACGGCCAGAAGCTCTTCACCAAGCAGGGCCTGAAGCGGGTGGCGACGCCGCTGTTCGTGGTGCTCGTGCTGGTGGAGGCGACCGACGTGGTGTTCGCCGTCGACTCGGTGCCGGCGATCCTGGCCGTGAGTCGGGAGCCGTTCATCGTGTTCGCGTCGAACGCCTTCGCCATCCTCGGCCTGCGGTCGCTGTACTTCCTGCTCGCCGGCATGAAGGACCGCTTCCGCTACCTGAACGTCGGCCTCGGCGTGATCATGGGCTTCGTCGGCGTGAAGATGATCGCCGGCCACTGGTACCACCTGCCCATCTGGGCCTCGCTGGTCGTCATCGCCAGCGTCCTCACGGTCGCCATCTGGACGTCGCTCCGGGCCGAGAAGCGGGAGCTCGCCGCCTGAGCGACGAGCTCCCGCTCGACCGGCATCGCCCTCGACCTACGTCATGGCCGCCCGCACGTCGTTGAGGAGCGCGTCCGACAGCAGGGCCGAGCCGCCGTATGCCGCGGCGTAGGAGATCGCGTCGCGCTGCTCGACGAGGTAGGTGCGGACCACGGTCGGCAGGGTGTCGCCGACGAGGAGCAGGGGACCGCCCCGGTAGGTGACGTGGGCGCTACCGCTGAGGGCGTCGGGGAACGAACGCCCGGCGGCGATGCCGACGGTCGCCGGCGTGGCCAGCGTGAAGAACTTGCGGGCCACTCGGACCGCGGTGTCGTAGCGGTCCGTGCCCACCACGGCCTGGCCGGACGGGTAGGCCGTCGTGGCCTGGCCGCCGACCGTGTAGCGAGTCGCCGGGTGGGCGGCGAGGTAGTTGGACGTCGACGTCTCGAGCGCCGCCCCGTTGGTCAGCAGCACGGCGCCGCCGACCTTGGCCGCGGCGGCACCGGCCGCGAGGGCGTCGGGGAAGTCGAGCCCGGTCACCAGGAACTGCGTGCTCGGGTTGCCGAGCCCCGTGTTGGCCACCTCGACGGCGGTCGCGAACCGGTCGCCCCCGGCGAGGCGGACGACCACGTAGCCGTCCGACCGCAGGATGGACTCGGTCGCAGCCGACACCGCGGCGGTGCCGCCGAGGAGGTACACGGTCTTCCCGGGGGTGAGGATCCGCTGGATCTCGGCGCGCACCGCGGCGTCGAGGCCGGCCGGCGGGCTGAGCAGCAGCGGGCCGACCTTGCGGGCGGTGAGCGGGGTGGCCGACAGGGCGTCGGCGAAGTTGTCGGACCGAGCCAGCACCACGGCCTGGGCCAGGCCCCGGGTGGCGGTGGCGCCCCCGGACGCGGTCGCCCAGTTGTCGACGGATGCGGCGATGGCCGTGCCGATGCGGGAGGTGCCGGCCAGGCGCCGGACGTCGTTGACGGCGAGCGGGCGGATGGCGTTCGATGCGGACGACGCCGGGCCGGTGCCCTTGGCGTTGGTGGCCGTCACCTTGAACGTGTAGCTGGTGCCGTTGGTGAGCCCGGTCACGGTGGCGGTGGTGAGGGAGCCGCCGACGGAGGCGGTGCGCCCGCCCGGGGTGGCGGTGACGACGTAGGTCGTGATGACCGACCCGTTGGCCGACGGTGCCGTCCAGCGCACGCTGGCCGAGCGGTCGCCGGCGGTCGCGACCACGCCGGTCGGCGCCGCGGGCAGGCCGAAGGGGGTGACGGCGGCCGTCGTGGCCACGGCCCCGGCGCCGCGGGCGTTGGTGGCCCGGACGGTGAAGGTGTAGGCGGTGCCGTTGGTCAGACCGGTCACGGTGGCGCTGCGCCCGTTGCCGTTGGTGGTGGCCGAGCGGCCGCCCGGTGCGGCGACGACCGTGTAGCCGGTGATGGTGCTGCCGCCGGTGCTGGCGGGCGGGGACCAGGTCACGGTGGCGGTCGTGTCGCCGGCGGTGGCCTTGACGTTGGTGGGCGCCGGCGGGGTGCCGGTCGGGGTGACCGGGTTGGTCGCGCCCGACGCCGGACCGGCCCCGATGGCGTTCACGGCGGTGACGGTGAAGGTGTAGGCGGTGCCGTTGGCGAGCCCGGTGACGGTGGCGTTGGTCGCCGCGCCGGTCGTGGTGACGACGGTGCCGCCGGGGCTGGTGGTCACCCGGTAGCCGGTGATCGCGCTCCCGCCGTTGCTGGCCGGCGCCGTCCACTGGACGGTGGCCTGTGCATCACCGGCGGTCGCCGTCACCGTGCGGGGCACGGTCGGGACCGCCGCGGGGGTCACGGCGTTCGATGCCGCCGATGCCGGGCTGGCGCCCGAGGCGTTCGTGGCCACGACGGTGAACGTGTAGCTGGTGCTGTTGGTGAGCCCGGTGACGGTCGCGGTCCGGCCGGTGCCGTTGGTGCTGGCGGTGCGACCGCCCGGGCTCGACGTCACCGTGTAGCCGGTGATGGTGGCTCCGCCGTCGCTGGTCGGGGCCTGCCAGGACACCACCG
Source organism: Actinomycetes bacterium (assembly GCA_025464025.1). The sequence goes on along the minus strand of JAODBP010000003.1, from coordinate 18,708 downwards.
CCGAGGCGTCGGCGGCGGTCGCCGTGACGTTGGTGGGAGGCCCGGCCACGGCGGCGAAGGCGGCTGGGGCGCCGACCATCCCACCGATCAGGAGCGCGGAGACGAGGATGAGCAGCTTGCCCACTGGCTTCATGTGTTGACCTTCCGACGGCGGCGAGCTGCCTGTCCGTGGGCAGTCCGTACCCGGTCAGACGTCCGGCCACCCCGGGGAGGTTCCGCACAATCCGGTCAGGCGTCGACGACCTCGATGCGGATGCGCTTGTTGCCCTTGCCCTTCGACTCGGTCTTGACCACGCGGATGCGCCCGACCTGATCGGTCGACGCCACGTGGGTGCCGCCATCGGCCTGCTTGTCGAGGCCGACGATGTCGACCACCCGGATCTCCGGCACGGACTCGGGGATGAGGCTCACCTTGGTGCGGATCAGGTCCTCGTCCATCACCGCGGTGTCGCGGGGGAGGAAGCTGACCTCGATGGGGCGGGCCGCGGCCAGCTCGGCGTTCACCAGTCGTTCGACCGTCTCGCCGAAGCCCTCGGGGAGCGGGTCGAACTCGAAGTCCATGCGGGCGGCGAGCGGCTCCATGTTCCCGCCGGTCACCGCCGTGCCCCACTCGTTCCAGATCACGCCGCACAGCACGTGCAGCGCGGTGTGGGTGCGCATGAGGGCGTGGCGGCGGTCCCAGTCGAGCTCGCCGTCGACGGTCGACCCGACGGCCGGCACCGGGCCCTCGAGCACGTGCCACACCTCGCCGTCGCGCTTCACCACGTCGACGACGATGGCGTCGCCGAGCCGGCCGGTGTCGTGGGGCTGGCCGCCGCCGGTCACGTAGAAGGCGGTGCGGTCGAGCACGAGGGCGTCGTCGGCGGCCTCGACCACGGTGGCCGTGAACGTGCGCAGCTCGGCGTCGCGGAGGTACAGGAGCTCGGTCAGCATCCGTTCAGTCTGCATCCCGAGCCCGCTCCGGGCTGGGCGGTTACCCTCTGGTAGCTCCGACCCTGGGGGGGACGGAACACCCACACATCCGTAAGGACCGAGGAGACGTGCATGACCCGACGAAACCCGCTCTGGCGGCTGATCGCGGTGCTGATGGCACTGGGCCTCGTCGCCGCCGCATGCGGCAGCGACGACAAGAAGGGCGCGAGCAGCAGCGACACGACCGAGAAGCCGGCGGCCTCGACCGATGCCGGCGACGGCGTCCTGAAGCTCGGCTACCTGCTGCCGCAGACCGGTGACCTGTCGTTCCTCGGCCCGCCCATGATCAAGGGCGTCGAGATGGCCATCCGCGACATCAACGCCGCCGGTGGCGTGAACGGCAAGGACGTCGAGCTGGCCCAGGCCGACGACGGCACCGATCCCGACGTCGCCTCGACGGCCGTCGACAAGCTGCTCAACACCGACAAGGTCGACGCCGTCATCGGCGCCGCCGCCACCTCCGTGACGATGGCCGTGATCGACAAGATCACCGGCGCCAAGGTCGTCGAGTGCTCGCCGTCCAACACCGGTTCGGGCCTCACCACCTACGCGGACGACGGCTACTACTTCCGCACCGCCCCGCCGGACAACCTCCAGAGCGCGGCGCTCGGCGACGTGATCACCGACGACGGCAAGAGCAACGTCGGCATCATCGCCATCAACAACGACTACGGGAAGGGCTTCGGCGCCGACCTGAAGAAGCGGCTCGAGGCCAACGGCGCCACGATCGCCTCCGAGGCGTTCTACGACCCGAACGGCAGCGACTTCACGGCCGAGGCCAAGCAGGTCGCCGCGGCCAAGCCCGACGCCGTGGCGCTCATCGCCTACCCGGACACCGGCGGCCAGGTCATCTCGGCCATGATCGCCAACAAGATCGGCCCGGCCGACGTCACCGTCTACGTGACCGACGGCCTCCAGACCAACGAGCTGTACAAGAAGGTCGATCCGAACAACCCGGCCGTCACCCAGGGCATCCGGGGCACGGCGGCGTCGTCGGCTCCGAAGAACGGTGCCGCCTTCTTCCCGAAGGCGTTCGCCGCCTTCGCGCCGGGCACGGACACGATCTACTCGGCCCACGCCTACGACTGCGCCATCACCATCGCCCTGGCCGCCATCAAGGCCGGTACGGACGACCCGACGGCCATCCGTGACGCCATGATCGGCATCACCAAGGACGGCGAGAAGTGCACGACGGTCAAGGACTGCGTCGCCCTGCTCAAGGACGGCAAGGACATCGACTACGACGGCGCCGCCGGCCCGCTCAACTTCACCGAGGCCGGCGAGCCCGGTGCCGGCACCTACGACGTCTACACCTTCGGTGCCGACGGCAAGTACGTCACCGACAAGCAGGTGGACATCAAGTAGTCCGCAGCACCAGCACGTGACGAGGGGTCCCTCCGGGGGCCCCTCGTTCGCGTCCGGGTGCCGAACTCGCGACGGATGGTGGACACATCTGTCCACCGACCATCGCCGGTTCGCTGGTCGCTAGGCCTTCTTGGCGAGGGTGCCGAGGTAGAGCTCGACAACGCGAGGGTCGTCGAGGAGCGCCTGGCCGGTGCCGGTGTGGGCGTCGACCCCCTGGTCGAGCACGTAGGCCCGGTGGCAGAGCTGGAGGCAGCGGCGGGCGTTCTGCTCGACCATGAGGATCGACACCCCGGCCCGGTTGATCTCGGCGATGCGGTCGAACACCTCGTCCTGCATGGCGGGGGAGAGGCCAGCCGACGGCTCGTCGAGCAGGAGCACCCGGGGCTCGGCCATGAGGGCCCGGGCCATGGCCACGAGCTGGCGCTCGCCGCCCGAGAGCGAGCCGGCGCGCTGCCCGGCGCGGTCGTGGAGGATCGGGAACAGCTCGGTGACGTGGGTCAGGCGGCGGGCGTGCTCCTTGGGCTTGAGGAACGTGCCCATGGCGAGGTTCTCGGCGATGGTCAGGGTGCCGAACACGTTGCGGTTCTGGGGCACGTAGCCCACCCCGATGCCGACGAGCTCGTGGGCCGCCCGACCGGTGATGTCGTCGCCCTCGAGGGTCACGGTGCCGCCCCGCACCGGCACCAGCCCGAACACGGCCTTGATCAGCGTCGACTTGCCGGCGCCGTTGGGCCCGATGATGCCGATGAGCTCGCCGGCATCGAGGTGGACCGAGCAGCCGTGGAGGATGTCGACGCCGGGCAGGTAGCCGGCCACGAGCGACTGGGCGTCCAGCAAGGTCATGCCGGTGCCCCATGGGACTTGCCGAGGTAGGCGTCGATCACGGCGGGGTCGTTCGACACCTGGTCGGGCGTGCCCTCCGAGATCACCTGGCCCTGGGCCATGCACACGACGCGATCGCTGATCGACATCACCACGTCCATGTCGTGCTCCACGAACAGGATCGTGCGCCCCTCGTCGCGCATGGCCGTGACGTGGCCGAGCAGCGACTCGACCAGCGCCGGGTTCACGCCGGCCATGGGCTCGTCGAGCATGAGCAGCGAGGGCTCGACCATGAGGGCCCGGGCCATCTCGAGCAGCTTGCGCTGGCCGCCCGACATCGAGCCGGCCCAGTCGTCCCGCTTGGCGTCGAGGCCGAAGCGGTCGAGCAGGGCTCGGGCCTTGTCGTGGTTGGCCGCCTCCTCGCCCCGCCACACGCCGGGCACGAGGGCGCCGAGGATGCGCTCGCCCCGCTGCTTCGGCGCGGCGAGGAGCATGTTCTCCAGCACCGTCATCCGGGGCAGCACCTTGGTGAGCTGGAAGGTGCGGACCATGCCGAGCTGGGCCAGCCGCGGGGCGCTCGTGTGGCTGACGTCGCGGCCGTCGAAGCTCCACCGGCCGGCGTCGGGCTTGTCGAAGCCGGTGACCAGGTTGAAGAACGTGGTCTTCCCGGCGCCGTTGGGTCCGATCAGGGCGGTGATCTGGCCGCGCGGCACCTCGACGTGCTCGACGTCGACGGCGGTGAGGCCGCCGAACGTGCGGCGCATCCCGTCGACCACGAGGATCGGTCCAGACGCCGACAGGTCAGTCATCCAGCACCGCCCCCTCCCGGTCGCCGAGGATCCCCTGGGGCCGGAAGATCATGAGCAGCATGAGGCCGAGGCCGACGAGGGCGAAGCGGATGGCGCCGACGTCGCTGCTGCGCATGTCGAAGCCGACCCGCAGGACGCCGTCGAGGCTGATCGACAGGAACCAGAACACCACCGCACCGAGCACCGGCCCCAGCACCTTGGCCGGTCCGCCCAGGACGAGGATCGTGTAGGCGAAGAACGTCACGACGGCGAGGTAGCTGTCGGGGTTCACCGACTGGTTGTCGATGGCCAGGAGGATGCCGGCGAGGGCGCCGAACGTCCCGCCCAGCACCAGGCTCTGGAGCTTGTAGGAGAAGACGCTCTTGCCCAGGCTGCGGGCGGCGTCCTCGTCCTCCCGGATCGACTTCAGCACCCGGCCCCACGGGCTGCGCACGAGCAGGAAGGTGAGCAGGGCGACGAGGGCGACCAGCGTCCACCCCACGACGATCACCCAGAGGTTGCGGGCCGAGAAGCTCACCTCGCCGATGCCGTAGCGCCCGTCGGGTATCGGGTTGACGGCGTAGAACGAGTTGGCGAAGCGGGTGATGCCGAACACGCCGTGGGTCAGGCCCGACAGCCGCTCGGTCCGGGTGAGCAGGCGCAGGATCTCGGCGGTGGCGATGGTGACGATGGCGAGGTAGTCGGCCCGGAGTCGCAGCGTGGGCAGGCCGAGCAGGAGGCCGAGGAGCACGGCGGCGCCGATGCCGACGAGGATGCCGAGCCAGAGCGGGCCGCCGTGGTCGACGGTGATCGCCGTCCCGTAGGCGCCGACGAGCATGAAGCCGACCTGGCCGAAGTTCGAGAGGCCGGTGTAGCCGAAGTGGATGTTCAGCCCGAGGGCCGACAGGGCGTAGGCCGCGGCCGGCACGCCGATGGCGGCCCGGATGGCGGGGAAGATGATGTCGCCGAGCATCGGTCAGCCCACCCGCTCTCGGACGCCGAGGATCCCCTGGGGGCGGACCAGCAGCACCACGATCAGCACGCCCAGGGCGGTCACGTACTTGAACTCCGTCTCGAGCCAGTAGGTGCTGAGCTCACTGGCCATGCCGATCACGAGGCCGCCGACCATGGCGCCGTAGGCCGAGCCCAGCCCGCCGAGCACCACGGCCGCGAACATGGCGAGGAGGATGGTGAAGCCCATGTCCCACGACACCGTCTGGGTGGTGCCGTAGAGGATCCCGCCCAGGGCGGCGAGCCCGGCGCCGATCACCCAGGTCACGAGGATGATGCGCTGCACGTCGATGCCCGACGACTCGGCCAGGTCGCGGTTGTCGGCCACGGCCCGCATGGCGGTGCCGGTGCGGGTCGACTTCAGCAGCCAGCCCACCACCAGCAGCAGCGTGAGCGAGATCCCGATGATGAACAGGTCCTTGGGCAGGATCGAGATCGGGCCGATGTTCACGGCCCGCTGGATGGCGTAGTCCTCGAACTTGCGGGGTGCCCCGTCGAAGAACAGCAGGTAGAGGTTGCGGAGGAACTGCGAGAGGCCGATGGAGACGACCATCAGCGCGGTGTTGCCCATGCGCCGCCGCCGCAACGGGCCGAACAGGCCCCGCTCGAGGCCGAAGCCCAGGAGCGCGCCGCCGGCCACGCCGAACAGGGCGGCGACCACCAACGGGAGCCCGAGGGCGTTGAACTCCCAGGCCACCAGGGCGCCGAACGTGACCAGCTCGCTGTGGGCGAAGTTGACGAGGCCGGTGATGCCGAAGATCAGCGACAGGCCGACCGAGGCCAGGGCCACGATGGCGCCGACCTTCAGGCCGTTGGCGGCCAGGTCGGCGAAGCGGTCGAACCGGTCGCTCCAGGTCGTCTTGGCCGCCGCCGCGCCCAGCGGGAACAGCACCGACTTCTGCTGGCCCTCGAGCACCTCGACGCGGTCGAGCGTCGCCCGCTCGGGGTCCCGCAGCCCGATGCCCTCGGGCAGGGTGGAGGTGTCGAGGTCGACCTCGTAGGTGCCCGAGCCCGGGACCTCGACGCGCCACAGGCCGTCGTCACCGGTCTCGTCGGTGCCGATCACCTTGCCGCCCTGCTTCACCGTGAACGCCACACCGGGGAGGAGCACGCGCTCGCCCTTGTCGTCGACGCGGAACATGGTGCCGCCGATGCTGGTGCCGCCCTCCTGGGCGTGGGCCACGCCGCCGAAGAGCGCGACGAGGAGCACGGCGAGGCCCAGCATGAGTTGGACGGCCTTGAGGTGGCGCAAGCTCGAACCGCTCCTGTGGCGGGCGAACCGGGTGTGGGGTCCGGGTCGGCGCGAGAGTAGCGACTAGGCGGAATCGAGGGTCGCGTGGCTACGTTTGCATGGACCCCCGATGGAGGAGGAGCCCGCATGGCCCAGCCCGTCCCGCTCGTCGACTACCTGGTGCTCGGTGACGAGCCGCACCTCGTGGCCAACGAGTGCACCAACTGCGGTGCGAGGTTCTTCGACCGCCGCAACGCCTGTGCGAGCTGCTTCGGCACCGAGTTCAAGAAGGCCGACGTGTCCACCACCGGTGAGCTCAAGGCCTTCACGATCGTGTCGTTCGCCGCGCCCGGCGTCCCCGTCCCGTTCGTGGCCGGCGTCGTCGACTGCGACGGCACCAGCGTGAAGGGCAACGTGATCAACACGCCGGCGGACCCCGAGCACGTGAAGCTCGGCATGAAGGTGAAGCTGGCGACCTACGAGGTCGGCACGGACGCAGCGGGCACCGAGGCCGTCGGCTTCGGCTTCGAGCCGCTCAACTAAGGGAGGGGCACGCGATGGCGAGCGACGACATCTACATCCTGGGCATCACCATGACGAAGTTCGGGAAGCACCCGGACAAGGACACCATCGACCTGGCCGCCGAGGCGGCCATGGGCGCCCTCGCCGACGGCGGGGTGACGATGAAGGACGTCGGCGTCCTGGCGGCCGGCAACCTCATGGCCGCCGCCGCGGGCATCGGCCAGCAGCTCCAGAAGCAGATCGGCCAGACCGGCATCCCCGTCTTCAACGTGGCCAACGCCTGCGCCACGGGTGCCACCGCGCTGCGCACGGCGATCATGGCCATCAAGGCGGGCGAGACCTCCGTCGGCCTCGCCGTCGGCGTCGAGAAGCTCTCCGGGGCCGGGCTCCTCGCCGGTGGCTCCCGGGGCCCCGACAAGGACGAGTGGACCCCGTCCGGTCGCTACGGCGCGGTCGCCGGCGTCGACGGGCGCATCGGCACCGACACCATGCCCGGCGTGTTCGCCCAGGTCGGCATGGGCTACCTGCACCAGTACGGCGACATCGACAACGCCTTCGAGCTGTTCGCCCAGATCAGCGAGAAGAACCACGCCCACTCCACGCTGAACCCGATGGGCGCCTACCAGAAGAAGTTCACGCTCGAGGAGATCATGGGCGACATCATGATCGCCTACCCGAACACGCGGCCCATGTGCTCGGCGAACTGCGACGGCGCGGCCGCTGCCGTGGTGGTGTCGGGCGAGTACCTGAAGACCCTCTCGGGCGAGCAGCAGAAGCGGGCCGTCAAGGTCTCGGCGTCGATCCTCACCAGTGACCCGTACCAGGAGGCGTGCCAGATCCTCCCCGACGTCAACACGCTGACCCGGGCCGCGGCCAAGCAGGCGTACGAGCAGGCCGGCGTCGGGCCGGAGGACCTCGACCTCGTGGAGCTGCACGACTGCTTCGCCACCGCCGAGCTGGTCCACTACGACAACCTCGGCCTCTGCGAGGAGGGCGGCGCCGTCGACTTCTTCAAGAGCGGTGCCACCTGGCGGACCGGCACGACCCCGGTGAACGTCTCCGGCGGCCTCGAGTCGAAGGGCCACCCGATCGCCGCCACCGGCATCGCCAACATCTGGGAGATCTGCCACCACCTCCGCGGCGAGGCCGGCGACCGCCAGATCAAGGACGCCAAGGTCGGCCTGGCCCACGTCATCGGCCTCGGCTCGGCGTGCGGCGTGCACATCCTGGAGAAGTCCGCCGCCTGACATGCTGCTCCCATGGGGGAGCAGGTCCGCAGCTACTGCCGCATCTGCGCCGCGGCCTGCGGCGTCGTCGTGGAGATCGAAGGTGACCGGGTCGTCGGCGTGGCCGGCGACCCGGAGCACCCGGTCTCCCGGGGGTACACGTGCCCGAAGGGTCGGGCCCTCGGGGCCTTCCATCACTCGCCGGCCCGGCTCGACCGCCCCCGGCTGCGGGGCGTCGAGGTGTCGTGGGGCGAAGTCCTGGCCGACCTGGCCGGCGCCCTCGACCCGGTCACGACCGGCTTCTACCTGGCGACCGGCTTCGGCTTCGACAGCGCGGCCCAGATCGCCTCGATGACCTGGTTCGCCGGGCTGGGTTCGCCCCAGCTCTACACCGCGGCCACCGTCGACAACTCGCCCGTGCTGACTGCGGCCGAGCTGGTCACGGGCCAGCCCATGCTCAACCCGGTGTGGGACCCCGAGGCGCCCGGGCTGCTGCTCGCCTTCGGCATCAACCCGGTGGTGTCGCACGGCTACGGCACGGCGATGGCCGACCCGATCACCCGGCTGCGGCGCTACCGCTCGCTCGGCGGGAAGGTCTGGGTCCTCGACCCCCGCCACAGCCACACGGCGGCCAACGCCGACGCGCACCTGGCCGTGCGGCCCGGCTCGGACTCGGCCGTGCTGGCCTGGTTGTGCCGAGAGCTGCTGGTCGACGTCGTTCCCGACCGGCCTGACCTCGACCCGGCCGACGTGGAGACGCTGCGGGAGGTGCTGGCGCCCTTCACCGCCGAGCGGGCGTGCGACGCGGCGGGACTCGACGTGACGCCCCTGCTCGAGGAGGTGCGGGCCAACGTCGGTCGGCTGGCCGTGATGTGCGGCACCGGCCTGACCATGAGCCGCGACGGCGTGCTGGCCGAGTGGCTCCGGTGGGTGCTGCTGGCGATCACCGGGTCGCTCGACACGCCCGAGGGCATGCGGTTCAACCGGGGCCGGGTGATGCGCCTGGCCCGCAACATGCATCCCGTCGCCAAGCCCGGCCCGCCCACCCGACCCGAGCTCCGGTCGGTGATCGGGCAGTACCCGTGCGTGGCCATGGTCGACGAGATCGAGGCCGGCAACCTCCGCTCGCTCGTGCTCGGTGGCGGCAATCCGCTGAGCGCCTTCCCGGACAAGGCCCGCACCCGGGCGGCGCTGGCGTCGCTCGACGTCCTGGCCGTCGTCGACGTGGTCGACAGCGAGCTGACCGAGCTGGCCACCCACGTGCTGCCGGCGGCCGGCCAGCTCGAGCGCGGCGATCTGACCCTGGCCGAGCACGTGTCGATCCGCTCCGGGATCGCCTACACGCCGCCGGTGGTGGCGCCGGCCGCCGACCGGAAGCCGGTGTGGTGGATCTTCGGGCAGCTCGCCCGCCGCATGGGTGGCGACATCCTCGGAGGCGCCGACCCCGACGACCTCACCGACGAGGGGTACCTGGGCGCGATCGGTGGGGCCGACGTCGTGGCCGCCGGGCCCCACGGGATCGACGTGCCTCACGAGTACGGGTGGGTGGCGTCGACGCTCCTGCCCGACGGGGTGTGGCGGATCGCGCCGGCCGAGCTGGTGGCCCGGCTGCGGGACCACGTCCTCCCCGCCGAGGGGCTGGTGCTGGTGAACCGGCGGGACGTCCGCCGCCTGAACTCGCTGACGTACGCCGGTGGCTCGGAGGCCCAGGTGCGGGTGCACCCCGACGACGCGGTCGGTCTGGAGGAGTCGGTGACGGTGACCAGCGCCCACGGGTCGATCACGGGTTCGTTGGTCGTCGACCCGACGCTCCGCCCCGGCACGGTGTCGGTCAACCACGGCCGGGCCGCCTCCGACGTGGCCTCGTTGACCAGCGCCACGGTCGACGTCGACCCCCTCACCGGGATGCCCCTGGCTTCCGGCCTTCTGGTCACCTTGACCCGTGGATCCCACGAGCTGATGTGACCAGAAGTGGTTCGGGGAGACCCCGACCCGACCGGTAGCGTTGCCCCCCGTGCCGGAGACGTACAAGGCCCCGACGGGCACGCACGACGTGCTGCCGCCCGAGTCGGCCCGGTGGCAGGCCTTGGAGGCGCGCTTCGCCGAGCTCGTGGGTCGGGCCGGGTACGGCCTGCTGAAGACCCCGCTCTTCGAGGACGCCGGGGTGTTCCACCGGGTCGGTGAGGCCACCGACGTGGTGCGCAAGGAGATGTACGACTTCGAGGACAAGGGCGGGCGGAAGATCGCCCTGCGGCCCGAGGGCACGGCGAGCGTGGCGCGTGCCTTCGTGCAGCACCGGCCGACGACGGTGCCGTGGAAGGTCTGGTACTCGGCGCCCATGTTCCGCTACGAGCGCCCCCAGGCCGGCCGGTACCGGCAGCACCAGCAGCTCGGGCTCGAGGCCCTGGGGAGCGACGACGCCGACCTCGACGTCGAGGTGATCGCCCTCCTGGCCGGCTTCTACGAGGCGCTCGGCCTGCAGCGGATCCTGCTGATCATCAACAGCCTGGGCGACGAGAACTGCAAGCCGCGGTACCTCGAGGCGCTCAGCGCCTACCTGGCCGACCGGCGTGACGACCTGTGCGACGAGCACCGGCAGCGGGCGGCCGAGAACCCCCTCCGGGTCCTCGACTGCAAGCGGAAGGCGTGCATCGAGGCGACCCGCAACGCGCCGCGCATGGTCGACCACCTGTGCGGGCCGTGCAAGGACCACTTCGAGCGGGTGCAGGCCGGCCTCGGCGCCCTCGGCATCTCCTACGCCATCGAGACCCGGCTGGTCCGGGGCCTCGACTACTACACGCGCACCACGTTCGAGTTCCAGGCCTCGGCGCTCGAGGGGGCGCAGAACGCCATCGGTGGCGGGGGGCGCTACAACGGGTTGGTCGAGAGCCTCGGTGGCCCGCCCACGCCCGGCATCGGGTTCGGCAGCGGCATCGAGCGCGTGCTGCTGGCCTGCGACGCCGAGGACGTGTTCCCCACGCCCGCCGCCCTGGTCGACGCGTTCGTCGTCGACGTGGCCGGGGGCGAGGCCGCCCGCGACATCACCGCCGCCCTCCGCCGGGCCGGCATCGCCGCCGACCGGGCCTTCGACGGCCGGTCGATGAAGTCCCAGATGAAGGCCGCCAACCGCTCCGGCGCCCGGTTCGCCCTGCTGGTGGGGGAGGACGAGGTCGCCACCGACTCCGTCACCCTCCGCCACATGTGGGGCGACCCAGGACGTGAGGAGACGCCGCAGGAGCGGATCCAGCGCGCCAACCTGATCGACCGCTTGAGCAAATTGATGGAGAGCACCGATGACTGACCACTCGACCGCCATGCGCACCGACCTGTGCGGGGCCCTGCGGTCCGAGGACGTCGGCCGCACGGTCAGCATCTGCGGCTGGGTCGGGCGGCGCCGGGAGCACGGCGAGCACCTGGCCTTCCTCGACCTCCGCGACCACAGCGGCATCCTCCAGTGCGTGGTCGACGGCAGCGTCGACGTCCGCTCCGAGTACGTCCTCCGCGTCACCGGCACGGTCGCCACCCGGCCCGAGGGCACGGTCAACCCCGAGCTCGGCACGGGCGAGGTCGAGCTGCGCGACTGCCAGGTCGAGGTCCTGAACGCCGCCGAGCCGCCGCCGTTCCCGCTCAACGACCGCGTCGACACCGACGAGAACGTCCGCCTGAAGTACCGCTACATCGACCTCCGCCGCGAGCGCATGCAGCGCAACCTGCGCGTGCGGGCCGCGGTCAACCGGGCCATGCGCCTGGCCATGGAGCGCCAGGGCTTCATCGACGTCGAGACGCCGCTGCTGTGGACGCCCACCCCGGAGGGCGCCCGCGAGTTCGTGGTGCCGAGCCGGCTCCAGCACGGCAACTTCTACGTGCTGCCCCAGAGCCCGCAGATCGCCAAGCAGCTCCTGATGGTGGGTGGCACCGACCGCTACTACCAGATCGCCCACTGCCTCCGGGACGAGGACCTGCGTGCCGACCGGCAGTTCGAGTTCATGCAGCTCGACATCGAGGCCAGCTTCGTCAGCCAGGACGACGTGCTCGGCTTCGTGTCCGAGGCGGTGCTCGACGCCGCCGAGGCCGTGACCGGCGTGCGCCCGGCCGAGATCCAGCGGATCACGTGGATCGACGCCCAGGAGCGCTTCGGCTCCGACAAGCCCGATCTGCGCTTCGGCATGGAGCTCGTCGAGCTCACGCCGGTGTTCGCCGCCACCGAGTTCAACGCGTTCAAGGCCGGCTGCATCAAGGGCATCCGGGTGCCGGGCGTCGCCGCCGACTTCGGTCGCAACAAGCTCGACGGCCTCACCGACCGGGCCAAGGGCATGGGGGCCAAGGGCCTCGTCTGGATGAAGGTCACCGACGAGGGGCTCGACTCACCGGTCGCCAAGTTCCTGTCCGACGACGAGCAGGCCGCCCTGCGCTCGACGCTCGAGGCCGAGCCCGGTGACCTGCTGCTCATCGTGGCCGACGACGACCGCCCGCTCGTGCGCACGGTGCTCGGCAACCTGCGCAACGACCTCGGCCGCCCGCCGGTGTCGGAGGGTCCGTACGAGTACGCGTGGATCACCGAGTTCCCGCTGTTCGAGGAGCTCGACGAGGCCGGCAACCCGGTCCCGGCCCACCACCCGTTCACCATGCCGCACCCCGACGACCTCGACCTGCTCGACACCGACCCGCTGGCCGTCCGGGCCCTCTGCTACGACCTCGTGCTCAACGGCTGGGAGCTGGGCTCGGGCTCCATCCGAATCCACCGGGCCGACATCCAGGCCCGGCTCTTCCGCACGCTCGGCATCAGCGACGAGGAGGCGAACAGCCGGTTCGGCTTCCTCCTCAACGCCTTCAAGTACGGCGCCCCGCCCCATGGCGGCTTCGCCGTGGGCCTCGACCGGCTGGTCGCCATCCTGGCCGGCGAGGACAACATCCGCGAGGTCATCGCCTACCCGAAGACCCAGTCGGGCCTCGACCCGCTCACCGACGCGCCCAAGCCGGTCGCCGATCGCCTCCTGGCCGATCTGGGCATCCGGACGTTGCCACCTCAAGCCAAGGGCTGATCGGCCGATGGAGGGAGGCATGCCCGACCAGCCTCCCGGCGAAGAGCGCCTGCGCGCCCTGCTGCGCCACGTGTCGGACACCGTCACGGTCTTCGACGGGGACGGCACGATCATCTGGCTCAGCGGCACCGGCCGGCCGACGCTGGGGCGGGACGACTCGGAGTTCGCCGGCGACAACACGTTCAACCACCTGCACCCCGACGACCGCCTGATGATGGCGGGGCTGCTGGCCGAGCTGATCACCAAGCCGGACATCGAGGTCTCGGCCGAATACCGGCTCCGGCACGCCGACGGCAGCTACGTCTACTGCGAGGGCACGGCGGTCAACCGGCTCGACGACCCGTTGATCCAGGGCATCGTGCTCACCTCGCGGAACGTCACCACCCGCAAGCGCACCGAGCTGGTGCTGGGCTCGCAGGCGGCGATCCTCGAGTCGATCGCCACCGGCCAGCCGCTCGACGACGCGCTGGCTCTCGTGGTGGGCCTGGTCGACGACCTGGTGCCCGGCGCCTCGTGCACGATCGAGCTCGACAGCCCCAACGCCGAGGCGGCGGCGGCCGACGACGAGCCCTGGTCCCGCGGCCTGGTCGGCATCACCAGCGCGGTGCGGCTCGGCGTGCTGCGAGCCGGCGTCCGGGAGGAGCGGTCGCCGTCGATGGAGGAGGACGCCGTCCTCGACGCCGCCGGGCACCTCGCCGCCATCGCCCTCGAGCGGGCCCGCTCCGAGGACCGGATGGCCCGGCTCGCCCTCCACGACCCGCTCACCGCCCTGCCGAACCGCACGCTCCTGCTCGACCGGCTGGAGACGGCGATGCGCCGCATGGCCCGCCACCAGCAGTCGGTCGCCGTGCTGTTCCTCGACATCGACCGCTTCAAGGTCGTCAACGACAGCCTGGGCCACGGCGCCGGCGACGAGCTGCTCGTGTCGCTGGCCGCCCGGCTCCAGACCGCCGTCCGCCCGGGCGACACGGTGGCCCGCTTCGGGGGCGACGAGTTCGTGGTCGTGTGCGAGGAGATCGTCGACGAGGCCCACGCCCGGACCGTGGCCAAGCGGCTGGAGACGGCGTTCGACGAGCCCTTCCACATCGAGGGGGGCGACGTCGTCATCACCGCGAGCCTCGGCATCGCCCTGGCCAGCTCGATGACGGAGAACGCCGAGACCGTGCTGCGGGACGCCGACTCGGCGATGTACCAGGCCAAGGCCGAGGGTCGGGGCCGGGTGGCGGTGTTCGACGCCATCGTTCGGGCCCGGGCCATCGAGCGGCTCCAGCTCGAGGGCGAGTTCCGCCAGGGCCTGGCCCGGGGCGAGCTGGTGGTCCACTACCAGCCGGTCGTCGACATCCGGGCCGACCGGATCGTGTCGGTCGAGGCGCTGGCCCGCTGGCGCCACCCCACGCGGGACCTGCTCCTGCCGCTGGAGTTCCTCGAGCTGGCCGAGGAGACCGGGCTCGTCGTGCCGATGGAGCAGGAGGTGCTCCTCCGGGCGCTCACCGACGCGATGCAGTGGCGGTCGCACGACATCGACCTGGCGGTGAACGCCTCGGCTGTCCACATCGCCGATCCCGACTACGTGTCGCAGGTGCGAGAGGCGCTGGAGAAGACCGGCTGGCCGCCGGACCGCCTCATCCTCGAGCTGACCGAGCGGGTGCTGCTCGACGACGACCACACGGTGCTGCGCACGCTCGGTTCGCTGCGGGAGATGGGCGTGCGGTTGGTCGTCGACGACTTCGGCACCGGCTACTCGTCGCTCGGCTACCTCCACCGCTTCCCGGTCGACGGGGTGAAGATCGACCGCTCGTTCGTCGAGCGGCTCGGCACCGGCGACCGCGACGAGGCCGTGGTGCGGGCCATCCTCGCCATGGCCGAGGCCCTCAACCTCGACGTGGTGGCCGAGGGCATCGAGACCGGTCTCCAGCTCCAGGTCCTGCGCCGTCTCGGCTGCCGCCAGGCCCAGGGCTTCCTCCTCGGCCCGCCCGTCTCGGCCGAGGACATCACCTTCGGCTGACCGGCGGCCGCCGGCGTCGACCTGCGTAGGAGTCGCAGCCCTCGGCGGCGAACGAGACATCTGTGTGGCGGCGACGGTGGGTGCTGGCTGTCCTCGCCGCGGGCCTGGTCGCCCCGTCCGCCTGCTCCGAAGGCAGTGAGCCCGTCGCCACCCCGGTGACCCGCCGTCGGCCGGACACCCCGGCCGCCGCTCTCCGCGAGGTCGTCGCCTTCCTCGAGGCGCACCCGCGGATGCGGGTGACGGGCAGCTCGGACAGCGAGCACGGTGATGCCGCCGTCGGCGACGACGTGGCCGATGTGCACGAGGAGCTCGACGCCGACCTCGTGCTGCCCGACCGTTCCTCGATGTCGAGCGACAACGGGTACTCGTCCTACGAGGAACGAACGGTCGACGGCCACTACTTCTGGCGGGTGGATGACGAGGCGACCTGGGTGAGCGACCGCTTCGATCCGGGCAACCACGACCTCGGGTTGTCCGGCGCCTACGCCGGCCTGCAGGGCCTCGTCGGTGCGCTCGGTGCGCCGATGGCCCTCGGCACCGCTCTCGACGGTCTCCACGACGTCGAGCGGCTGCGGGCCGGGCGCCTCCGGGGCACCACGACGCTGCGGTCGCTGCTTCCACCGGTCGCGGTGCGGGCGGCGGAGGAGATGGTCGCTCCGGCCGACGGCAGCGACATCCTCGACGCCACCGTGGTCGCGACGTTGGACCACGGGACCAGCGGCCGCCCCCGGCGCCTCGAGCTGGAGCTCGTGGGCACCCTGCGGGGCAAGGCGTACCGGGAGCACCTGACGATCCGCTTCGTCGAGTGGGGCAGCGACATCGAGGTCACCGCGCCGAACGGCTTCGAGATCGACGAGACGCCCTACGTCGACGAGCCGGGGCTCGCTGCCATCGAGCCGCCGCTGCCGGCGCCGACCGACCTCCCGCCGGGATGGTTCCTCTCGGAGTCCGACATCGAGCCGGAGGACGCGCCGGCGCGGCGGTGCACGCAGGTGTACCTCGACTACGCGCCCTACCACCGGGTGCGGGGCGTCGAGGAGAAGGTCGAGGATGCTGCCGGCAACCCCATCCAGGCCGAGCTCGCCTTCATCGCCGACTGCCCCTACGACGGGTTCCACATCGACTGGACGGGGGCCACGCGCCTGGGCCCGTACGAGTCGGTGCCGGTCGACTTCCCCGAGGACACCTGGTTCGCCGATGACCTCCACGGGCCGGCGGTGGCCATCCGCCTCGGCTACTGGACGTTGCTCCTGCGCACCAACGCCGGGCCCGAGGTGCGCCTGCGCCTGGTGTCGTCCCTCGCACCGTTCCCGGATCAGTCGGCGTGAGGTGGTTGGTGCCGCTCCTCGGCGTGCTCGTCGGCGCCGCCGGGTGCTCCTCGGGGTCCGACGCGCCGGTTGCGTCGGTGCGCGAGGTGCGAGCCTTCGTCGCCCAGCACGAGACGGCCACCTACGCCGGCCGGATCGAACGCACCGGCCCCGACCCGTCGTTCTCGAGCGAGGTGCGCGGCGAGCTCGGGCGACACGGCGCATGGCGTGAGGAGCAGGAGGACGACGGCCTGGCCACCGAGGCGCTGCACGTCGACGGCCGTGACTACTCGCGTTGGGGTGCCACGGCCGGGCTCGGGGGTGAGCAGTGGGAGCAAGAACCGGCGGAGCCCGCGATCGGCTACGACAACGACGTGGTCCGGCTGCTCCACCAGGTTCGGGACGTCGAGGTGCTCGGCCAGTCGCGGCTCCGGGGATGGCTCGGACCCGGGCACCGTGGCCAGGTGACGGTGTGGGTCGGGCGCGCCGGCCGGCTCGACCGGCTCGTCCTCCGATCCGCGGGAGAGGGGTTCCACCACGTCGTGGACCTGCGCTTCCGCGGGTGGGGGCGCGACGTCGGCATCGCCGCGCCGGATCCGGTCGACGTCGACATCACGCCCGAGATCGACGAACAGGGGCTGGTCGACTTCCCGGGCGGGCCCGCGCTCCTGCCGACGGACCTTCCGACCGGTTGGGTGATGGGCGCCGCCGAGGTCACGCCCCACGACGAGGGACTTGGGACGTGCGCCGAGGCCCGGGTCCACTACGTCGACGCAGCAGGCGAGCCGGTGGCCCAGGTGCGCGCCATCGAGGCGCCCTGCCCGTTCGAGGATGGGCCCCGAACCGGCCGCCCGAAGGCGTTCGGGCGCTTCCAGGGCGTCCTGGTCTACAAGGCTTCCGAGCTCTGGTGGGCGCCCTCGGAAGGGCCGGCAGCGCGCGTCGACCTGCCCACCGCCACGATCTACGTGCTCGCGTCCGGTGACGTGTCGCTCCTGGAGCGGCTGGTGCCGTCGCTGGCGCCGTTCGGCCCGGCCCCACCGCCGTCGGCCGCGGCCTAGACGTTCGACCGTCGCCGAGCCCGTAGCCTCGCCTCGTGCCTGAGGACCTGTTCGCCGCCGCGGCCGAGGAGCGGTTGGCGCAGCGGGCGCCGCTGGCGGCCCGGATGCGGCCCCGGTCGCTCAACGAGGTCGTCGGCCAGCGCCACCTCCTCGGTCCCGGCGCGCCGCTGCGGACGCTGATCGAGTCCGACCGGCTCACCTCGGTGGTGCTGTGGGGTCCGGCGGGCACGGGCAAGACCACGATCGCCCGGCTCATCGCCGGCGCCACCAGCCGGGCGTTCGAGTCGCTGTCGGCCGTCACCGCCGGCGTGAAGGACGTGCGCGAGGTGATCGAACGGGCCCGCCGCCGGCTGGGCGAGCAGGGCCAGGGCACGATCCTGTTCCTCGACGAGGTGCACCGGTTCAACAAGGCCCAGCAGGACGCCCTGCTGCCCGCCGTCGAGGACGGCACCCTCACGCTCGTCGGCGCCACCACCGAGAACCCGTTCTTCGAGGTGAACCCGCCCCTGCTGTCCCGCTCGACCCTGTTCCGCCTCCACGGCCTCGAGCCGGCCGACACCCGCCAGCTCCTGGAGCGGGGCCTCCAGTTCGAGCAGGCGACCGCCGACCCCGACGCCCTCGACCACCTGGCCGACCGGGCCGGGGGCGACGGCCGGGCCGTGCTCACCGCCCTCGAGGTGGCCGTCGCCCTGGCCGGGCCCGAGAAGCACGTCACGCTCGACGTGGCCGAGAAGGCGCTCGACATGCGGGCCCTGCGCTACGGCCGCGACGAGCACTACGACGTCATCTCCGCCTTCATCAAGTCGATCCGGGGGAGCGATCCCGACGCCGGGCTCTACTGGCTGGCCCGGATGCTGGCGGCGGGGGAGGACGCCCGCTTCGTCGCCCGGCGGCTGGTGATCCTGGCGTCGGAGGACGTGGGGATGGCCGACCCCATGTCGCTGTTGATCGCCAACGCCGCGGCCCAGGCTGTGGAGTTCGCCGGCCTGCCCGAGGCCCGCCTCAACCTGGCCCAGGCCGTCATCCACCTGGCCACCGCGCCCAAGTCGAACTCGGTGATCGCCTCGCTCGGTCGGGCCGAGGCCGACGTGCGGGACAAGCCGGCCGGCGAGGTGCCGGTGCACCTGCGCGACGCCCACTACCAGGGCGCCAAGTCGCTCGGCCACGGGAAGGGCTACGAGTACCCGCACGCCGACCCCCGCGGCTGGGTCGAGCAGCAGTACCGCCCCGACGGCATCGAGGGCACCCGCTACTACGAGCCCTCACCCCACGGCTACGAGGGCCAGCTCCACCTCCAGGGCGATGCTGAACCGAACGAGGACGACCCTCAGCCCGAGTAGCCGTCGACGGCCCTGTGGA
>JAODBP010000273.1 GCA_025464025.1 Actinomycetes bacterium | reverse complement strand
CCAGTTGCCGCCCTCGCGGCACGGGGTGCACTGCCCGCACGACTCGTGGCTGTAGAAGCGCACGAGGTTCCAGGCCGCCCGCACCATGCAGACCGAGTCGTCCATGACGACCACGGCGCCGGAGCCGAGCATGGTGCCCTCGGCGGCGACGGGCCCGGGGTCGAGGACGAGGTCGAGGTGGTCCTCGAACAGCCACGGGGCGGAGCCGCCACCGGGCACGAACGCCTTGAGCGTGTGGCCGTCGCGGATGCCGCCGCCGAGCTCGGGCGCGTAGATCAGGTCGCGGAAGGTGATCTTCCCGGCCTCGACCTCGTAGTTGCCCGGGTTCTTCACGTGGCCCGACAGGCACATGAGGCGGGTGCCGGTGGAACGACCGGCGCCGAGGGCGGCGTAGGTGTCGGCCCCGTTGCGGATGATCCACGGCAGCGTCGACACCGTCTCGACGTTGTTCACGATCGTGGGCTGGAGGTACAGGCCCTTGGCCGCCGGATAGAAGGGCGGCTTGATGCGGGGGAAGGCCCGCTTGCCCTCGAGGCTCTCGAGCAGGGCGGTCTCCTCGCCGACCACGTAAGCGCCGGCGCCCCAGTGGAGGACGACGTCGCACGACCAGCCCGAGCCCATGACGTTCGCCCCGACGTAGCCCTTGGCGTAGGCGTCGATGAGGGCCTGGCCGACCCGCTCGTGGGCCAGGGCCATCTCGCCGCGGACGTAGAGGAACACCCGGGTGGCCCGCACCGCGTAGGCGGTGATGAGGGCGCCCTCGATCACCTGGTGCGGGTCGCGCTCCATGAGCTGGCGGTCCTTGAACGTGCCCGGCTCCGACTCGTCGCCGTTGATGACGACGTAGCGCGGGTAGGCGTCGGCCAGCAGCGACCACTTCTGCCCGGTGGCGAAGCCGGCGCCGCCGCGACCGGCGAGGGTCGAGGTGGTGGCGGCCGCCTGCACGTCCTCCGGCGTCATGCCGAGGGACGTCCGCAGGGCGGCGTAGCCCTCGGTGGCCTCGTAACGCTCGATGGTGTGGGCCTCGTGGTCGCCCATCCGACCGAACACCGCGTTCACCGACGGGAGGACGCTCACGAGGTTGCCTCCGCGGTGGGGTGGATCTCCTCGGGGCGCTCGCGGTCGGCCGGGGTGGCCGGGACCGGGAGCTGCGCGGCGATGCGCGACAAGGTGCCGTGGGGCGGGATCGCCTGGCCCTCGGGGTCGCGACCGGCCCGCAGGTCGTCGACGATGCCGTCGAAGCGCTCGTTGGTGAGGTTCTCGAAGTAGCGGTAGTTCACCTGGATGCACGGGGCCCCGCCACAGGCGGCCAGGCACTGCATCTCCTCGATGGTGAACTGGCCGTCGGCCGTGGTGCTGCCAGCCTTGATGCCCAGCGTCTTCTCGGCGTGCTCGAGCAGCTCCTCGGCGCCGAGGATCATGCAGGAGAGGTTCGTGCACACGCCGACGAGGTAGGTGCCGACCTCCTCGTGCTTGAACATCTCGTAGAAGGTGGCCACGCCGCGCACCTCGGCGGGGGTGGCCCCGACGAGCTCGCCGACGTGCTCCATGCCGTCGGGCGTGATGTGCCCGTCCTGCTCCTGGGTCAGGTGCAGCAGCGGGATCATCGCCGAGCGGGCGCGCGGGTAGCGGGCCACGATGGCCTTCGCCCGTTCGACGTTCTGCGCGTTGAGGCGAGCCACTAGCGGTCCACTTCTCCCATGATCGGATCGACCGACGAGATGTTCGCCACGGCGTCGGCCACGAGGCCGCCCCGCATCATGTGCGGCAGCGTCTGCAGGTTGAAGAACGACGGCCCCCGGATGCGCATGCGGTACGGCTTGGCGCTGCCGTCGGAGACGAGCAGGCAGCCGAGCTCGCCGCGCGGCGACTCGACGGCGACGTAGGCCTCGCCCTCCGGCACCTTCATGCCCTCGGTGAAGAGCTTGAAGTGGTGGATCAGGGCCTCCATCGACTCGTCGATGCGAGCCCGCGGCGGGGGCGTGACCTTCTTGTCCTGGACCTTGTAGTCGCCCTTCGGCATGGCCTCGACGATCTGGCGGACGATCTTCATCGACTCGCGGATCTCGGCCAGGCGGATGGCGTAGCGGTCGAACGAGTCGCCGTAGCTGCCGACGATCACGTCGAAGTCGACCGCGTCGTAGGCCAGGTAGGGCATCGAGCGGCGCAGGTCCCACGGCACGCCCGTCGAGCGCAGCACCGGGCCGGTGGCGCTGAGGGCGATGGCCTCCTCGGGCGTGATGACGCCCACGCCCTGGAGCCGGTCGCGCCAGATGGGCTGGCCGGTCATCAGGGTGTCGTACTCGACCAGGCGGTCGGGCAGCGTGTCGAGGATGCGCAGGACGTCGTCGCGCCAGTCGCTCGGCAGGTCGGCGGCGACACCACCGATGCGGATGAAGTTGTGGTTCATCCGCAGGCCGGTGAACTTCTGGAACAGCTCGAGCAGGTCGTCGCGCTCGCGCCAGCCGTAGATCATCATGCCGACGGCGCCGAGGTCCATGCCGTTGGTGGCCATGAACAGCAGGTGCGACGACATCCGGTTGAGCTCGCAGAGGAGCATCCGGATCCACGTGGCCCGCGCGGGGATCTCGACCTCGAGCAGCGCCTCGGCGGCGAGGCAGAACACCAGCTCGTTGAAGAACGGGCTGGCGTAGTCCATGCGCGTGGTGTTGGTCTGACCCTGCATGTAGGTCAGCTGCTCACCGGTCTTCTCCATGCCGGTGTGCAGGTAGCCGATGATCGGCTTCGTGCGCAGGACGGTCTCGCCCTGGAGCTCGAGCATGAGGCGCAGCACACCGTGGGTGCTGGGGTGCTGCGGCCCCATGTTGATGATCATGGTCTCGTCCTCGGTGCCCGCCGTGGACTGCGAGAGCGCAGCGGCGTCGGCCTCGGACAGGCGCAGCACGGCGCCCGACTCGAGCAGCAGCTCGGTCGGGTTGGTGTCGGCCGGAGCGCGCAGCTCCTGGCTCGGCTCGCCGGTGTCGGCGCCGCCGTGGTGTCGGGTCTCGGTCTTCGCCATGGCTACCTCGCCCCCGGTGCGGCCTTGAACTGGACCGGGATGCGGCCCACGCCGTAGTCCTTGCGGAGCGGGTGGCCCTCCCAGTCCTCGGGCATGAGGATCCGGGTCAGGTCGGGGTGCCCGTCGAAGCGGATGCCGAACATGTCGAACACCTCGCGCTCGGGTGCGTCGGCACCGGCGAAGAGGTCGACCAGCGTCGGGACGACCGGGTCGGACTCAGGCACCTGGCACCGGACCCGGATGCGCTCGCGCTTCGACAGCGACAGCAGGTTGACCGTCACCTCGAACCGCTCGCGGGTGATGCCCTCGGGCACGGCCCGCCCCGGGTAGGTGAGGTAGTCGACGGCCGTGACGTCGAGGCAGAGCTCGAAGCCGTCGTCGCGCAGGGCGACGATGAGGTCGTGGTAGCCGTCGCGCTCGGTGTGGAGGACCTCCTGGCCCACCGTCCGGGTCACGAGGGCGCCGTGGCGGCGCTCCGGCTCGGGCTCGGGCGCGACCTCGTCGGTCGTGTTCTCCTCGGCAGCCACTACTTCGGGGTCCCGACGTGGACGAGGCGACGCTCGGCGTGGGGGTCGAGCTCGACGCCGGCGCCGCCACCGTTGGTGGACCGGCGCTGGGTGATCTCCTCGGTGCGGATCAGCTCGTGCAGGGTGAGGATGGCGTGCAGCAGCGTCTGGGGCCCGGGCGGGCAGCCCGGCGCGTAGACGTCGACGGGCACGATCTGGTCGACGCCCTGGACGATGGCGTAGTTGTTGAACATGCCGCCGGAGCTGGCGCACACGCCCATGGAGATGACCCACTTGGGCTCGGCCATCTGGTCGTAGACCTGACGGAGGACGGGGGCCATCTTCTGGCTCACCCGGCCGGCCACGATCATGAGGTCGGCCTGGCGAGGCGAGGCCCGGAAGACCTCCATGCCGAAGCGACCCTGGTCGTAGTGGGCGGCGCCGGTGGCCATCATCTCGATCGCGCAGCAGGCCAGGCCGAACGTCGCCGGCCAGACGCTGTTGCGCCGGGCCCACTTGACGGCCTCCTCGAGCGTGCCGGTCAGGAAGTTGTGATCCATGCCGGCCAGGCCGGCTTCCCGATGCTCGCTCATGCGACGTCGTCCTCCCGGCCCTCGAGGCCGACTCGCCGGATGGTGGTCTCTGCCGTGCGGGCCACGTCGACCGCCTCCATCTGGCGGCGGCGGTTCACCGGACCCCAGTCGAGCCCGCCCTGGCTGATGAGCCAGGCGAAGGCGATCAGGAACGGGATGGTGAACTCGGCGATGATCCCGAGCGCGTAGCCCCCGAAGGACCGGTACGTCACGGCCCACGGGAACAGGAAGATGATCTCGATGTCGAAGATGATGAAGATCATCGCCACCAGGTAGAAGCGCACGGGGAACCGCTCCGGAGGGAGCCGGGTGGGGACGATGCCGCTCTCGTAGGGCGCCGACTTCGGCGAGGTCGGCCGGCTCGGCCCGAGCATCCGGGACGTGACGATGCTGCCGAGGACGAAGACGACGGCGAGGACGAAGGTGACGAGCAGCGGCAGATAGGCGTCCACTCGTCTCCCTTCGGCGATCAGGCCAGGACGGCGGCGCG
>JAODBP010000270.1 GCA_025464025.1 Actinomycetes bacterium | reverse complement strand
CATGGCCTGCTCGGCGAAGTGCGCTTGGTCGGCCATGGCCGTCCCTTTCTAGCGGGGGTCGGCGGGGAAGCGCGCAGGAAGATCGTGTGCGTTGTGGGCAGTTGCGCTCACCAGGCGATCACAAGTGCCCACAACCCGGCAAGGTCGCGGCCGGAAATGCGTTCGCCGCCGCCGGCGCGATTCGCCACCATCGACGGCATGACCGAGCAGCAGCGCGAGATGCTCCTGCGACGGTTCCGCGCCCACCGGCCGACCGTCGCCCCCGACCCCACCGAGCGCCTCGACGCGCTCGAGGCTTCCGAGGAGCTCGACGCCGAGGCAGAGGTAGCCGCCTGACGCTGCCGGGTTCTTGGCAGTTCTCGGGCCATGTGCCGGAGAACTGCCCACAACCCACGATCGTGGGGGCAAGAACGGGTGGAGCGAGTCGACGCTCCGGCCCCGGGGCCTCTAGCCGAGGTCGGCACCGAGCTGTTCCCAGCCCGACACCCCAGACGGGGTCGCTGCTGGCGAGAAGGCGGCCGCCCAACCGTCGGTTGGCTCGGGAGCACCCGGAGGGACTTCGCGCTTGAAGAGTAGGAAGCCTTTCTCGGCGCCGCTGAACCAGTTGGATGCCTTGTCCATGGTCGCAACGAGTTCCCATCCTTCGGCACCGAGCGCGCCGAGCGCAGACAGCATCCGCGAGACGGTGTCGACCACACCCAGGTTCACGACGCGGTACTGCCACCGTCGCCCGACCGATTCATCCACCTCACCCGTCATGACTGGCCGGCTGCCGGTGATCAGTCGCCGCCGCCGCCCTCCGGCGATGCCTTCACTGGGATGTACGTGCCAGTCGGGCAGTAGAGCGTACCGTTGGGCTTCCGAGACGCGCTGTAGAGGGACACGCTGTTCACGTAGGTCACGTTGGAGTAGACGTAGTTCGCCTCCCAACACATGCCGAGGTCCTCGATCTTGCTGTCAGTCTGCTTGGCGGCCTCGGCGAGCTTGGCATCGACATCGGCGGCGGCGCCCGCTGGGCCCCGTGGGCCGGCAAGGCCTCGCTGGCCCACCGGACCGACCGAACCGCGTGGACCTTCCTGCATCGTGCCGGCGACCAGTCCGCCGAGGAAGCCCGCGATGAGGGCTGCTGCTACCACACCGGCGAGCCACCTGCGGCTCGGCATCACCCGGAGAGGTTCAGCTGGGATCGGCGCTCCGGTGCTGGGCGGAAGCCCTGGCGCGTCTACCTCGGGAACGACCGCGGTGTCGTCAGCCTCAAGCATCTGCAGGTCCCCTCATCGGCAGCTCTGACCGACGGCGACCGTACGGACCGCTCGCCCCGCAGTCGATAGCAAAGAAGGGCTAGTTCGAGCTCGACGCCCCGCGGTAGCGCTCCAGCGGACGCCAGAGCTTGGGTTCTGGACGGCTCTTGTCGCATGTCGCCGAGAACCGTCCACGAGCCGAACGGCGTTGGAGCCCGAGAAGGGAATCGAACCCTTGACCTTCTCATTACGAGTGAGATGCTCTGCCGACTGAGCTACTCGGGCGGGAGCGGACAGCGTAGCGGTCCGCTCAGTCCCCACCGCCACCGGGTTGCGGGCGGGCGCTCATGTCGACGTCACCCCACGAGGCCTTGGCCCCGTTGTGCCCGATCTGGGCCAGGCGCACGGTCGAACCCAGCCCGGCGACGACGGCCAGGACGGCGACGACCGGGACGACCCACGACGGGCCAGCGGGCCGGCGGTCGAGCAGGACGAGCGCCAGCACCAGCAGGAACAGCACGAGGACGAGTGGCCGGAGCGAGCCGGCCATGTCGGTGTGGCGGCGCAAGGCGGCGGTGCGGTCGACGTGGTGCTCGAGCGCCTCGCCGCTGCCGAGCGCGAGCTGCACCCCGACGAGGGCGACGCCGGCCAGGCCCACGACGAGCCAACCGAAGCGGGCCCGCCACGCCGGGCGGATCGCCATCGCCACCGCGCCGAGCGCGACCAGCGGGATCAGGACGATCGGCACGTGCACGAGCAGCGGGTGGGCCGGGAGGCCGAACAGCTTCGAGATCTCCATCACGGGACCGTACGACCCTGAAGGTTCGCGAGCGGTTCGCGGCACCGCTCAGGTCGCCCTCGACTCGACCGAGGAGCGGAGGACCGGGCACGGACGACCGGGGAAGGGGACGGCATGGCCAGGAAGGCTGCCGGCGAGGACGAGGTCCCGCCGAACGTGATCAGCCTCGCCCAGGCGCGCACCGCCCGTCGGGGCCTGTTCCACTGGCCGGCCGACGGACCCCACGCCGAGAGCGTCGCCGTCGCCGCCCTTCACACCACGCCCGGCGAGGCCGCCCTCGTCGCCGCCGACGGGACGATCCTCGCCGTGAACCGGGCCTGGCTCTTCGCCACGCCCCTGGCCGGGCCCGGCTCCGACATCTACACGTCCTGGCGGCTCGACGCCGTCGACCCCCGTGACATGGCCCAGCTCATCACCGGCTTCCGCTCGGCGCTCGCCGGCACCGACGGCTACGCCCACGACCTCGAGGTCGACGGCCGCCCGGTCCGGCTGGTCGCCACCTCGTTGGGCGGCCGCGTCGGCGGCGCCGTGCTCACCGTCACCGAGCGAGACGTCCGGGCCGAGGTGGTGCCCGGCCGCGATCCCCTCACCGGCCTCGCCGACCGCGCCCGCTTCGTCGACCACGTCGGCCGGGCGCTCGGCGACGACGACGGGCGCGACGTCGTGGTGCTCCTCGTCGACCTCCACGACTTCAAGCTCGTGAACCAGGCCTACGGCCACGCCGTCGGCGACGAGCTGCTGGTCGAGGTCGGACGGCGGCTCGGCGCCGCAGCCGGCGACCACGACGTCGTGGCCCACATCGGTGGCGACGAGTTCGCCGTGCTCGGCCGGGCCACGCCGGGCGGCAACGACGCCTGCGTGCTGGCCATGGCCGTGGCCGAGCACCTCGCCCGCCCCTTCCCCACCGGTGACCGCCAGGTGCACCTCGGGGCCAGCGTCGGCGTCCGCGTCGCCGACGACGGCGACGCCAGCGAGGGGATCCTCCGCGATGCCGTCGCCGCCATGCGCGTCGCCCGCCACGTGCCGTACGGCATCGCCTTCTTCACCGACGAGACCCGGGCCCGGGTGCTCCGGCGCACGACGCTCGAGCACGACCTGCGCATCGCGGTCGAGCACGGCGGCCTATCGCTCGCCTTCCAGCCCCAGATCGACCTGCGGACCGGCGCGGTCCACGGCGCCGAGGCACTGGTCCGTTGGAACCACGACGAGCACGGGTCGGTGCCGCCGGTCGAGTTCATCCCCATCGCCGAGGCCACCGGACTGATCCGCCCGCTCGGCGAGTGGGTCCTGGCCGAGGCGTGCCGCGAGCTGGCCCGGTGGAAGGGCTCCGCCGGGGCACCGCGCTTCGTGACCGTGAACCTGTCGCCGCTCCAGCTCACCGGTGGCGGCCTGGTGCCGCTCGTCGCCGAGGTGCTCGCCGCCAACGGGCTGGCGCCCGAGGAGCTGTGCCTCGAGCTGACCGAGAGCGCCCTCCTGGCCAGCCCTGAACAGGGCATCGACCAGCTCCGGGCCCTCCGGGCCATGGGCGCCTCGATCGCCCTCGACGACTTCGGCACCGGCTACTCGTCGCTCTGGCGCCTCAAGGCGCTGCCCGTCGACGTGGTCAAGCTCGACCGGACGTTCGTCGTCGGCCTCGGCTCCAGCGCGCAGGACCGGGCCGTCGTCGCCGCCATCATGGCGCTGACCGACGCCCTGGGCCTGGCCACCGTCGCCGAGGGCGTCGAGACCGACGAGCAGGCCCAGCGCCTGCTGCAGCTCGGCTGCACGGTCGTGCAGGGCTGGCTGTACGCGCCGGCCGTGCCCGGCAACGAGTTCCTGACGTTGTGCCGCAACGGGTTCGCACCCGTCGCAACGTCTCAGATCGCCGACAGACGGGCCGACCAGCCGTCGATGGAAACCCAGGAGGGGCACCGCCATGAGTGAGTTGGACGAGGTCATCAGCGAGTTCGTCGTCGAGAGCTACGAGAACCTCGACCAGCTCGATCGCGACCTGTTGGCGCTGGAGGACGACCCGGATGACCGGGCCGTGCTCGGCAGCGTCTTCCGGACGATCCACACCGTCAAGGGCACCTGCGGGTTCCTCGGCTACGGGAAGCTGGAGGCCATCGCCCACGTGGGCGAGAACCTCCTGTCGAAGCTCCGCGACGGCACCCGGCGCCTGACGCCGGAGATGGCCGACGCCCTGCTCGCCCTCTCGGACGCCGTGAAGGCGATCCTCGGCGAGATCGAGCGCACCGGCACCGAGGGCGACGTCGACTACAGCGGCCTGAAGGCCACGCTGACCCGCCTCAACGACGACGAGGTGGCCGAGGTCGCCGAGGTCGAGGCCCCCGTGGTCGAGGAGGAGCCGGCTCGCCTGGGCGAGCTGCTCGTCGCCGACCACGTCGCCACCGAGGACCAGGTCACCGAGGCGGTGTCGCGCCAGCTCCTGGGCGACGACCGCAAGATCGGTCAGATCCTCGTCGAGGAGACCGGCGTCCCGGCGTCGACCGTGGCCGCCGCCCTGGCCAAGCAGACCGAAGGCCGTGGCGGCGCCGTCAGCGGCGGCATGGCCGACTCGACCGTCCGCGTCGACGTGCGCCTGCTCGACAACCTCATGACCCTGGTCGGCGAGCTCGTGCTGGCCCGCAACCAGGTCGTGCAGCTCGTCTCCGACGGCCACGACGCCACGCTGCTCGCCACCTCGCAGCGACTGTCGCTCATCACGACCGAGCTGCAGGAGAGCGCCATGAAGACGCGCATGCAGCCCATCGGCAACGTGTGGTCGAAGTTCCCCCGCATCGTCCGTGACCTCGCCGGCGTGTGCAACAAGGCCGTCCGGGTCGAGATGCAGGGCGAGGAGACCGAGCTCGACAAGACCATCATCGAATCGATCAAGGACCCGCTGACCCACCTGGTGCGCAACTCGGTCGACCACGGCATCGAGCCCCGCGAGGTCCGCACCTCGATGGGCAAGTCGCCCGAGGGCCGCTTGCTCCTCCGTGCCTTCCACGAGGGCGGCCAGGTCATCATCGAGATCTCCGACGACGGTGCCGGCCTCAACCCCGAGAAGATCCGGGCCAAGGCCGTCGAGAAGGGCATCGTCAACGCCGAGGACGCCGCCCGCATGGGCGAGCGCGACCTGGCCCAGCTCATCTTCGAGCCCGGCTTCTCCACCGCCGAGCAGATCACCAACGTCTCGGGCCGCGGCGTCGGCATGGACGTCGTGCGCACCAACATCGAGCGCATCGGCGGCAGCGTCGACGTGAGCAGCGCCCCCGGTGAGGGCACGACCTTCCGCATCAAGATCCCGCTGACGCTGGCCATCATCCCGGCCCTGATCGTCACCGCCGGGCCCGAGCGGTTCGCCATCCCGCAGATCAGCCTGCTCGAGCTCGTGCGCCTCGACGGCGCCGAGGCCCGGGCCGCCATCGAGCACCTGCACGGCACGCCGGTCTACCGGCTCCGCGGCAACCTGCTCCCGCTGGTCCACCTGCACGAGCAGCTCGAGCTCGAGAAGCTCAAGGACGACGACGTCATCAACATCGTCGTGCTGCGGGCCGACGACCGGGCCTTCGGCCTCGTCGTCGAGGGCGTGAGCGACAGCGCCGAGATCGTGGTCAAGCCGCTGGGCAACCACTTCAAGGGGCTCTCGACCTTCGCCGGCGCCACCATCCTGGGTGACGGCCGGGTGGCCCTCATCCTCGACGTGATGGGCCTGGCCCAGCAGTCGAACGTGATCTCCGAGACCCGCGACCGCTCCCTCTCGGAGCTGGCCGACCGGGTCGAGGACGAGGCGGCCGACACCACCGCCGCCCTGCTCTTCCGCACCCCGGACGACGGCCGCATGGCCCTGCCCCTCTCGCTCGTCGACCGGCTCGAGGAGATCTCCCCCTCGACCATCGAGCGCACGGGCGACGGCGAGGTCGTGCAGTACCGGGGCGACATCCTGCCGCTGCTGCGCCTGGACACCGTCCTCCCCGAGCGCCGGCTGGTGCCCCGCCACGAGGCCGTCACCGACGGCGGCGAGGTGTCGGACATGCTCCAGGTCGTCGTGGTCCGCCACGGTGACCGCCGCGTCGGCCTCGTCGTCGACCAGATCCTCGACATCGTCGAGCAGCCCAACGGCCTCGAGCCGGCCGGGCGCGTCGGCGTGGCCGGATCGGTCGTCGTGGGCGACCGCGTGACCGAGGTGATCGACCTGCCGGCGGTGCTCCTGCTCGCCGGCCTGACCGAGCGGTCCGTCGTGACCGCGGGGGTGTGACCCATGGCTGAGCGCCAGTTCTGCACGTTCTACGTCGACGGCCACTACGTGGGCATCGACGTGGTCGAGGTCCAGGAGGTCATCCGCTACCAGGAGATGACCAACGTGCCCCTCGCCCCGCCCGAGATCAGCGGCCTCATCAACCTCCGGGGCCAGATCGTCACCGCGCTCGACCTCCGTCGCCGGTTCGGCATGCCCGACCGCCCGGAGGGCCAGCTGCCGATGAACGTCGTCGTGCGCACCAACGAGGGCTCGGTCAGCCTGCTCGTCGACGAGATCGGCGACGTTCTCGACGTCGACGACCGCACGTTCGAGCGACCGCCGGAGACGCTCGACCCGGCGACCCGGCGCCTGGTCAAGGGCGCCTACAAGCTCGACGGCAAGCTGCTCCTGGTCCTCGAGACCGAGCGAGCCGTCGGACTGGCGGCGTAGGTCCCATGGGGGGGAACCTGCGCCACCGGCTCCCGAAGCTGCCAGCGCGGCCGAAGCTCCCCAGCTTCGTCCGCGGCGTGCCCCGCTTCGGTCGCACGGTGCCCGGGATCGGCCGCGTGGCCGACGTGCTGCGCACCGTCGGGCGCATGCGTCCCCGCGCCCTGCGCGTCCAGAGCGTCCGGACGAAGATCCTCGCCGCCCTGCTGGCGATGGCGGCCGTGGTCGCCCTCGTCGGCGGCGTGGCGGCCAACCGGATGTCGGCGATGAACACGAAGACCGACGCCATCTACAACGACGCCCTGCTGCCGCTGAACGACATCGCCGACGTCCGGGAGCACTTCTACCGGGCTCGCCTCTACCTCGGGCTCGGCGCCATCGCCAACACCGACATGGAGCGGCAGATGTCGGCCGAGCAGGCTGACGTCTCGATCGCGGCCCTGAAGAAGTCGCTGGCCCACTTCCGCCGGGTCGACCGGCCCGAGGTGGCCGACGAGCTGAAGCGGTGGGACCAGCGGTGGGTGAAGCTCGAGCAGCTCTACCTCCCGATGCTCGAGGAGGCGGCCGCCCAGGGGAACCCCGTCGGCTTCGAGCTGGCCCGGGTCGCGGGGCAGCCGGTCTTCGACGACCTCTCCTCGGCGCTCGACCTCATCACGCTGAAGGAGACCGAGGCCGCCGAGGCCGCCCACACCTCGTTCGACTCGGCCAACTCCGGAGGCCAACGGACGCTCGTCGCCGTCGTGCTCCTCGCCATCCTCGCCGCCGTCGCCGTCGGGCTCGTGCTGGCCCGGGCCATCGCCCGGCCGCTGCGGGGCGCGGTCGCCGTCCTCCGCCGCACCGCCGAGGGCGACCTCACCGAGCGGCTCGAGGTCACCTCGCAGGACGAGGTCGGCCAGCTGGCCGAGGCCGTCAACCAGATGGTCGACCGCACCAGCGGCACCCTCCGCTCGATCGCCGAGAACGCCACGGCGCTCGCGGCCAGCTCGGAGGAGCTCTCGGCCACGTCGCAGCACCTCGGCGCCACCGCCGAGGCCAGCTCGACCCAGTCGCTCGCCGCGTCGACAGCAGCCGAGGAGGTGTCGGCCAGCGTGAACACCGTGGCCGCCGCCGCCGAGGAGATGTCGTCGTCGATCCGTGAGATCGCCGGCAGCGCGACCGAAGCCGCCCGCGTGGCCACGACCGCCGTGGGCGTCGCCGAGTCGACCACCGCGACCGTCAGCAAGCTCGGCGCCTCGTCCGTCGAGGTCGGCCAGGTCATCAAGGTGATCACGTCGATCGCGGCCCAGACGAACCTCCTGGCCCTCAACGCCACGATCGAGGCCGCCCGCGCCGGCGAGGCCGGCAAGGGCTTCGCCGTGGTGGCCAACGAGGTCAAGGAGCTGGCCAAGCAGACCGCCGAGGCCACCGAGGACATCGCCGGCAAGATCACGGCGATCCAGGGCGACGCCC
>JAODBP010000255.1 GCA_025464025.1 Actinomycetes bacterium | reverse complement strand
ACCGGCGACGGATTGACACCATTTTTGATGTCAATCCGTCGCCGGTTCGGGGAGCATCAGGTCCGGCGCGCCCAGGTCGTCCCCTCGGAGCGTCCTTCGTCTTTCCGCGGAAACAGGAGGGGCGATACCGGCAGCCACCTGACGAACGTGGCTGGGATCGACAGCTAGTCGGGCAGGCGGTCGCGGACGGCGCCGAGGACCGAGCCGACCAGGGCGAACGGCATGCCGGCCAGGGTGGCGAGCACGTCGCCGGTGCGGGAGTGGCCGCCCGGATCGGTGCCGGTGTGGACGTGGTCGGCCTCGAGCTGGGTCAGGTCGAGCACCTCGTCGTCGGGTGAGGGCGCCGTCCAGGCGTCCTGCTCGGCCAGGGCGTGCATCTTGGCCACGAAGTCCCGGCCCGAGGGCTTGTCCTGGTCGTGCTCGGGGCGGTGGCCGGGCAGGTTGCCCTCCGGGATCCGGCCGCCGGGGCCGTCGACCGCAGGCACGCTCGGTGCCGAGAGCACCTCCTTGGTGGCGTCGTCGGAGGTGGCCCCCCGATCGCTTCGGCGGAGCTCGGGCTGCTGGGGCTTGACCATGGGGGGCGGGCTACCCGCCCCCACCCGCCGGCATGCGCTACTCCGGGGCCGGACCGCCCGAGAGCGACACGAAGGCCAGGCGGAGCTGGCCGAGGGCCTCCTGGAGGGCGGTCTCCTCGTCGCCGAGGCGCCCGGCCAGGCCCTCGACGACGGCGGCCATGGCATCGATCGCGAGGCGCCCGTCCTCGAGGTTGGGCGGCCGGACGTTCAGGTGGATGGCCGCCAGCTGGAACAGCCCGACGGCGTGGTTGGCGATCACCACCGAGGCCGGGGTGTTGGCCAGCTCGTGCTGCATCTCCTCCAGCTGGGCGGCCAGCTCGGCCTCGTCCGGGGTCGGGGCGGCCTGCCGCTCGCCGTCAGGTGTCCAAAGTCCGGCCATGCATGTACCCTACTGAGCACAACCGAGAGGGAAGTGGGCCCGTGCTCCGCACGAGTGCCCCACCTGGCCACCGAAGTCTCGCCCGTCCGGGAGGCAACGTGCGTCAGGTTGCATGACTGCCAGACCGGCTCCGGCCGGTCTCTCTGGCGGGCGCCGCTTCCCAAAGCCGCCCGCCATCGTTGCTTTTCGAGCACCGGTGGCTGCCAGACACAGGAGTCGCTCCATAGCCACACCGCCGCCCACCGAGCCCAGGATCAACGACCGCATCCGGGCCCGCGAAGTTCGTCTCGTCTCCGCCGAGGGCGAGCAGATCGGCATCAAGCCGCTGCCCGAGGCACTTTCCATCGCGCGCGCTGCCGACCTCGACCTCGTCGAGGTGGCGCCGCAGGCGAATCCACCGGTCTGCCGGATCATGGACTACGGGAAGTTCAAGTACGAGGCGGCCCAGCGGGCGAAGGAGTCCCGCCGGAAGACCACTCAGATCTCCATCAAGGAGATGAAGTACCGGGTGAAGATCGGCAAGGGCGACTTCGACACCAAGACCAAGAAGGTCGAGCACTTCCTGGGCGAGGGTCACAAGGTCAAGATCACGATCATGTTCCGCGGTCGTGAGGTGGCCCATCCCGAGCTCGGGATGAAGATCCTCGACAACGTGGCCATCAAGGTGAAGGACCTGGCCAAGGTGGAAGCTGCCGCCAAGCTCGACGGGCGCAACATGATCATGGTCCTCGCACCCGACAAGCGGGCGCAGGACGCAGCCAAGCGACGGGCCGCCGAGGCGGCGGCCAACGGCGAGGTCCTGGTCGAGGTCGAAGACGACTCGCACATCGACGACACGCTCGACGACGACCACACCGAAGAGATGCACGACGAGGCCACGACGGACGAGGCCACGCACGACGAAGCCCTGGACGAGGCGGCGACCGAGCCGGCCGAGGCCACCGAGCAGTGAGGAGACAGCGCCAATGCCGAAGATGAAGACGCACCGAGGTGCTGCCAAGCGGTTCAAGATCACGGGCACCGGCAAGGTGATGCGCCGCAAGGCGGGCATGAACCACATCCTGGAGAAGAAGCCCTCGAAGGTCACCCGGCGCCTCAAGCGCGAGGCCGTGGCCGCCCCCGGCGACGCCCGTCACATCCGCAAGCTGCTCGGCCTCTAGGTCGCGCGCTCCCGTCATCTGAACTCGTAAGGAAGGAAGTCCCATGGCAAGGGTCAAGCGCGCCGTCCACGGCAAGAAGCACCGCCGTGCAATCCTCGAACAAGCGCAGGGTCACTACGGCAACCGGAGCCGGTCGTTCAAGTCGGCCAACGAATCCGTCATGCACGCCGGCAACTACGCGTTCCGCGACCGGCGGGCCCGCAAGGGCGACATGCGCAAGCTCTGGATCCAGCGCATCAACGCCGCGTGCCGCCAGAACGGCATGAGCTACAGCCGGTTCATCGCCGGCCTCAAGGCCGCCGAGATCGAGGTCGACCGCAAGATGCTGGCCGACCTCGCCGTCACCGACAGCAACGCCTTCGCCGCCCTGGTGAAGCTCGCGTCCGACGCCTCGCCGTCGGCGCCCGCCTCGGCCTGAGCGCCGTGGTCCCGCCGAGCGCCCTGGGTGCCCGGCATCCCGAGGTCGAACGGCTCCGGCGGCTCCTGCGCCGCCGGAGCGACCGCGCCTCGGAACGGGCCTTCGTCGTCGAGGGCCCGAAGCTGGTGGCCGAAGCCATCGCCGCCGGCGCACCCTTGGAGGCGATCTACGTCGCCGATGGCGTCGAGCTCGACCTCCCGCCCACCGACGTCCCGGTCCACGCCCTCCAGCGGGGCGTGCTCGAGCGGGTGGCCGACACCGTCACGCCCCAGCCCGTGCTGGCCATCTGCCGGTCGGTCGACGTGCCGCTCGCCGCCATCGACGCCACGTTCGTGGTCGTGTGCGTCGACCTCCAGGACCCGGGCAACGCCGGCACGATCCTCCGCTCGGCCGAGGCCGCCGGGGCCGGGGCGGTAGTCTTCGCCGGCGCGTCGGTCGACGTGTCCAACCCCAAGGCGGTGCGGGCCTCGGCCGGTTCGTTGTTCCACGTGCCGGTGGTGAACGGGGGAGACGCCGTGGAGGTCCTCGACGAGCTGGGAAGGCGCGGGCTCCGCCGCCTCGGCACGGTCGCCCGCTCGGGCGAGCCGCTCGACGACGCCGACCTGACCGTCCCCGTCGCCCTGGTGCTCGGCAACGAGGCCCACGGCCTGCCCGCCGAGGTCGACGCCGTGCTCGACGGCCACCTCACGATCCCGATGGCCGGGCGCAGCGAGTCGCTCAACGTGGGCATGGCCACGGCCGTGCTGTGCTTCGAAGTGGCCCGCCAACGCAGGGAAGTGCAGGAGCGCCGTGGCTGAGCTGCTCGACGACCTTCCCGTGGCGACCCTGGTCGTCGGCGCCGACCGCGTGGTGGAAGCGGCCAACGAGCCCGCCGCCCGCCTCACCGGCCGTCACCTCGGCGACCTCGTCGGCACCCGGTTCGACGACCTGCTCGACGTCGACGGGGCCGAACCCGGCTGGCACCCTTCCACCGCGCTGCGGTCGGTGAAGGGCATCCCCGAGTGCGAGGTCGGCATCCGCCGGGCCGACGGGACGACGGTGCCGGCGGTGGTCTCGGCCCGCTACCGGCGCGACGACGACGGCGCCCTCACCTCGGCCGTGGTCGTGGCCCGCCTGGCCCGCCCCCGGGGTCGCCACACCCCCTCGGGCATCGAGATCATCTCCACGGTGAGCCACGAGCTGCGCTCGCCGCTCACGTCGGTCAAGGGCTACACGTCGCTCCTGCTGAACAAGTGGGACCGGCTGGCCGACGACCAGAAGAAGATGATGCTGGGCCAGGTCCACCACGACGCCGACCGCGTCACCCGGCTGGTCACCGAGCTGCTCGACATCTCCCGCCTGGAGACCGGCCGCCTGCACCTCCGCCGCCAGCTCGTCGACCTCGTCACGCTCAGCGAGTCGGTCGTGAGCAAGTTGACGATGGAGTACCCGGGGCTCGAGTGCCTGCTCGTGTTCCCCGACGACCTCCCGTCCGTCTACGCCGATCCGGACAAGGTCGAGCAGGTGCTCACCAACCTGGTCGAGAACGCGGCCAAGTACGCCAGCCCCGAGGGCATGGGGATCATCGCCGTCGTCCACGACGGCGAGGTCGAGGTGGCCGTGCACGACGTGGGCGAGGGCATCCCCGAGGCCGACCTGCCCCGCGTCTTCTCCAAGTTCTTCCGCCGCGACCACGGCAAGCCCACCGGCTCGGGGCTCGGCCTCTGGATCAGCCGCGGGCTGGTCGAGGCCCACGGCGGGCGCCTCACCGCCACCAGTATCGAAGGGCAGGGGAGCGTGTTCGCCTTTACGCTCCCCACCGACGCCTTCGAGAAGCTCCACGAGTCGTAGCTCCCAACGCGCAGACCCCCCACACAGGACCATGGACGACCAGATCGCAGAACGCATCGCCGGTGCCGGCAGCAGCGCCGCCTTGGCCGAGCTCACCACCGAGCTCCTGGGCAAGAAGTCGGACCTGTCGGCCCGCAAGGCCGAGCTGGGCCGGCTCTCGCCCGAGGAGCGCCAGGAAGCGGGCCGGCTGCTCAACGAGGAGCGCCAGGCCATCGAGGGCGCGCTCTCGGCCCGCCGGGCCGAGCTCGAGGCCGCCGAGCGGAGCGCTCGCTACGAGGCCGAGCGGCTCGACCTCACCGAGGTCGTGCCCCACCTCCGCCGGGGCCACCTCCACCTCGTGACCCAGGCGATCGAGGCGTTGGAGGACACGTTCGTCGGCATGGGCTTCACCGTGGCCGAGGGCCCGGTGGTCGAGACGGATTGGTACAACTTCGAGGCGCTCAACTTCCCGGCCGGCCACCCGGCCCGGAACATGTACGACACGCTCTACGTCGACCTGGGCGAGCCTGAGTCGACCCTGCTCCGCACCCACACGTCGCCGGTGCAGGTCCGGGTCATGGAGCACCAGGAGCCGCCGATCTACTCGATCATGCCGGGGCTCACCCACCGCCGCGACACGACCGACGCCAGCCACCTGCCGAACTTCCACCAGATCGAGGGCCTCGTCATCGATCGGGGCATCACCTTCGGCGACCTGGCCGGCACGCTCGAGTCGTTCACCCGCGCCTACTACGGCGGCGACATCGCCTCGCGCCTGCGTCCCTCGTACTTCCCGTTCACCGAGCCTTCGGCCGAGTACGACATCACGTGCGTGTTCTGCAAGGGCGCCGGGTGCAAGACGTGCGCCAAGACCGGTTGGCTCG
This sequence comes from Actinomycetes bacterium, assembly GCA_025464025.1. The sequence goes on along the minus strand of JAODBP010000255.1, from coordinate 11,351 downwards.
AACTGGGCGGGTGCGGGATGGTCCACCCCAACGTCCTCACCAACGTCGGCATCGACCCGGAGGAGTGGTCGGGCTTCGCCTTCGGCTTCGGCATCGAGCGCATGGCGCTCATGCGCCACGGCATCAACGACATCCGCGAGCTCGTGACCAACGACATCCGCTTCCTGGAGCAGTTCTGATGGTCTCGCTCCGCAAGCTCCGCTCCACTGCCGCCACCCCCGGGGCCCACCCGCTCCCGACGCCGGCCCTTCCTGACATCACCCGGGAGATCCAGCCGTGAAGATCCCGCTGTCCTGGCTCCGCGAGCTCGCGCCCAACGACGCCTCCTTCGACCAGCTCCAGGCCGTGCTGTCCGAGCTGGGGCTGCCCGTCGAGTCGGCCGTCGCCGTCGGTGAGGACCTGACCGGCGTCGTCATCGCCAAGGTGCTCGAGATCCACGCCATCGAGGGCGCCGACAAGATCCGCCGGATCCTCGTCGACACCGGCGAGGCCGAGCCGACCCAGGTCGTCTGCGGCGCCTGGAACTTCGACGTCGGCGCCACCGTGCCGTTCGCCACCGTCGGCACCGTGCTGCCCGGCGACTTCAAGATCGGCACCCGCAGGATGAAGGGCGTCGAGTCGTCGGGGATGATCTGCGCATCCGACGAGCTGGGCCTCCCGGGAGGTGACCACTCGGGGATCATGCTGCTCCCCGACGGGCTGCCTCTCGGCGCGGACTTCTCCGAGGCCATGGGCATCACGCCCGACGTGGTCATCGAGCTGGAGATCAACGCCAACCGTCCCGACGCCATGTCGGTCGTCGGCGTGGCCCGCGACGTGGCCGCCCGCCTGGGCGTGTCGCTGCGCCTGCCGGACCCGACGCTCGACCCCCAGGGCGAGGCCGACCCGGTCACCGTCGAGGTGCTCGACACCGAGGCCTGTCCCCGCTTCACCGGCCGGGTCGTGCGCGACGTGACGATCGGTCCGTCGCCGGCGTGGGTCCAGCAGCGCCTCACGCTCGCCGGCATGCGCCCGATCAACAACGTGGTCGACGCGTCGAACTACGTGATGCTCGAGCTGGGCCAGCCCACCCACGCCTACGACCTGGCCAAGCTGGGCGGGCGGGGCATCAAGGTCCGCATGGCCCGCGACGGCGAGACGATCGTGACCCTCGACGAGGTGGAGCGGACGGTCGGTCCCGAGGACCTGCTCATCTGCGACGCCACCGACGCGCCGATCGGCATCGCCGGCCTCATGGGCGGCGCGTCGACCGAGGTCGACGACACCACCACCGAGGTGCTGCTCGAGGCGGCCGACTTCGACCCCCTCACGATCTCGTGGACGTCGAAGCGCCTGGCCCTCCGGTCCGAGGCGTCGGCGCGGTTCGAGAAGGGCATCGACTCCGGTGGCATCGACCGGGCCGTGGCCCGCTTCGTCGAGCTGCTCCGCGAGAGCGGCGCCGTCGCCACGGCGACCGCCGTCGACGAGGGTCCCGGCCGCCCCCCGGCCCCGCCCGTGCGGGTCCGCACCGCCCGGGTCAACGCCCTGCTCGGCACCGACCTGGGCGATGCCCAGATCAAGGCGCTGCTCGACCCGATCGGGTTCACCACCTCGGTCGTCGAGCCGGGTCAGCTCGACGTGGTCATCCCGACCTGGCGCCCTGACTCGGCGGACGAGATCGACGTGGTCGAAGAGGTGGCCCGCACCTACGGCTACTCGGTGATCGAGCGCACCGTGCCGACGTCGACCCTGACCGGCGGGCTCGACCCCCACCAGCGCGACCGTCGCCTGGTCCGGCAGGTCCTCGCCGGTGCCGGTGCGTCGGAGGCGTGGACGACCACGTTCCTCTCCGAGGGCGAGCTGACCCGCGCCGGGCTCGACCCGACCGAGGCCGTCGTCGTCACCAACCCGCTGGTGGCCGACGAGTCGCGCCTGCGCACCTCGCTGCTGCCGGGCCTGGTGCGGTCGCTGGCCTACAACGCCTCGCACCGCGAGCTCGGGGTGTGGCTGTTCGAGGTCGGCAACGTGTTCACCCGACCGCCGGCCGGCCAGCAGCTCCCCGACGAGCGCGAGGTCGTGGCCGTGGCCCTCGGTGGCGGTGACGCCACCGATGCCGTCTCGGTCTGGCACGTGCTGGCCGAGGGGCTGCTGCTCCGCGACGTCCGCCTGGAGGCGACCACGGCACCCGGGCTGCACCCCACCCGCACCGCCCGCCTGGTCGTGGGCGACGACGTCGTCGGCTTCGTCGGCGAGATCGATCCGGCCGTGCTCGATGCGGCCTCGGTGCCCGAGCGGGTGGGGTGGATCGAGGTCGACCTGCGCGCCCTGCTCCGGGCGCCCCACGGGCCCGACCAGATGCGCTCGATCAGCCGGTACCCGTCCAGCGACGTCGACCTGAGCTTCGAGGTCGAGCACGCCACGCCGGCCGGTGCCGTGCTGCGGACCATGGAGCTGGCCGGTGAGGCCCTGCTCGTCGACGTGGCCTTGTTCGACGTCTACCGGGGCGACTCGGTGGCAGCCGGTCGTCGGTCGCTCACCTACCGCGTGCGCTTCCAGGCACCCGACCGGACCCTGACCGACGACGAGCTCGGCGCCGCCCGCCAACGGCTCATCGACGCCGTCGAGACCGCCCACCCTGCGACGCTCCGCGGCTAGCGAGCTCGGCGCCGTCGTGGCCTCGGTCGCCGTGGCCGCCTCGGCGCTGCTGCCGTGGCACCGCAGCGGCCGGGTGCGCCGGGACGGGTTCGCGCTGGCCCGGGTGGCCGACGAGATCGGCCTGGTGTCGGGCGCGCCTCGCCAGGTCCTCTTCGTCGGGGTGTTCCTCCTCCCGCTCCTCGCCGCCTGTGCCTTCCTGGCCGCGGTCGCCGGGGCACGTCGGATCGCGGGGGTTTGTGCGTGCGCGGGTGGGCTCGTCGGTCTAACGTCCGCGGCCGTGGTGCTCGGCCAGTCCGGGGGTCGACAGGTCGGACCGGTGGTGGCGATCGCCGCTGCCGTCGTGGCGGTGGGGTGCGGCGTGCACCTCGTCCTGAGCAGGGAGGCCTCCCATGGCTGACGAGATCGCACCCGACGGACCCGACGCGACCGAGGTCGACCTGGCGCCGCCGGTGCCGAAGGCGAAGAACCGGCGGGTGGCCCTCGCCATTGGCGCCCTGGCCGTGGTGGCCGGCGGCGTGTTCGCCGCCATCTCCCTGGCCGGCTCGACCAACGACCCGGAGGACCCGGTGCGGGCGATGTTCGCCGCCGCCGAGCAGGGCGACGTGCTCGGCGTGCTGGCGCAGCTCGACCCGGGGGAGCGCGACGCCCTCCAGGGGCCGGTCACCGACCTCGTCGACCAGCTCAACCGGCTCGACGTGCTCCACGACGCCGACCTCGGCCACGTCAGCGGCGTCGACCTGCAGGTCGACGACCTCGTGCTGAAGAGCACCGTCGTCCGGGACGACATCGCCCGGGTGACCGCGAAGGGCACGACGAAGGGCAGCGTCGACGTGTCGAAGCTGCCGCTCGGCGGCTTCGTGCGCGACCTCATGGGGGAGTCGGACGAGCAGCAGACCGACGCCGAGGGGATGGCCGGCGAGATCGACACCGGCGGCGACTTCGTCACCACGGTGAAGCGGGGCGACCGCTGGTACGTGTCGATCGGCTACAGCATCGCCGAGCTGGCCCGCCGCGACGCCGGCGTCTCGTTCGCCGAGATGGGCGCAGGGGTGGCACCGAAGGGCGCCGACACACCCGAGGCGGCCGTGCGCCAGCTGGTCCAGGCCGGCGCCGAGATCGACGTCCGCCGGATCCTCGAGCTGCTCCCGCCCGGCGAGCTGGGCGCCGTGCAGGACTACGCCGGGCTGTTCCTCCGCGACGCCCAGCGGAGCGCAGCCGACGCCGGCCTCCAGGCGGTGGTGTCGAGCCTCGAGCTCGACAGCGAGACCGATGGCGACCACGGCCTCGTGTTCCTGCGAGGTGGTTCGTTCTCGGCCACGGCCGGTGACCTCTCCGTCAAGTACGGCGGGGGTTGCCTGGACGTGGTGGGGCAGGCGATGTTCGCGCCCACCGACGGAGCAGGCACGACGCACATCTGCAACGGGACCGACCCGGCCGAGGCCCTGAAGGGGCTCGGCCTGGACGGAGTCGAGCCGCCGAAGCTCTCGTTCGAGGGCAAGCAGCCGAAGTTCGGGATCGCCGTCACCAAGGTCGACGGGAAGTGGTACGTGAGCCCGACCCGCACCCTCCTCGGCGGGTTGGTCGCCGAGCTGGAGGTCTTCCAGCCCAAGGACCTCAAGGAGCTCGTCTCCTACGTGCAGGAGGTGTTCACGACCACCATGGAGCGGACGTTCTCCAGCTTCGAGGGCTCGACCGACCTCAACGGTGCGTGGTGCAACTACGCGCCGGCGGGCCAGGCGCCGAGCGGCGTCGAGGTCGTCCCCGACAGCGAGCTCTGCCCGGTCGAGGCACCGGCGTCGGTTCCCACGACCACGACGTCCTCAGCCAGCTGACAGAGTGACGGCGTGGCGCCGTCACCGTTCGTCTTCGACCGGACGTGGGCGTTCGACGTCCCGGTGGAGCAGCTCTGGGCCGCGGTGTCGGACACGTCGCAGTTCCCGGCGTGGATGCCGTGGCTGGAGGACCACGACCTCGGGCCGCTGGCGGCGGGCTCGGTGGCACGCTTCACGGTCGACCCACCGCTGCCCTACAAGCTGCGGCTGGCGGTCGCGGTCCAGCACGTGGAGCCGTGCGCCCGGGTCGAGGGCGTGGTGACCGGCGACCTGGCCGGCCCGGCCCGGCTCGAGGTCGTCGGCACCGGCGACGGGTCGACGGCCCGGCTGGTGTGGTCGCTGCAGGTGCAGCGCCGCCTGCTGGTCGTGGGGGAGCGGGTGGCTCGGCCGGTCATGCTGTGGGGCCACGACGCGGTCGTCGCGGCCGGGGTCAAGCGGTTCGAAGCGATGCTCGGCGTCGGCTGATCAGCCCTCGGCGAGGAAGGCGACCGGGTCGTCGACCCGGACGAGCCGGACGTCCTCGGCCGGGAGGGCGAGCGAGCTGACCACGATGGCCACGTCGTCGTGGACGGCGTGGGCCATCCAACCGGCGCCGTCACCCGACCAGCCGAACCGCACGGGCTCGCCGTCGACGAGGATGTCGAGTGGGTGGCGGGTGCCCAGCCACCAGCTCGTGTCCCGCCGGGTCTCGACCCGGACGAGCGGGTCACCGGCGTCGTTGACCTCGCCGTGCACGACGGTGACGGCGACCACCTCGCCCCGGGCCTTCATGACCCGCCCGACCCGGCGGGGGCCGGTCCAGCCGTCGTCGAGGCGGAACACCGGCATGGGATCCGGCTCGCGTTCCGGCTCCGGTTCCGGTTCGGGTTCGGGCTCGGGTTCGGGCTCGGGTTCGGGTTCCGGCTCCGGTTCGGGTTCCGGCTCGAGCTCCGGCTCGACCTCGTGGATCGGCTCGGGCTCGGCGGCGCGAGGCCAGGGCCAGGTCCACCGGCGTCGTGCCGACGGCACGACGGTCGGCGTGAGGTCTGGCCCGCCTGTGGATGACGCGTCCGCGGACGCGTCATCCACGGGATCGGGACCGACGTCGACCGGCAGCGCGTAGACCACCGGGCGACGGCGGCGTCGCCGACGGCGACCGACGCGCCGGGGGCGGTGGTCGCCGAGGCCCGGTTCGGGCTCGTCAGGCGTGGCGGTGGTCTCGACCGGCGGAACGTAGGTCACCGGCTGTCGTCGGCGTCGGCGGCGACGTCCGACGCGCCGGGGGCGGTCCTCGGGCGGCGTCGGCTCCGGCGCCTCCGCCGCTGGCGGAGGCGTGGCCGCGGGCTCGTGCTCGGGCTCGTGCTCGGGCGCCAAGGCGTGGCGCGGTTCGGGCCGGCGCCGGGTGCGCCAGGTCCAGCGGCCCGTGCGGCCCGTCGTCCCGGGCGGGACCTGGAGGGGGTTCTCCGCGGCCGTCGGCTCGGGCTCGGGGTAGGTCGGTGCGGGCGTGTCGGCCGGCGGGACGTAGGTCACGGTCCGGCGCCGCCGCTGGCGGCGCCGACCCACCCGTCGGCGCCGGGGTTCGTCGTCGGCCTCCGGGGCGGGTTCGTCGATCGGTGCCGGGCCGGGCTCGGTGCGCTCCGGGCGGACGGGCTCGGCAGCTGGGATGCTCGGCATGGTGAGGTTGACGGCCGTGACGAGGCCGCAGCGCGCGCACTTGAACCGCTCGTCACCGACCGGTCGATGGACCACACCGCCGCACCGCCGGCACGGTGCCAGCCAGACGTCCACGCCCTGAACCTAGGGCCGGCGCAAGGCCCAGGCGACGAGCACGCCGTAGGCGACGTGGTCGGCGACCTGGGGGAGCAGCGGCAGGGCCCGGATCCGAGGGAACCGGCGACCCACGATCCCGAGGTCGAGGGCGGCGATCGCCATCCCGGCGACGGCGCCGTGCCAGAGCCTCGGTCGCGCGGGCAGGACCTCGGCCAGCACCGCGGCCCAGCCGAACGACAGGGCGGTGTGGGCGACGGCGGCCCGGGGCAACGTGGGCGCGCCGAGCAGGGTGCCGGCGGCTCGGCTGGTCTGGATCGGGTGGCGGTCGAGCACGGTGGACGGGAGGCCGCTCAAGGCCCCGGCCCACGCCCCCGCCGAAACGATTCGCATATCCATGCACATACCCGTATGGTTGGTCCGTGCCGAAGGTAGGGATCGTGGGAGCGTCGGGCTACGCCGGCGCCGAGGTGCTGCGGCTGGTCGCCGGCCATCCTGACATGGAGCTGGCCTGGGCCACGGGCGACCGCCAGGCCGGGGCGCGCATCACCGACCTCTACCCGAACCTGCACGCCGTGGTGGGGTCGATGGCGTTCGACACGTTCACCCCCGCCATGGTCGACGGCGTCGACGCCGTGTTCCTCGCCCTGCCCCACGGGGCCAGCGGGAAGCTGATCGGCGAGCTGGCCGGAGCCAAGGTCATCGTCGACCTGGCCGCCGACTTCCGGCTCCACGACGCCTCCCTCGACCCGCCCTGGTACGGCGAGGAGCACCCGGCGCCGGAGCAGCTCGCCGACTGGGTCTACGGCTTGCCCGAGCTGGGCCGGGAGCCGCTCGTCGGCGCCACCCGGATCGCCGCTCCGGGTTGCTACCCGACCTCGGCGGCCCTCCCGCTCGCCCCGCTGCTCCGGGCCGGGCTCGTCGAGGCGACCGGGATCATCGTCGACGCCGCCAGCGGCGTCACCGGGGCCGGGCGCGACAAGTACGCCTTCAGCGCCGTCGACGAGGACTTCAAGGCCTACGGCCTCCTCGACCACCGGCACACGCCCGAGATCGAGCAGGTGCTGCAGGCCCAGGTGCTCTTCACCCCGCACCTGGTGCCGATGAACCGGGGGATCCTCTCGTCCTGCTACGCCCGGCCGACCGGCTCGACGTCGACGGCCGAGCTCATGGGCGTGCTCCGTGACTTCTACGCCGACGAGCCGTTCGTGCAGGTCATCGACGACGCGCCCTCGACCCGGGCGACGGTCGGTTCGAACAACGCCCACGTCACCGTGCGGTACGACGAGCGGACCGGCTACGTCCTGGCCCTCGGTGCCATCGACAACATCCTCAAGGGCGCCAGCGGCCAGGCCGTGCAGTGCGCCAACCTCGCGCTGGGGCTCGGCGAGACCACCGGTCTGCCCGTGGCAGGGTTGTACGCATGACGGTGACTGCACCTGAAGGTTTTGTCGCGGCCGGCGTGCACTGCGGGATCAAGGCATCGGGCGACGCCGACCTCGCCTTGGTGGCCACCGCCGACAGCCGGCCGGTGCCGGCGGCCGGCGTGTTCACGACGAACAAGGCCACGGCCGCCCCGGTCGTCACGACCAGGCGCCACCTCGAGGCGACGGGCGGCCTGGCCGTCGGCGTGATCCTCAACAGCGGCAACGCCAACGCCCAGACCGGTGCCGCCGGCCTGGCCGACGCCGAGGCCACGTGCCAGGCCGTGGCCGACGAGCTCGGCTGCGCCGCCGACGACGTGCTGGTGTGCTCCACCGGGCTCATCGGCATCCCGCTCCCGATCGACACGCTGCTGTCGGGGGTCGAACCCCTCACCGCCGCGCTCCGGGCCGAGGGTGGCACGGCCGCGGCCGAGGCGATCATGACCACCGACACGGTGGCCAAGGAGGTCGTCGTCGAGGGGGAGGGCTTCACCGTCGGCGGCATCGCCAAGGGGGCGGCCATGCTCGCCCCCAACATGGCGACGATGCTCGCCGTGCTCACCACCGACGCCGAGGCCACGCCCGAGCAGCTGAAGGCGGCGCTCGAGGCCGGTGTGGCTGGGTCGTTCAACGCCATGTCGGTCGACGGCTGCACCTCGACGAACGACACCGTGCTGCTGTTCGCGAGCGGCGCCGCCGGCCCGGTCGACGAGGGCGCCCTCTTCGAGGCGGTCGCCGAGGCGTGCGCCGACCTGGCCCGGCAGATGGTCGGCGATGCCGAAGGAGCGACGAAGGTCGTCGAGGTGCGGGTCGTGGGTGCCGCCTCCGACGAGGACGCCGAGCGGGCCGCCCGGCGGGTGGCCGACAGCAACCTCTGCAAGTGCTCGTGGTACGGCCAGGACCCGTACTGGGGTCGGATCGTGAGCGAGATCGGCAGCAGCGGTGCCGACTTCGACCCCGATCTGGTCAAGGTCTCCTACGGCGGGATCACGGTCTGCAAGAAGGGCATCGCCTCGATGCACGACGCCACCGCCCTCTCCGAGGTCATGGCCGCGCCCTACATCGAGGTCGTGGCCGACCTGGGCCTGGGCAAGGGCGAGGGCGTCATCCTCACCAACGACCTCACCCACGCCTACATCGACGAGAACATGGGAACCAGCTGATGTCCCTCGACCTGGCCGCCGAGAAGGCCGACGTCCTCGTCGAGGCGCTCCCGTACATCCGGCGCTTCGCCGGCAAGGTCGTGGTCGTCAAGTACGGCGGCAACGCCATGAGCGATGACCTCACGAGCTTCGCCGAGGACATCGTGCTCCTGCACGCCGTCGGCATGAAGGTCGTCGTGGTCCACGGTGGAGGACCGCAGATCGGCGAGCTCCTCGGCCGGCTGGGCATGGAGAGCCGCTTCGTCGAGGGCCTCCGGGTGACCGACGCCGAGACGCTCGACGTGGCCCGCATGGTGCTCGTCGGCAAGGTCAACCGCGATGTGGTCTCGGCCATCAACCTCCACGGCCCGCTCGCGGTGGGCATGTCCGGCGAGGACGGTGCGTTCTTGTCTGCCTCGGCCCGCTCGCCCGAGCTCGGCTTCGTCGGCGACATCGAGTCGGTCGACCCCTCGCTCATCTGCCGGCTGCTCGACGCCGACCTGATCCCGGTGGTGGCGACGATCGCCGTCGATGCCGGCGGCCAGTCCTACAACGTCAACGCCGACACGGCCGCCGGCGCCATCGCCGCTGCCCTCGAGGCCGAGAAGCTCGTCTACCTGACCGACGTCGAGGGCATCCGGTCCGACCCGACCGACCCGTCGACGCTGCTCAACACGGTGACCGTCGACGCCCTCGACGGGATGATCGCCGACGGCTCGGTGCGCGAGGGGATGATCCCGAAGGTCGCCTCGTGCACGGCGGCGGTGCGCAAGGGCGTGGGCCACGCCCACGTGCTCGACGGGCGGGTGCCCCATGTGCTCCTGCTCGAGTTCTTCACCCGCAGCGGCATCGGAACGATGGTGACCACATGACGTCTCCGTTGATGAACACGTACCCGCCGCAGCCCGTCACGTTCGTGCGGGGTGCCGGCAGCGAGCTGTGGGACGACGGCGGCAAGCGCTACCTCGACTTCCTGTGCGGCCTGGCCGTCACCGGGCTGGGCCACGCCCACCCGGCCGTGGCCGAGGCGCTGGCCGAGCAGTCGAAGACGCTCCTGCACGTCTCGAACCTGTTCGGCACGACGATCGGCCCCGAGGTGGCCGCCACCCTCGACCGGCTCATCGGCGGCGCGCCCGGCAAGGTCTTCTTCGCCAACTCCGGGGCCGAGGCCAACGAGTGCGCCATCAAGCTGGCCCGCAAGTGGGGCGGCCGGGGCAAGCACCAGGTGATCTCCGCCTTCGGCTCGTTCCACGGCCGCACGCTGGTGACGCTCCACGCCACCGGCCAGCCGGCCAAGCACGAGGCGTTCCAGCCCCTGCCCGAGGGCTTCCGGCACGTGGCCTGGGACGACCTCGACGAGCTGGAGCGCGGCATCGACCCGTCGGTCGCGGCGATCCTGCTCGAGCCGGTGCAGGGCGAGGGCGGCGTGCAGCCGGCCACCGCTGAGTACTTCCAGGGCGTGCGGCGCATCTGCGACGAGCGGGGCCTGCTGTTCATGGTCGACGAGGTGCAGACCGGCCTGGGCCGGACGGGGGAGTGGTTCGGCTTCCAGCACTTCGGCGTGCAGCCCGACGTCGTCACCATGGCCAAGGCGCTGGGCAACGGCGTGCCGATCGGCGCCTGCTGGGCGCGCGACGACGTGGCCGATGCCTTCGTGCCCGGTGACCACGCCACGACCTACGGCGGCCAGCCCCTCGCCACCTCGGCGGCCCGCGCCGTGCTGCGGGTGATGGAGGCCGAGGACGTGCCGGCCCGGGCCACCAAGGCCGGGGCCAAGCTCCAGGCCGACCTGGCCACCATCCCGGGCGTCAAGGACGTGCGGGGCATCGGGCTCCTGATCGCGGCCGAGCTCAACGACGGGCTCGTCGCCGGTGAGGTCGCCACGCGCTCCCTCGAGGCCGGCCTCGTGCTCAACGCGGTCACGCCGACGGCGCTGCGCATCGCGCCGTCGCTGCTCATCTCGGACGCCGAGCTCGACGAGGGCGTCGCCATCCTCCGGCAGGTGCTGGCCTCGTGAGGCACTTCCTGGAGATCGACGACCTCACACCGGACGAGCTGGTCCAGGTCCTCGACCTGTCGGAGCGGGTCGACGTGCCCCAGGTCCTGGCCGGCAAGGGCGCGGCCCTGGTGTTCGAGAAGCCGTCGCTGCGCACCCGCAACTCCTCGGAGATGGCGGTCGTGCAGCTCGGCGGCCACCCGATCACGATCGGCGCCGCCGAGGTCGGGCTCGGGGTCCGGGAGACGCCGGAGGACGTGATCCGCACCCTCGCCGGCTACCACTCGGTCGTCGCCGCCCGGGTCTTCGAGCACGAGAAGCTCGAGCGCATGGCGGCCACCGACGTGGTGCCCGTGGTCAACCTGCTCTCCGACGACGGCCACCCGGTCCAGGCCCTGGCCGACCTGCTCACGCTGCGCCAGCGGTTCGGCGAGCTCGAGGGGCTCACCATCGCCTACGTGGGCGACCCCAACAACGTCTCCCGGTCGCTCTCGTACGGCGCCGCCCTCACCGGGATGACGATCCGCATCGCCAGCCCCCCCGGCTACCCGAACCCCGAGGTCGACACCGACCGGGT
>JAODBP010000229.1 GCA_025464025.1 Actinomycetes bacterium | reverse complement strand
CCCGTGGTCATGGAGGCCTGAGCTCCACCACGGTCGTGGGGACGGGCGCTACCCTGATCCCTGGCGGGCGGCCGGAGGTTCCTGGCATGCCCGATTTCACCCAGGCGCGGAAGTAGCGTCGGTCGGACTGTGACGACGACGCGCAAGCCGCCGGCCCGCAAGCCCGCCGCCAAGCGGGCTCCGGCCAAGAAGAAGCAGCCGGCCTCGGCCGGCATGGCCCTGCACCCCGAGCTGTGGGGCGTGGTGCTGGTGGTGGCTGGCGTCATCTGCGCCCTCGGCACGTGGGCCGGCGTGGCCGGTCCGGTCGGCGACGGCATCCGGGACTTCTCCTGGGACGCCCTCGGCGTCCTCTCGCTCGCCCTGCCCCTGCTGCTGGCGTGGATCGGTGGCCTGCTGCTCCGGGGCCGTTCGGCCGACCGCCGCCGCGTCGGGATCTCGATGGCGCTCGTCGTCGTCGCCGTCGAGGGCACCGCCTCGCTGTTCGGCGCCGGCATCAGCGGCGGCTGGCTCGGCGCCGGCCTCGGCCACCCCGTGCAGTCGGTGCTCGGCACGGCCGGCGCGCTCGTGATCTTCCTCGTGGTCGGCCTGGCCGGCATCCTGCTCTTCACCCGCACGTCGCCCCGGTCGTTCCTCCACCTCGTGGGCGACGTCGCCCGGCCCGTCGGGCGCAGCGCCCAGCGGGGCGTGAAGTGGCTCGAGACGATCGGCGAGCACGACGAGATCGAGGACGTGACGATCGTCGAGCCGACGACCACGATCGACCTGGTCGAACCGCCGACCGAGGTCTACGACGGCGGCGACGACGAGGACGTCACCGCGGCCATCGCGATCGAGCGGCCGCCGGTGCAGATCCACCTCCCGGGCGCGCAGCCGCCGACCGAGGCCGACCAGCTCGCCATCGACCTCGGCCCGGCCGCCGAGAAGAGCGACTGGAAGCTCCCGCCGCTCTCGTTGCTGAAGCGGAGCAAGCACGAGGCCATCGATCAGAAGCTGGTCGAGGAGCAGGGGCGCACGCTGGAGATGGCGCTGGCCGCCCATGGCGTCGAGACCCGCCTCATCGGCGCGGCGGTCGGCCCGACCGTCACCCGCTTCGAGCTCGAGCTCGGCCCGGGTGTGAAGGTGAACCGGGTCACCAGCCTGTCGAAGGACATCGCCTACGCCATGGCGTCGCCCGACGTCCGCATCCTGGCGCCCATCCCGGGCCGGTCGGCCATCGGGGTCGAGGTGCCGAACACGAAGCGCCAGCTCGTCGCCCTCGGCGACATCCTGGCCAGCGAGGAGGCTCGCCGGGCCACCCACCCGTGCGAGGTCGCCGTCGGCCTCGACATCAGCGGTCGGGCCGTGATGGCCAACCTGGCCGAGATGCCGCACATCCTCATCGCCGGCGCCACCGGTGCCGGCAAGTCGAGCTGCATCAACAGCCTGATCACGTCGATCCTCGTGCGGGCCACGCCCGACCAGGTGCGGCTGATCCTCATCGACCCCAAGCGGGTCGAGATGGGCCAGTACAGCAACCTGCCCCACCTGCTCACGTCGGTGGTGGTCAACCCGAAGAAGGCGGCCAACGCCCTCTCGTGGGCGGTCAAGGAGATGGAGCGGCGCTACGACCTCCTCTCCGAGGTCGGGGTGCGCGACGTCACCGGCTACAACAACATGTTCGACCGGGGCGAGCTGCGCACCGAGCCGCGGGCCGAGGGCGTCGACGACCCGGGTGAGACGATCTACAAGCGGCTGAGCTTCATCGTCATCGTCGTCGACGAGCTCAACGACCTCATGATGGTCGCGGCGCGCGACGTCGAGGAGTCGATCGTCCGCATCGCCCAGATGGCCCGCGCCGTCGGCATCCACCTCGTGCTCGCCACCCAGCGCCCGTCGGTCAACGTCATCACCGGCGTGATCAAGGCCAACGTGCCGGCCCGCCTGGCGTTCGCCGTGTCGAGCCTGGCCGACTCCCGCGTCATCCTCGACCAGCAGGGCGCCGAGCGGCTGATCGGCCGGGGCGACATGCTCCTGCTCGGCCCGGCCTCCTCGGTGCCCCGACGCATCCAGGGGGCGTGGGTCGACGAGGACGAGGTCCGCAAGGTCGTCGCCCACTGGCGGAAGCAGAACCCGCAGGTCGTCGAGGAGGTCAACCTCGGCGACGACGGCGAGGACCAGGCCTTCCCCGGCATGGGTGGCAGCTCGAACCACGGCGACGGCGACGACGACGAGTCCCTCGTCTGGCAGGCCATGGAGCTGATCGTGCGCTCGCAGCTCGGCTCGACGTCGATGCTCCAGCGCAAGCTCCGCGTCGGCTTCGCCCGAGCTGGCCGGCTCATGGACCTGCTCGAGCAGCGCGGCGTGGTCGGGCCGTCCACCGGGTCGAAGGCCCGCGACGTGCTGATGACGCCGGAGGAGCTCGAGGAGCTCCTCGCCGGCAACTCGGCGTCCTAACCTCAGCGGGTGCGCGACGCCCGGATCCTGACCGACGGCCTGCGCTTCCCCGAGGGGCCGGTGGTCCTGCCCGACGGCGACCTGCTCGTCGTCGAGCTGCTGGCCGGCCGCCTCACCCGCATCGCGCCCGACGGCTCCAAGGCGACGGTGGCCGAGCTGGGCGGCAGCCCGAACGGCGCCGCCCTCGGCCCGGACGGTGCCGTCTACGTCTGCAACAGCGGTGGCTACCCGTTCACCGAGCTGCCCGACGGGATGCTCCTGCCGTTCGGCCCCGGTGGCGTCACCGTCGACGAGCACTACATCGGTGGTCGCATCCAGCGGGTCGACCTCGCCACCGGCGGGTGGACCGACCTCTACACCGAGTGCGACGGCGTGCGCCTCAACGGCCCCAACGACCTCGTGTTCGACGCCTCCGGCGGCATCTGGTTCACCGACCACGGCAAGCGTCGCGAGCGGGACGAGGACCTCGGCGTCCTCTACCACGCGACGCCGGACGGCCGTTCGATCACCGAGGTCGTGCCCGGCCTCCACGCCCCCAACGGCGTCGGCCTCTCGCCGGACGGCAGTCGGCTCTACGTGGCCGAGACCCACACGGCCCGGTTGCTCGAGTGGGACGTCACCGGGCCCGGTCAGGTCAGCGGCCAGCGCGTGCTCATGCGGGCGCCCGACCAGCGGCTGTTCGACAGCCTCGCCGTCGACGCCGACGGCAACATCTGCATCGGCACCCTCGTCGAGGGCGGCATCACGGTCGTCTCGCCCGACGGGGCCCAGGAGCTGGTGCGGCTCGACGAGGACCGCCTCGTCACCAACCTCTGCTTCGACGGCACGACGACCTACGTCACCTTGGCCAGCACCGGTCGCGTCCTCGTGGGGGAGTGGCCCAGGCCCGGCCTGCCGCTGGCGTGGTGAGGGACGGGGTCTGGAGCCCGGCGCGGCGACAGCTCACCGTCGGCCTCACCCTCACGATCTCGCTCGTCGCCCTCGAGTCGCTGGCCATCGGCACCGTGCTGCCCAAGGTCAGCGACGACCTCGGCGGCGTGTCGCTCTACGGCTGGGTGTTCAGCGCCTTCTTCCTCGGCACCATGGTGGGGATCGTGGTCGCCGGCCAGTCGGCCGACCGGCTCGGGGCCGCTCCCGGCTTCACCGTCGGGCTGTCGCTGTTCGCCCTCGGCCTCCTCGCCGGCGGGCTGGCGCCCACGATGCTCGTCCTCGTCCTGGCCCGCGCCGTGCAGGGGTTCGGCGCCGGAGCGGTGCCGGCCATCGGCTACGTGGCGATCGGCCGGAGCTACCCCGAGGCCCTGCGACCACGGATGTTCGCCGTGCTCTCCTCCGCCTGGGTGATCCCCGGGATCCTCGGGCCGACGCTGGCCACGGTGGTCGAGCACGCCTTCGGGTGGCGCACCGTCTTCATGGGGCTGCTGCCGTTCGTCATCGTCGCCGGCATCCTCACGCTCCCGTCCCTCCGACCGATCGGGCCGGGCACCGTCGACGACGACGACGTCCCCGATCGCAGCCGCCTCCCCGACGCCCTCCGGGTCGCGGCCGGCGCCGCTGCCGTGCTCGCCGGGCTCGGCAACCACAACCCGCTCCTCCTCGCCGCCCTCGTGATCGGCGGTGCGGTGGTGGCCTGGCCGGCCTACCTGCGACTGGTGCCGGCCGGGACGGTGCAGGCCCGGCCCGGCCTGCCGGCCGCCGTGCTCGAGCGGGGGATCCTCACGTTCGCGTTCTTCGGGGCCGACGCCTACGTGCCGCTCGCCCTCCACGAGGTGCGGGGCATGAGCACGTTCTGGATCGGGGTCAGCGTCACCCTCACCACCCTCACGTGGACGACCGGCGCCTGGATGCAGGAGCGGCTGGTGCACCGTGTCGGGGCCCGGCGGCTGGTGGTGCTCGGGCACGCCATCATCCTCGGCGGCATCGCCGTCACCGCGCTGATGCTGTGGCGCGACGTGCCCGTCGCCGTCGGCTTCGTCGGCTGGACGGTCGGTGGCCTCGGGATCGGGCTGGCCTACGCCCCGATCTCGCTGACCGTGCTCCGCGAGGCGCCAGCCGGACGGGAGGGCGCGGTCACGTCCGCCCTCCAGCTCACCGACCAGCTCGGCGTGTCGCTCGGCACCGGCTTCGGCGGGGCGGCCGTCGCCGTCGGCGACGCCCGGGGGTGGGACGCAGCCACCGGCATCGCCGTCGCCTGGGGCGTCGCGGCGGCCGTCGCCGTGGTCGGCATGCTCGTCGGCCGGCGCCTGCCCGGCCCGGTCGCCGTGGTCGAGCCGACCTCGGTCGGCTGACGATCCCCGGCCGCGGCTGCGCCGACGGCGATGATGAACGTCGTGTTGGCCCAGACGCTGCGCTGGCAGCGGATCACCGTCGCGGTGGCGACGGCCGGCTCCGCTCTCGTCTTCTACAAGTCGAAGGGCGACATCTACGGCGTCCCCAAGGCAACGGTCGTCGCCCTGGCCGCGGTCGCCTGCCTGGCGATCGCCGCCGGTCGGGCCATCCGCGAGCGAGAGGTCGTGCTGCCCGGGCTGTGGTGCGCAGCCGCGGCCGGGGCCTTCGTCGTCGCCCTGGGCATCACCACGATCACCTCGACCACGCCGCTCCAGTCGCTGGTCGGTGAGTTCTCCCAGTACGCCGGGTTCCTCGGCTACCTCGGGGGGGTCATCCTCTTCTTCACGGTCGTGCGGGCGTTCGACGAGCGGAGCCTTCCCGTCCTGGTGCTCACGATCGTGGGGTCGGCGGCGGCGATCACGGTCTACGGCCTCCTCCAGTGGGCCGACATCGATCCGTGGCACCTGCGGTCGGCCCACAACATCATCTCGACGATGGGCAACACGAACTTCCTCGGCGGGTGGCTCGGCATGGCCTTCCCCCTGTGTGCGGTGGTGGCCCTGGCACCCCTGCCGGTGGCCTGGCGCGTCGTCGGCGGGGCCACGGCGATCGGCATCGTGCCCCTGGCGCTCGCCACCGAGTCGTTCCAGGGACCGGCCACGGTGGCCGTCGCCGCCCTCGTGCTCGTCGTGCTCCTGCTCGTCACGGGCGCCGTGCCCGTCCCCACGGCCCTCCGTGGCCGCCGGGGCATCGCCGTCGTCGTCGTGCTCGTCGTCCTCGCCGCGCCCGTGGCCGTGAAGGTGCTGGGCGACGGCATCGACCAGGGCCTGCTCGAGCGGCGCTACTTCTGGCAGGTCGCCGTCGAGGTGTTCGAGGA
>JAODBP010000225.1 GCA_025464025.1 Actinomycetes bacterium | reverse complement strand
CTTCCTGGCCCACATCCGTGAGGTCGACGCCATCACGTTCGTGCTCCGGGCCTTCCAGGACGACGACGTCATGGGCCCGTCTGACCCGCTCGAGCACCTGGCCACCGTGGAGACCGAGCTGGCCCTGGCCGACCTCCAGAGCGTCGAGGGCAAGATCGAGCGCCTGCGCAAGCAGACCAAGCTCGACAAGGCGCCGGCCCTCGCCCTCGAGGTCGCCGCCCTCGACGCCGCCCTGGCCACGCTGTCGGAGGGCACCCCGATCTACCGGTCGTCACTCTCGGCGGAGCACCGCGAGGCGCTCCGGCCGTGGTTCCTCCTCACCAACAAGAAGGTGCTGGTCGTCCTGAACCTGGGCGAGGACCAGCTGGCCGACGCCGATGCCATCGCCGGCCCGGTGCGGGAGGCCTTCGGGGGGTCGGGCGTGGCGGGTGTGGAGCGGACCGAGGTGCTCCCGATGTGCGTGCAGCTCGAGGCCGAGGCGGCCCAGCTCCCGCTCGAGGAGCGGGCCGAGCTGCTCGATGCCTACGACTTGGGCGAGGGGGCCGTGACCCGGCTCATCCAGTCGGCCTACAAGATCCTCGGCCGGCGCACGTTCTTCACCACCGGGCCCGACGAGAGCCGGGCGTGGACGTTCCGGGCCGGGGCCAAGGCGCCCGAGTGCGCCGGCGTGATCCACACCGACTTCCAGCGCGGGTTCATCAAGGCCGAGTGCGTCCACTGGGACGAGCTGCTCGAGCTGGGCTCGTGGTCGAAGGCCCGCGACGTCGGCAAGCTCCGCATCGAGGGCAAGGAGTACGAGGTCACCGACGGCGACGTGCTGGAGTTCCGGTTCAATGTCTGATGGTCGGCCTCCGCAGGCTGCGCCCTCCGTCGGGCTGCTCGCTGGCGCTCCCGACGCCCGTGCCTGACCATGCCCTGGCTCTGCCGCGGTGAGGAGGTGCTGGCGTCGGCCGAGGTGGCCGACACGCGGCGCACCCGCCGGCGGGGCCTGCTGGGCTGCGACTCGACCGACGGCGCCCTCGTCCTGATCCCGGCCCGGGCCGTCCACACCCTCGGCATGCGCTTCGACCTCGACGTCGCCTACCTCGACGGCGAGGGCAACGTGCTCGATGCCCACCGCATGCGTCGGCACCGCGTCGGGCTGCCCCGGTGGCGGGCCCGGTCGGTGGTCGAGGCCCAGGCCGGTGCCTTCGCCCGCTGGAGCCTGCGCCCGGGCGACCGGCTGGAGGTGCGCTGATGCTGGTCCTCGTGGGCACGCCGATCGGCAACCTCGACGACCTCTCGCCCCGCGCCGTGCGCACGCTGGCCGAGGCCGACGTCGTCCTGTGCGAGGACACCCGCCGGACCGGGCGCCTGCTCCAGGCCGCCGGGGTGTCGGCCAAGAAGCTGGTGGCCGTCCACGACCACAACGAGGCTGGGCAGATCGGCATGGTGCTCGACCGGCTCCGGCTCGGCGAGCTGGTGGCCGTGGTGAGCGACGCCGGCATGCCGGGGATCTCCGACCCCGGCGAGCGGCTGGTGCGGGCGGCGGCGGACGAGGGGTTCGAGGTGCAGGTGGTGCCGGGCCCGTCGGCGGCGGTGACCGGGCTGGTCGCGTCGGGGCTGCCGGCCGGGAGGTTCGTGTTCGAGGGCTTCCTGCCCCGGTCGGGGTCGGGCCGGACGGAGCGGTTGGCCGCCCTGGCGGGGGAGCGGCGGACGATCGTGCTCTACGAGGCGCCCCACCGCATCGCCCGCACGATGGCCGACCTGGCGGCCGCCCTCGGCGGCGAGCGCAGGGTGGCGCTGGCGCGCGAGCTCACCAAGCTCCACGAGGAGACGTGGCGGGGCACCCTCGACGACGCCGTGGCCCGGGCCGCCGAGGTCGAGCCCCGGGGGGAGTACGTGGTGGTGGTCGAGGGGGCCGAGGCGCCGCCCAAGGCCGACGACGAGGCGCTGGCCGCCGCCGTGGCCCGGCTCGTGGGCGAGGGTTCGTCGACGCGGGATGCCGTGGCCGAGGTCGCCTCGGTCTACGGCGTGCCCAAGCGCCGGGTCTACGACCTGGCCACCGGCCGCTGAACCCGGGTGCGGTCGGGCGGACCGCCCGGCAGGATGGACGGCCGATGTCCGAGCTGCTCGACAACGCCGCCTGGCACGCCCTGACCACGGTCCACGAGCACCACGCCGTCGTGGTCGGTCGGGCCCGCCGCTACCACCCCGACGTCTCCGTGTTCGCTGCCGTCGAGACGATCGACGAGGAGGCGTGGGCCGACCTGGCCGAGCTGGCCGGCCCGGGGGAGCCGATCACGCTCTTCAAGGGCGAGATCCCGGAGCCTCCGGCGGGGTGGGGCGTCGACTTCCGGGCTGTCGGCAACCAGATGACGACCGACGACGTGGCCCACGGCCCCGACGTCGGCGCCGTCCGGCTGGGGGCCGACGACGTCGACGACATGCTCGAGCTGATCGAGGAGACCAAGCCCGGCCCGTTCCGACCTCGCACCGTCGAGCTCGGCACGTACTGGGGCGTCCGCGACCAGGGCCGGCTGGTGGCCATGGCCGGGGAGCGCATCCGAGTGCCGGGCTGGACCGAGCTGAGCGCGGTCTGCACCCACCCCACCGCCCGCGGGCGAGGCCTGGCCGCCGCCCTGTCGACCCGGGTGGCGCGGGGGATCCTCGAACGGGGCGAGCAGCCGGTGCTCCACGTGGCCGACGGCAACGACGGTGCCCGTCGGGTGTACGAGCGGCTGGGCTTCACCCTCCGCCGCCAGGTCCACTTCGCCATCCTCCGCGCCCCGGGCTGAGTCGCACGTCCTTCTCGTAGCGGTGGCAGGGGGTCGGGATGGGGCCGTCCTCGCTCGGGGCGGCGTGGTCGAACAGCCCGGTGTCGACCCAGCCCTGGCGCTCGTAGAAGCGCCGGGCCCGAGCGTTGCCGGGGACGACCGCCAGCCAGGCCCGCTCGTGCCCGGCCTCCCGGACGCGCCGTTCGGCGTCGACCAACAGGGCGGTCGCCACGCCGCCGCCCCGGTGGCGGGCATCGACGTAGACCTGCTCGACCTCGTCGCCCACCACCATGGTGAAGCCGGCGACCTCGCCGTCGACGACGGCGACCGTCGTGTCCGCCGTGCGCTGGGGTGCCCGGGTGCGGAACGACTCGGGCGTGCGGGCGGTCACGAGCGCCTCGGGCACGTTGCCGACGTGGCCGTCCCGCCACCCGGCCTCCCAGATGGCGGCGACCGCGGGCGTGTCGTCGGGCGTGGCCGGGCGGAGCGTGACCATCGGCCCATGCTGCCCGGACCCAGCAGCCCTCGAGGGAACCTGAGTGTCACACCCCCTCGTCACGATGGGGGCATGGAGATCCTCGTGGTGGTGGGCCTCGTCCTCGGGCTGGTGGCCGGTTGGCTCGCCGGCCGTCGCCGGGTCGCGCCGGCGATCGGCGACCTGGCCGGGGTGCGGGCCGAGCTGGGTCGGCTCCAGGAGTCGGTGGCCCGCTCCCACGGCGAGTTGCACCAGCAGCTGATGAGCACCAACGAGCAGACGGCGCTGCTCACGTCGACGGCCGGCGCCCTGCGCGAGGTGCTGGCCTCGCCCAAGGCCCGGGGCCAGTGGGGCGAGCGCATGGCCGACGACGTGCTGCGCCTGGCCGGCCTGGTCGAGGGCATCTCCTACGTGAAGCAGCGGGCCACGGCCCACGGCACGATCCCCGACGTCACGTTCCTGCTGCCCAGCGGCCGGGTGCTGCACATGGACGTGAAGTTCCCGGTCGCCAACTACGTGCGCCACCTCGAGTCGGGTGGGGCGGCCGAGCTGGAGGCGTTCCTGAAGGACGTCCGGGCCCGGGTGCGGGAGCTGACCGGGCGGGGCTACGTCGATCCGGCCGGCGGCACGCTCGACTACGTCCTGCTCTTCCTCCCCAACGAGAGCATCTACGCCTTCGTCCACCAGCACGACCCGGGCCTGCTCGACGAGGCGCTCCGCCGCAAGGTCGTGCTGTGCTCGCCGCTCACGCTCTACGCCGTGCTGGCCGTGGTGCGCCAGGCCGCCGATGCCGCCGCCCTCGAGCGCACCTCGGGCGAGGTGCTGGCCGTCCTCGGCACCTTCACCCAGGAGTGGGACCGGTTCTGCGAGGCGCTCGACAAGGTCGGCCGGGCCGTCGACTCGATGGAGCGGGCCTACGGCGAGCTCGCCGGCACCCGGCGCCGGGCCCTCGAGCGCCCGCTGGCCCGGGTCGACGAGCTGCGCCGCTCGGGCGGCGAGCCGCCGGAGCGGTTGCGAATCGTCCCGTGAGGACCGTAGCACCGGGTGCTACGGTCGGGTCGTGGCCGAGGAGATCAGCCAGCGGGAGCTCCGGAACCAGAGCGGGGAGATCATGCGCCGGCTCGACGAGGGCGAGTCCTTCGTCGTAACCCGCAACGGGGTCCCGGTGGGCGAGCTCACCCCGCTGCACCGTCGCCGGTTCGTCCGGGCCGAGGTCGTGCTCGACCTGTTCCGCGGCGCCCCACCGGTCGACTTCGTGAAGTTCCGCGCCGACCTCGACGCGATCGCGGACCCGACGGCGGAACCACGTGTCTGAACGCCATCCACGAGGGGTGCTCGACACGTCGGTCGTCATCGACCTGGACCAGCTCGACCGAGCGGCGCTGCCCGTGGAGCTCGCCGTCAGCGCGCTCACGATGGCCGAGCTCGCCGCGGGGCCGTACGCGCCGGGCGATCCCGCCGAACGGGCGGAGCGCCAGGACCGCCTCCAGCGGGCGGAGGCGGCGTTCGAGTCACTGCCGTTCGACGCCAACGCGGCGCGGGCGTACGGGCGGGTGTACGCCGCGGTCACGACGGTGGGGCGCAAGGCTCGAGGAGCTCGTGCGGGCGACCTCCTCGTCGCCGCCTCCGCCCTCGCCTACGGGCTGCCGCTCTACACCCGGAACCCCGACGACTTCCGAGGGCTGGAAGGGCTGCTCGAGGTGGTCCCGGTCCGGTGAGGCACGTGGCGCTCCTGCGGGGGATCAACGTCGGCGGCAAGAACAAGGTCGACATGGCGCAGCTGCGAGCGGCGTTCGAGGCCGCCGGCCTGCGCGACGTGGCGACCTACCTGAACACGGGCAACGTGGTGTTCGCCGGCCGGGCGTCGGCGCCGCGGCTCGAGGCCGTCATCGCCGAGGCGGTCGGGTTCCCGATCGCCGTGCTGCTGCGCAGCGGGGCCGAGCTGGCCGCGGTGCTCGACGGCATCCCGCCGGCCTGGGTGGCCGACAGGGACCAGCGCTGTGAGGTGATCTTCCTCGGGAAGCAGGACGACCACCCGGAGGTGGTCGACCTGCTCCCGCGGAACCCGGAGGTCGACGAGCTGGCCTACGTGCCGGGCGCCGTGCTCTGGCACCTCGAGCGGTCCAAGGCCACGAGGAGCCGGGTCTCGAAGATGATCGGCACCGAGCTCTACGGCCGCATGAGCATGCGGAGCGCGGGGACGGTGCGGAAGCTCGTCGAACTCTGCGGCTAGCGGCGGCCGCGGTAGTAGCCGCCGCCACCGAGGAGCAGGACGAGGACGAGGACGATGAGGATGATGGTCAGCATGCCCGGACCTGTGCCCGCCGCCTGCTCTGTGCATGCAGCGAACCCGGGCGGGGCGCCAGCCGGCAGTCGGTAGCTTTGGCCTCCGTGGCCCGGCCCTTCTACCTCACCACCCCGATCTACTACGTGAACGACGCGCCCCACATCGGGCACGCCTACACGACGGTGAACTGCGACGCCGTGGCCCGCTGGCACCGCCTGCTCGGCGACGACGTGCTGTTCCTCACCGGGACCGACGAGCACGGCCTCAAGATCCAGCGCGCCGCCGAGGCCGCCGGCCTCACGCCGAAGCAGATGGCCGATCGCACCAGCGCGCGCTTCCGCGAGGCGTGGGACGAGCTCGGCATCAGCTACGACCGCTTCATCCGCACCACCGATCCCGATCACTACGAGACGGTGCGGGCGCTGCTGCAGAAGGTCTACGACAACGGCCACATCGAGGAGGGGTTCTACGAGGGCCCCTACTGCGTCTCGTGCGAGGGCTACTACAGCGAGAGCGAGCTGGTCGACGGCGACCTCTGCCCGATCCACCACAAGCCGACCGAGGTCTTCCGCGAGACCAACTACTTCTTCCGGCTGAGCCGCTTCGAGGACCAGCTCCGCGACTGGCTCACCCAGGACCCGTCGCCGGTGCGTCCCGAGGGCAAGCGCAACGAGGCGCTCGGGCTGGTCAACCTCGGTCTGCAGGACGTGTCGATCACCCGCACGTCGCTCGACTGGGGCGTGCCCGTGCCGTGGGACGACGCCCACGTCTTCTACGTCTGGTTCGACGCGCTCATCAACTACGCGACCGCCGCGGGCTACACGAGCGACCGGGCGCGCTTCGACCGCCTCTGGCCGGCGGTCAACCACGTGCTCGCCAAGGACATCATCCGCTTCCACGCCATCTACTGGCCGGCCCTGCTGCTCGCCGCGGGTGAGTCGCTCCCGGTGAGCGTGAACGTCCACGGCTACCTCCTCGTCGGCGGCGAGAAGATGAGCAAGACGGCGTTGAACCAGATCGCGCCGGGTGACCTCGTGGCCGAGTTCGGGGTCGACCCGTTCCGGTACCACCTGCTGCGCGACGTCGCGTTCGGCAACGACGGGGACTTCAGCTACGAGGGCATGGTCAGCCGGTACAACACCGACCTGGCCAACAACCTCGGCAACCTGCTGAGCCGCGTGGCCACCGTCGTCGACAAGAAGTGCGGTGGCATCGGTCCGGCGCCGAGCCCGCAGAGCCCGCTGGCCGAGGTCGCCGCGTCGGCGTGCGCGGCCGCGACCGACGCGTGGGCGCGCATCGTCCCGTCCGAGGCCCTCGACGCGACGTGGCGCCTCATCCGCGAGGCCAACAGCCACCTCGAGACCAACGAGCCGTGGAAGATGGAGCCGGGCGCCGCGGTCGACGGCGTCCTCGGCGACGCGCTCGAGGTCCTGCGCCTCGACGCCGTCCTCGCATCGCCGGCGATGCCCGACACCTGCCGCGAGATCTGGCGCCGCATCGGCCTGCCCGTCGCGCCCGACGAGCAGCGCCTCCCGGCCGCGGCGGCGTGGGGCGGCTACCCGGGCGGCCTCCCGGTCGAGAAGGGCGCGCCCCTCTTCCCCCGCATCCAGGGCTAGGTCGAGGGGATGTGGACCGACGCCCACTGCCACATCCCGTACGAGGGGGTGGGTGAGGAGGTGATC
>JAODBP010000122.1 GCA_025464025.1 Actinomycetes bacterium | reverse complement strand
GCGTCCCGGAGCAGCGGCTCGAGGCGGCGGTCGGGGACGAGCCAGAGGATCGCGGCCCCGGCGTAGAGCGCCATGGCCACCCAACGGTTCACGAACGCCAGCCCGATGGCGGACATGTAGATGAGGGGCGACAGCTTGCCCTTCCAGTCGCTCCCCAGGGCCCGGGCCAGGGCCGAGTCGAACCCGTGCTCGCGGACGATCAGCGTCTGGAGCACGTAGTAGGCGATGGCGGCGAGGAGGAGCAGCACGCCGTAGAGGGCGGTGGGCACCGGGTCGAAGTCGTTCTCCCCCATCCAGCTCGTGGCCCACGGCACCAGCGACAGCCAGAACAGCAGGTGGAGGTTGGCCCACAGGATCCGCCCGTTCACCCGGTCCGAGGCGAGGATCAGGTGGTGGTGGTTGCTCCAGTAGATGCCGACGTAGACGAAGCTCAGCACGTACGTCAGGAACACCGGCACGATCGGCCGCAGGTCGTGGAACGCCGTCCCGTGGGGCGCCTTCAGCTCGAGCACCATGATCGTGATCAGGATGGCGATGACGCCATCGCTGAACGCGGCGAGACGTTCCTTCGGCACGTGCTCAGGTAAGCATGGGACCGTGACGGATCAGGGGACCATGGCGGAGCCGCAGAAGGCAGTGGACACGCAGGAGCAGGCGGCCTTCCGAGCGGAGGTGCGCGCCTTCCTGCAGGCCAACGCCGAGCCCAAGGGCGAGGCGAGCATGTGGGCGGTGAACTTCCACACCGACCCCGCCGAGGCGGCGGCCGACTTCGAGGTCGGCCGGGCCTGGCAGGGGAAGCTGTTCGCCAACGGCTTCGCCGGCATGACCTACCCGACGGAGCTCGGTGGCCGGGGTGGCCAACCCTGGATGGAGACGATCTACCGGGAGGAGGCGGCCGGCTTCAAGGTCTCGTCCGGCTTCATCGCGTCGACGATCGCCATGCTCGGTCCGACCCTCATGAAGTGGGGCACCGAGGAGCAGCAGCAGACGCTCGTCCCCCGCCTGCTGTCGGGAGAGGACGCCTGGTGCCAGCTGTTCAGCGAGCCGGGCGCCGGCTCCGACCTCGCCGGCCTGGCCACCCGGGCCGTGCGCGACGGCGACGAGTTCGTCGTCACCGGCCAGAAGGTCTGGAACTCGGCGGCGCAGTGGTGCTCGAGGGGCATGCTGCTCGTCCGCACCGATCCCGAGGCCCCCAAGCACCGGGGCGTGACGTTCCTCCTCGTCGACATGGACAGCCCGGGCATCGAGGTCCGGCCGCTGGTGCAGCCGACCGGTGCCCAGCACTTCAACGAGGTGTTCCTCGCCGACGTCCGCGTGCCGGTGGCCAGCGTCCTGGGCGAGATCAACGACGGCTGGCACGTTGCCCGCACCGTCCTGTCGAACGAGTCGGCCTTCATCGGCGGCGGCGGTCGAGGCAGCGTGCACGACCGGCTCCGGACGCTGGCCCGGCTCCACGGCAAGGCCGACGACCCGATCATCCGGCAGGGCCTGGCCGAGGGCTACACCCGGGAGAAGCTGCTCGAGGTCATGGGCGAGCGGATCATGCAGGCCGTCCGCCGCCGGGAGGTCCCGCCCATGGACCCTTCCATCCTCAAGCTCTACGTGGCCGAGAACGCCGTGCGCAACGGCAACCTGGCCATGGCCATCGGCGGCATGTCCGTCGTGGCCGCGCCGAAGGGCGACGAGGTGTCCGTGTGGGCCCAGTCGGAGCTGCTCGGGCGCTTCGGCATCTCGATCGGCGGTGGCACCAACGAGGTCCAGCGCAACAACCTCGCCGAGCGGGCCCTGGGCCTCCCCCGCGAGATGCGCAACGACCACGAGCTGCCGTGGAAGGACGTCCCCCGGAGCTGACGTGCACCCGACCCGCCACCTCCTCCGAGCCAGGGACCTCGCCGACCGGCGCTACGCCGAACCGCTCTCGGTCGTCGACCTGGCCCGGGTGGCCGGGCTCTCCCGCGCCCACTTCAGCCGGGAGTTCAAGCGGGCCTTCGGCGAGGCGCCGCACCAGTACCTGCTCACCCGTCGCCTCGAACGGGCCGCCGCCCTCCTGCGCAACACCGACCGGAGCGTCACCGAGATCTGCTTCGCCGTGGGCCTGACGAGCGTTGGGTCGTTCACGACCTCGTTCGGGCGGGCCTACGGCACCTCGCCGCTCGCCTACCGGGCGTCGCTCCCGCCGGCCCAGCGCCTCATCCGCGTCCCGAGCTGCGTGGCCCGCGCCTACGGCCGGCCGAGGAACCGCACGTTCGGAGAAGCCACCGGCTGAGTGCCCTCCGTAGCGTCGGCGCCATGATCCGAATCGCCAACGCACAGTTCTGGGTCCACGACCAGGACGAGGCCCTCGCCTTCTACACCCGCACCCTCGGGTGGGAGGTCCGCTCCGACGTGACGATGCCCGAGTGGACCTTCCGGTGGCTCGTCGTGGGTCCCGTCGACCAGCCCGACGTCGGACTGGTGCTGATGTCGATCCCCCAGCCACCCATGACCGACGCGGCGACGAGCGACCAGCTCGCCGAGCTGGTGGCCAAGGGGGCGGGCGGCACCCTCTTCCTCGAGACCGACGACTGCCAGGCCGCCTACGACGAGCTGTCGGCCCGGGGCGTGGCCTTCAACGACCCGCCCACGCCGCAGCCCTACGGCATCGACACCTCGTTCCGCGACCCCTCCGGCAACAACGTGCGCCTCACCCAGGTCCTGGACTTCGACCTGGAGCGCCACTGAGCCACCGGCCCCGCCGTCCGGCCGAGGTCGATGCGGTTACCGTGCCGCCCCGGGGACGGGGGGACAGGCATGGCGTCACGGCTGACGGGCCAGAGCATCGAGCGGGTGGAGGACGACCGGTTCCTCCGCGGCGGCGGGCGGTTCGCGGCCGGCGTCACCCGACCCGGCCTCCTCCACCTCGCCTTCGTGCGCTCGCCGGTGGCGCATGCCCGCCTCGGCGCGGTCGACGTCTCCCCCGCCCTGGCCATGCCGGGCGTGGTGGCCGCCTTCACCGGCGACGACGTGCGGGCCGTGATGACCGGTCCGATCACGGTCGCCGTCCCGGGCGTGGCCACCGCGCCCTACTTCCCGCTGGCCGTCGACAAGGTCCGCATGGTGGGCGACCCCGTCGCCATCGTCGTGGCCGAGACGGCGGCCGCCGCGGCCGACGCCGTGGAGGCCGTGGTCGTCGACTACGAGCCGCTGTCGCCCGTCGTGTCCGTCGACCGGGCGCTCGACGGCTCCTCTCCTCCGCTGTGGGACGAGCTGGGCGACAACGTCATGCTGCGGGACACGAGCAGCTACGGCCCGGTCGACGAGCTGTTCGCCGCCGCGCCGCGCGTGATCAGCCGGCGCTACTCGCAGCACCGGGTCTGCCACGCCGCCATGGAGCCGAGGTCGGGCACGGCCGAGTGGGACGCCGCGGCCGGCCGGTTCACCTACGAGGCGTCGCACAAGCGGGCCCACGTGCTCAAGATGAACCTGGCCACCCTGCTCGGCATCCCGTTCCAGGACATCCACGTCCTGTGCCGCGACATCGGCGGCGGCTTCGGCTCGAAGGGCCAGGTCACCCGCGAGGACATCGCCGTGTGCGCGGCGGCCAAGCTGCTGGGCCGGGCCGTGAAGTGGGTCGAGACCCGGACCGAGAACATCCAGACGGCCGGGCACGCACGGGAGGAGGACGTGGAGGTCGATGCCGCCGTCGACCACGACGGTCGGGTCCGGGCGCTGCGGGTGCGCATGCGGCTCGACGCCGGCGCCTACCCGATGGGACCGTTCCCGCCCACCCTGTTCGCCGTCCTGGTGAAGATGCTGCTGCCCAACGCCTGCCGGCTCGAGGGCTACGCCTTCGACACCACCGTGGCGTACACGAACAAGGGCAGCTACATCTCCTACCGGGGACCGTGGGCGACCGAGACCTACGTCCGCGAGCGCCTGCTCGACGACATCGGCCGCGAGCTCGGCATCTCGCCCGAGGACGTGCGCCGGGCCAACCTGCTGACCGTCGAGGACCAGCCGACGAAGCTCATCACCGGACCGAGCCTGTTCGGCGTCACCGCCCGAGAGACGATGGAGCAGGCGCTCGACGCCCTCGACCTGCCGACCCTCCGCGCCCGCCAGGCCGAAGCACGGGACGAGGGCCGGCTGCTCGGCATCGGGTTCGCCACGTTCATCGAGAACGCCCCCGGCCCGGCCGACTTCGCCACCAGCATCGGCTTCGACCTGCCCAGCGAGACGGCGTGGGCCCGGCTCGAGCCGACCGGCGACCTCACCGTCCAGACCTGGCAGGTGACCCACGGCCAGAGCCACGAGACCACGCTGGCCCAGGTGTGCGCCGACGAGCTGGGGCTGCCGATCGAGCGGGTGCGGATCGTCTACGGCGACTCCGACACCACGCCGTTCAACACCATGTCGACCGGCGGGTCGCGCGCCGCCATGATGGGCCACGGCGCCACCCGCGGCGCCACCCGGGTCATCCGGGAGCAGGTGCTCCGCATCGCGGCCAAGATGCTCGAGGCCGACCCGGCCGACCTCGAGCTGGTCGACGCCGCGGCCCAGGTGCGAGGCGTGCCGGCGAGGGCCATCCCGATCGGCGACATCGCCCGCGCCGCGTGGTTCGCGCCCTCGTCGCTGCCCGAGGGCATGGGCCAGGGGCTGGTCGCCAGCTTCGACTTCCGCGTGCCGGAGGACGGAGGCTGGACCTCGGCGACCCACGCCTGCGTCGTCGAGGTCGATGCCGAGACCGGCGCGATCGACGTCGAGCGCTACCTCGTCGTCGAGGACTGCGGCCAGATGATCAACCCGGCCGTGGTCGAGGGCCAGATCCGGGGCGGGGTCGCCCAGGGCCTGGCCGCCGCACTGTACGAGCGGCTCGTCTACGACGCCGACGGCCAGCTCGTCACCTCGACCCTCGCCGACTACCAGGTGCCAGCGGCGTCAGACCTCCCTGATGTGGAGGTGCACCACCTCCACCGGGACCCGCTGCACGAGACCGACTACCGCGGCGTCGGCGAGGGCGGGATGATCGGCGCGCCGGCCGCCGTGGCCAACGCCGTCGCCGACGCCCTGGCCCAGGCCGGCGCCGCCCTCACCGACGACGACCTCTCACCTCAGCACGTGCTGGCGTCGCTCAGACGATCTCGCTGATCTGCATGACCGGCTGGATCGTCGTGTAGTTGGCCACGTCGGCCTGCACGGCGGGCGTCCCCTCGGCGCCGAGGGCGGCCTGGAACGCCTCCATCGAGTCGAACGTGAAGTGCACGGCGGCCACGTACGGCCCGCTCACGCCCTTGTCGATGTCGGCCGAGGTGATGCCCCAGGTCTTCATGGCCAGCGGCACGTGCGAGTCGCGGTAGTAGTCGTGGTCGAAGGTCGCCCCTTCGGTGGTCGGGTAGAGGACGCTCAGTCGGATCATGGCCGCCTTGCTAACACGATCTGGGCTCACACGATCGGGGCCGGGCCGGCCGGGCCGGGAGCTGTCCAAGTTGGTATCCGTTCAGATACCATGAGGTCGTGGATGCGGCGACGACCCTGCGCAGCGCCCGGCGGCGGGCCGGCCTGACCCTCCGAGCCCTGGCCGCCCGGGCCGGCACCTCGCACGCCACCCTGTCGGCCTACGAGTCGGGCGCCAAGGTGCCCCGGGTCGACACCCTCGAGCGCATCCTGCGGGCGGCCGGCTTCGAGCCCGAGCTCGAGCTCCTCGCCCGGCCCGCCGGCGAGGACCGGGTGGCCAAGGGCAACGAGCTGGTCGCCGTGCTCGAGCTGGCCGCCCAGTTCCCGGCCCGCCACACCCGGTCGCTGCGCTACCCGCGGTTCGGTCCGGCCACGTGAACCTCCCCGGCCGGATCGTCGCCCTCCACCGGGCGCTCGACGCGGGTCGGATCCCCCACGCCTTCGGTGGGGCGCTGGCCCTCGCCTGGTGCACCCAGCGGGCCCGGGGCACGATCGACATCGACGTGAACCTGTTCGTCCCCCCGGAGCGGGCCGGCGACGTCCTCGCCGCCCTCCCCGACGGCGTCACCTGGGACGACGACGACCTCGCCGCCATCCAGCGCGACGGCCAGGTCCGGCTGTGGTGGGACACCACGCCGGTCGACGTGTTCTTCAACACGACCGCCTACCACGAGGGCGCCGCCACCCGGTGCCGCACCGAGCCGTTCCTGGACGACGAGCTGCCGTTCCTCGGTTGCCGCGACCTCGCCGTGTTCAAGGCGTTCTTCGACCGGACCAAGGACTGGGCCGACCTCGAGGAGATGGCCGACGCCGGCACCCTCGACGTCGAGGTCGTGGTCGGCGTCCTCGCCCGCCTGCTCGGTCCGGACGACGACCGGATCCGCCGCCTGCTCGCCCTCGCCAGCTGACCCCTTTCCGCCCGGAGCGGACGGCATCGCGCTTGCTAGGTTCCCGGCCGTGGCCCTCACTCCCGACGAGCTCGCGGCTCGGTACGAGCAGGAGCGGCGAAAGCGGCTGACCGACGGCGTCCGCACGTACCGGTCGATCGGCGACCTGAACGAGGCCTTCGATGCCGACCCGTTCGCCGAGCCGCTCACGCGCGACCCGCTCGTCGAGGAGACCGACGTCGTGATCGTCGGGACCGGGTGGGCCGGCATGACCACCGCCGCCTACCTCACCAAGCAGGGCGTCACCTCCTACCGGATGATCGACAAGGCCGGCGACTTCGGCGGCACCTGGTACTGGAACCGCTATCCCGGCTGCATGTGCGACGTCGAGTCGTACACCTACCTGCCGCTGCTCGAGGACGTCGGCTACATGCCGACCAAGAAGTACGCCCACGCGCAGGAGATCTTCGAGTACGCCCAGCTGCTGGGGCGCCACTTCGACATGTACCCCCACGCCCTCTTCCAGACCGAGGTGACGGGCGCGGTCTGGGACGAGGAGGCCAAGCGGTGGCTCGTCACGACCACGCGGGGCGACCAGCTGGCGGCGCGCTTCCTCGTGACCTGTGCCGGCATCCTCTCCAAGGCCAAGCTCCCCGGCATCCCCGGCATCGAGGAGTTCCGCGGGCACTCGTTCCACACCAGCCGGTGGGACTACGCCTACACGGGCGGCGGTCCGGAGGAGCCGATGGACCGCCTGCGCGACAAGGTCGTCGGCATCATCGGCACCGGCGCCACCGCCATCCAGGCCGTGCCCAAGCTCGCCGAGGCCGCGAAGCACCTCTACGTGTTCCAGCGCACCCCGTCGTCGGTCAGCCCGCGGAACCAGCGCGACACCGATCCCGAGTGGTACGCCGAGATGTCGTCGACGCCGGGCTGGCACGAGGAGCGCCAGGCGAACTTCATCGAGATGACCACGGGCGGCGACCCGGACGTCGACCTGGTCCAGGACGGCTGGACCGAGATGTTCAAGGTCGACGTCAAGAAGCAGCCGCGCGACGAGGAGGAGGCAGAGGAGCTCCGGATGCTCGACTTCGAGCTCATGGAGAAGGTGCGGGCCCGCATCGACGACGTGGTCCAGGACGAGGCCACCGCCGAGGCGATGAAGCCGTGGTACGGCGTCAGCTGCAAGCGGCCGTGCTTCCACGACGACTACCTGCCGGCGTTCAACCGCGACGACGTCACGCTCGTCGACACCGACGGACGGGGCGTCGAGCAGCTCACCGAGCGGGGCATCGTCGTCGGCGACCAGGAGATCGAGCTCGACCTGATCGTGTACGCCACCGGCTTCGACGCGCCGAGCACCTTCTACACCGACCGCCTCGGGTTCGACCCGGTCGGCGAGGGTGGCGTGTCGCTGTCGCAGGCGTGGGCCGAAGGCGCCTGGACGCTGCACGGGATGTTCAGCCACGGCTTCCCGAACTACTGCATGAACGGCATCGTCCAGGGCGGGCAGCACATCAACATCGCCTACCCGGCGACCAAGAACGCCGAGCACATCGCGTGGGTCGTGGCCCGAGCGCTCGAGCAGGGTGTGACCGTCCAGCCCGACATGGACGCCGAGGAGACGTGGTTCCGCCTCATCAGCGCCACGATCGGCGCGTACGGCGCCTACTTCGCCCGGTGCACGCCCGGCTACCTGAACAACGAGCTCCAGGCGCCGGACCAGCGCAGCCGCCGGGGCGGCATCTACATGCGCAGCGCGGTCGAGTTCCGCGA
Source organism: Actinomycetes bacterium (assembly GCA_025464025.1). The sequence goes on along the minus strand of JAODBP010000122.1, from coordinate 23,278 downwards.
CCTCCTCGCCGCCTGGCGCGACGAGGGCAGCATGGCGGGCCTCGTTCGCACGCCGATCGACCCCGACTGAGGGAGCAGATGGCGCAGCAACCGATCCTGGCCAAGCCCGAGCAGCTCGAACGCGAGCGGTGCGCGTTGCGGCTCTACGCCCAGGCCTCGCTCCAGACCGAGCTGGAGCGGGCGAAGTCGCTCTTCGCCGGGAGCCCCCTCGCGGCGACCGAGAGCGGTCGCTCCACCCTCGACGCCGCGGTCGAGGCCCTCGGGTTCCAGGCCGCGCTCTACGCCGCCAACCACGACACCGTGGTCCCCTTCATCCTGTGGGGGACGAACGCCGCCCACGACTGGATGGGTCTCGAGGTCCCGGGGTCGGGCTACGGGCTCGATGCCCCCGACAACGTCTACCGGCACGCGACGATCGACGGCGCCGCCCGGTACCGGATCACGGGCACCGTCGCCGACGTCGGACCTGCGCAGCAGACCTTCGTCGTGTACCGGACGATCCCCGGCGTGACCCAGACGATGAACGCCGAGGGCCACATGGACGAGCTCGCCGGCATCAAGAGCGAGGCGATCTCGCTCGACCCCGACGGCAGCTTCACCATCACGATCGACGGAGATCCCGCCGGAGGTCGGCCGAACCACCTCCAGGTGCCAGCGGACGAGCATGGCCTGCACGTGGTCGTCCGGGACTCGCTGGCCGACTGGTCGCTCGAGCTCCCCGTCGACCTGGCGATCGAGCGACTCGACCCGCCGGCCGGCTACAAGCGGCCGAGCGAGGAAGCCATGGCGCGACACGCCGGCGAGATCCTGTCGTCGTACGCCCCGTTCTGGCTCAACTGGTACGAGACCTACGTCCACGCCAAGCCGTTGAACGAGGTCCCCCAGCCCTGGCGGCGGGTGCAGGGGTGGGGCATGACCCAGCAGGGGTGCTTCGCGCTCGGGCCCGACGAGGTCTGGCTGGTCACCGTCGACCCGCTGGACGCCCGCTTCTTCGACTTCCAGATCTCGGACCCGTGGACCCGCGCCGTCGAGTACGTCGATCGCACCGGGAGCTTCAACGCCAGCCAGGCCGAGCGCAACGCCGACGGCACCATTACCCTCGTGGCCGGACCGAGCGACCCCGGCGTCCACAACTGGCTCGACACCGCGGGGTTGACCGCCGGCACCTTCCAGGTGCGCTGGCAGTCGCTCCCCGGCGACGTCACCGCCGACGCCGCCGTGCGCGACGCGCGGGTCGTGCGCATGGACGATCTCGGTCCGCTCCTGCCCGACGGCACCCGGTTCGTCACGCCCGAGGAGCGACGCCGGCAGCAGCAGGACCGGGCCACGACCTATCGACGGAGGCTGGGGACATGACGACGACGACGGTGCGATCGATGTGCCGCATCTGCTCGATCCAGTGCGGGATCCTCGTCACGACCGACGGTGACCGGATCCTCGACATCAAGCCGGATCCGGACCACGAGGTGTCCCGGGGCTACATGTGCCCGAAGGGCCGCGCCCTGCAGATCTCGCACCATGCGCCCGACCGGTTGGATCACGCCACGATCGGCCGCGGGACGCAGCGTCGACAGGTGACGCCCGAGGAGGTGGTCGACGACCTCGGCCAGCGACTCGCGAAGATCCGCGACGAGCACGGGCCCGACGCGATCGCCTTCTACTACGGCGGTCCGACCTTCGCCGACACGGCCGCCGGCGGCCTGGCCGTCAGGTTCGCCAAGGCGCTCGGGACCCGCAGCGTCTACTCGACCACCTCGCTCGACTCGATCGCCCGGCGCACGGCGATGCGCCTGATGATCGGTCGATGGCCGGCGGGACCGTCGTTCGACGCTCGACGCTGCAACCTCCTCGTGCTGTTCGGCCTGAACCCCCAGGTGTCACACGGGCACACCTACTCGTTCCCCGACCCGATCGGGACGATCCGCGAGATCGCGGCCCGCGGCGAGGTGTGGGTGTTCGACCCGCGCCGGACGGAGTCGGCGAACCACGCCACCCGGCACGTCGCGCTCCGGCCGGGCAGCGACCACGCCGTGCTCGCCTACGCGATCCGCGAGCTGCTGCTCGACGGCGCCGACGAGCAGTTCATCACCCAGTGGACCGAGCGGGTGGAGGTGCTCCGTGAGGTCGTCGAGCCCTACACGCTGGAGGTCGCGGCCGAGATCGCCGACGTCGAGCCGACGGACCTCACCGACTTCGTCACCGCCATCCGCCGGGCGGGTCGCCTGAGCGTCCTGCCGGGCACCGGCATCTCCTTCTCGCCCCAGTGCACGGTCACCGAGTGGCTCGTGCTGGCGCTCCACGCCGTCACCGGCTCCATCGAGCGCCCGGGTGGGATCTGGTTCAACCCGGGGTTCTGGACGCAGCTCGACAAGCTGGCGCTCGCCGCGACGCCGACCGCGCTCGCCGACGAACCCGCGCCCGGGCCACGCTCACGCCCGGACCTCGAGAGCTGGCTCGACGGCCAGCACCCGGCCGCCGGCCTGTCCGACGAGATCGAAGCCGGCAACGTCAGGGCGCTGGTCGTGCTGGGTGGCAACCCGCTCGCCATGGTCCCCAACCACGCGAGGGTGCTCGAGGCGTACTCGAACATCGAGGTCCTCGCCGTCGCCGACGTCGTCGACGGCGACATGACCTCGGTCGCCACCCACGTCTTCCCGGCGGCGGCCCAGCTCGAGCGGGCGGACTGCAACATGGCCCACTCGCTCCAACCAGAGGTCTTCGGCCAGTACACCGACGCCGTCCTGCCGCTCGTGGCCGACCGGCGGCCGATGTGGTGGTTCATCGTCGAGGTGGCGCGGCGGCTCGGCATCCAGGTGCTCCCCGATGCCATCGACGCCGATCCCAGCGATCGGGCGATCATCCAGCACGTCATCTTCCCGGATCCTCGCCTGCCGTTCGACGAGATCGCCGCGACACCGGGAGGCACGCTGGTCGAGATCGACCGCCAGCCCTGGTTCACCGAGCACGCACTGCCGACCAAGCGTTGGAACCTGGCTCCGTCCCGACTGGTCGACCAGCTGCGCGACATCGCTCGGCCGCCCACGGGCCTCGTCCTCGTGTCACGGCGCCAGCGCCACCACATGAACTCCATCCACCGCGAGATCGCGCTCGAGCGTCACGACGAGGCCGCCCTCTTCGTCAACCCCGCCGACGCCGCCGACCGTCGGTTGGTCGACGGCGGCACCGCCGTCGTCACCACGCAGATCGGCTCGCTGACGTTGTCCGTGCGCCTGGACCCGACGATGCGTCGGGGCGCGGTGGCCGTCCCCCACGGGTTCCTGAGCACGAACGTCAACTGGATCACCGACGACACCGACATGCTCGACCCGATCACGGGCATGCCCCGGTTCTCGACCATCCCCGTCACCGTGGAGGCTGGCTAGCTAGTTGGGCCAGGTGAAGCGGGGCGGGCGTCGCTCCAGGAAGGCGGCGACGCCCTCCGCCCGATCCGGGCTCGTCGACATCTCCCGGTTCCACCGCTCGACGAGGTCGTCGGGGATCGAACCGGTCTCGGCCGCGGCGTCGATCATCGCCTTGCTCGCCTCCTGGGTGAGGAGCGACCGCTCGGTCGCCAACAGGGACGTGAACGCGGCGAGGCGCTCGGTCGCGGCGGCGGGCTCGTGGACCTCGTCGACCAACCCGATGCGCAACGCGCGATCGGCGTCGATCAGCTCGGCCGAGAACAGGAGGTGCTTGGCCGATGCCGCGCCGATCAAACGGACGACCCGCTCGATGGCGAACGGCGGGTAGACGATGCCGAGCCGGGCCGGGGTGATGCCGAACCGGGCGGACGTGTCGGCGATGCGCAGGTCGCAGGCGACGGCGATCTCCGCTCCCCCGCCGACGCACGCGCCGGTGATGAAGGCGATCGTGGGCTTTGGGAAGCTGGAGAGGGCGACCTCGGCGGCGTGGTTGACCCGCCCGTAGTCGGGCGGCATCGGGCCGGCGAAGCCACCGATGTCGGCGCCGGCGCAGAAGTGGCCGCCGGCGCCGCGCACGACGAGCAGGCGGACCGACGGGTCGTCGGCGAGCTCCGTGCACCGATCACCGATGCCTCGCCACATCTCGTAGGTGACGGCGTTGCGCTTCTCCGGCCGATCGAGCCACAACGTCGCCACGCCGGCATCGACCGCCACGCGGAGCCCGTCGCTCACGGGACGATCCCCTCGGCGCGCAACCGGGCGACGGCATCGGCGTCGAACCCGAGCTCGGCGAGCACGGCATCGGAGTCCTGCCCGGCGTCGGGCGCCGGCGCACGCACGGTGCGGACGTCGCCGATCGACACCGGGTTGCGGATGAGGTCGATGGGCCCCAGCGCCGGGTGCTCGACCGACGCCACCAGGCCCAGGTGCTCGACCTGCGGGTCGGCGAACACCTCGTCGAGCCGGTACACCGGTCCGCACGGCACGCCGACCTCGTTGAACGCCTCGACCCAGTGCGCCGTCGTGGCAGACGCGAGCCGGGCCCCGACCGCGGCGTTGAGCTCCTCGCGGTGGGCAGCCCGCCCGTCGAACGACGTGAACCGCTCGTCCGCGGCCAGCTCGGGCAGCCCGACGGCCTCGTAGAACCGCTCGAGCAGCCGACCGCCCGGCGCGCCCACGTTGACGTGCCCGTCGAGCGTGGCGAAGCACCCCATCGGGACCAGGGTCGGGTGGTGGTTGCCCTCGGACTCGGGCACCGTGTGGTCCATCGTCCAGCGGGTGGCCTGGAAGTCGAGCATGGCGACCATCGACTCGAGCAACGAGGTCTGCACCCAGCGCCCCTCGCCGGTGCGCTCACGGTCGTGGAGGGCGACGAGGATCCCGATGGCGAGGTAGAGGCCAGCCGTGAGGTCGGAGATCGGGATCCCGACCCGGAGTGGGGTCCCACCCGGCTCCCCGGTCACGCTCATGAGGCCGCCCATCCCCTGGGCCACCTGGTCGAGGCCGCCACGTTCGGCGTAGGGGCCGTCCTGCCCGAAGCCGGAGATCGAGCCGTAGACGAGGCGGGGGTTGCGGGCCCGCAGCGCCTCGTAGTCGAACCCCCGCCGGTGCTTCACCGACGGGCGCATGTTCTCGACGACGACGTCGGCCCGGTCGACGAGCCGGTGCAGGACGTCCAGCGCGCCGGGCGAGCGCAGGTCGAGCGAAAGCGACCGCACGTTGCGATGGAGGTTCTGGGGGTCCGAACCGTGCCGGTGCCCGAGCACCCCCGGCCCCGCGTGCTCGACGCGCACGACGTCGGCGCCCCAGTCCGCCAGCTGACGCACGCACGCCGGCCCGGCCCGGGCGACGGTGAGGTCGACGACCCGGACGTCGTCGAGCGGCAGGTGCGTCATCAGGCGGATCGTAGGCCCCGTTCCTCCCGGGAGGGGGCGGCGGTCTCGTGACGATGGCGCGGTGTGACGACGGAACGACCGATCGGGCCGAGGTCAGGGAGCTCCTCACCGAGAGCGACTGCCTGCTCGATCGATCACCGGTGCCAGCCGGTCGCTGTCGGCGTACACCTCGGCGTAGTAGCGGTTGAGCGCCCGGGCCAGGGCGCAGCGCAGCTCCTTGTTGGGGATCGCGAGCCGGACGACCAGCGGCACCCCCTCCACGCCGCCACCCTACGGCGCGTTGCTCAGGGCGTGGCGGCGATGGCGACGATCGGCTGGGCCGGCGGGTAACCGGCCAGGGAGCCGCGGAAGCGCCGGTTCGAGAACGTGAAGGCGCCTCCGTCTCCAGCCGTCATCAGGTATCCGTCGCCGTAGGCGATCATGCCCGTGATCGGGGCGTTCAGGCGCCGACCCCCGAGCGAACCCCGGAAGCGGGCGTCGAAGCTGAACGTGCCGCCGTCGCTGGCGACCAGCCAGTACCCCCGGTGGTCGGGGTCCGGCACGAGGCTGCGGATCGGCGCGCTCAGGCGCCGACCGGCCATCGACCCGGCGAACGCTGCGTCGCCGAAGGTGAACACGGCACCGTCAGCACCGACGAGGAGGTAGCCGCGCCCGCCCGGGCTCGGCGACAGGTCGACGATCGGCGCGGCCAGCCGGCGACCGGCGGCATCCCCGCGCGCGGTGGCGTCGCCGGCGGCGAAGACGCGGCCGGTGCTCGACGCGAGCCAGTAGCCGCCACCCGTCCTGGTCGGGGCGATGCCGACCCAGGACTCGCCGGCCCTCGGTGCCGGAGCGGGGGGGAGCGGACGGGCGTTGCCGCGCGCCCACGTGCGGCCCGTCCGGTCGAGGATCCAGTAGCCCCGACCGTCCGGGGTCACGGCAAGGTCGGTCGCCGCCCGGGTCGGCGCGCCGCCCAGGTCGCGGGCATCGCCGAAGGCATGGACGCCGCCGTCCCGCCCGAGCATCCAGTAGCCGTCCGTGCCGGCGCCGGGCGCGGACGTCGTCGGACGGCTGTCACCGGCGGCAGGCGCCCCCGAGGAGGTCCCGGCGCCACCCGCCGGCCCCGGGCCCGCCGTCGAACCGGCCGGCGCGGGGTCGCTCGCGCCCGCAGTGCTCGACTGGGACTGGGACTGGGACTGGGACTGGGGCGTCGTCGTCGACGTCGTCGACGTCGTGGTCGTGGTCGTGATCGTGGGAGGCGGGGACGGAGCCGACACCAACCGCAGGACGCTGGCGTGGAAGCCCACACCCCCCGAGGGGTACTCGTGGTAGCCGTAGCCGGTGACGAGGAGCTTGCCGTCGGGCTGGAACGTCGCGCCGGCCACGAAGTCCCCGTTGGGGTGGACCCAGAAGGCAGGTCGGCCGAAGCCGTCATCGACCCGACCGTCGGCGTCGTAGCGCCGCACATGCATGCCCCCCCACCCGGTGGCGACGACGAGCCGGCCCTGGGGATCACGGGCGAACGCACCGGCCGGACCCTCGTCCGATGTCGTCCCGCCGACGCCGAAGGTCGGGTCGATGGCGCCCGTCAGCGTCAGCCGGGTGAGGACGTGGGTGGGTGGGTTGTCGTGCATGTCGACGAGGAGGTCGACCCGGCCCAGGCTGTCGCACAGGGCGGCGACCGGCTCGCCCACGCCCAGGCTGCTCAGCACGGAGACGCCCTGCCGGCCGAACGTCGGATCGAGGTGGCCCGTGGGCGTGAACCTGGCGGCGATCGCCTCTCCGGGGCCGACGTGCCCGCTGCGGTCGTCGGACTGCCGCCACCCGGGGACCACGAACGCCCCGGAGGGCAGGCGGACCAGGTCGGTCCCGTGCTCCAGCGAGGAGTGTTGCTCGTCGGAGCCGGTGTTGAACTCGCCACCGAAGTTCGGGTCGAGGTTGCCGTGCGGGTCGTAGCGGAGCAGCGTGAGGTCGGTGCCGTAGCGCTCCTCCATCCCAGTGCCGGCGACGACGATGTCGCCCGTCTCCGTCACCACGACCCCCGTGAACTCACCGGCGTCGAGCTGGGGTCGGCCCGTCCCGAACGGCCCGAAGTCCCGGTCCAGCGTCCCGTCGGCCGCGAACCGGTAGAGCATCTGGCTCGTGCCCGCACCGGGCGCGTAGCCGAAGCTCCCGACGACGACGATGTGTCCGTCCGGAGCCAGCGCCACGTCCTCGACGTGGTCGACCATCCCGGCGCTGTCGAAGATGACGGTGCCGCCGTTGCCGAAGGCCTGGTCGAGCGTGCCGTCGGGCAACCGGCGCTGCAGGAAGCCGTCGGTCCCGTGGTCAACCATGGTGGAGCCTGCCGTGACCACCTTGCCGTCCAGCTGCACGACCGAGGCGCCGGTCCACCCTTGGATGCCGATCGGCGTGACCACCGGGGCACCGCCGTTCCAGGCCGGGTCGAGGGCGACGGTGTCGCTGGCGCTGCGTGCCGAGGCGGCACCGACGACGACGACGGATGCAGCGATGACCAGCGCGCCCACGGCGCGCGACCCGCGGAGGTGCGACATGCCCGGACGGTTCGCCGCCGCGCCGAGGTTCCCCTGCCGTCGCCCCTAGACGGCGCACCAAGAGCCCTTCGATCCCGGGGACATCGCCCCCGGGCTCGCGGTGCCGAACCATCGCAACCTCAGGTCATGCCCTCGGCCGGAAGGGCGGGTACCGGTGCTCGTCGCCGTCGCCCGAGGTCGGACCAATGCCGAGTTCGCGGCGGAGCTCTTCATCAGCCTGAGCACGGTCAAGACCCACCTGACGAGCCTCATGAACCAGCTCGGCGCGCGGAACCGCGTGGAGATCGCCATGTGGGTCCACGAGACCGGCCGGGCACGGGTCTGAGGCGCGACGAAGGCCGGCCCGAGGCCGGCCCATCGTATGAGTGTCCGAGGGGGGACTTGAACCCCCACGCCCTTGCGGGCACCAGCCCCTCAAGCTGGCGCGTCTGCCTATTCCGCCACTCGGACGTGGCTATCACCTGCGGGTGATGCGGCTGGTGACGATAGCAGCGATGCCACCGGTCCCAGCCATCGTTGCCGCCTAGACCACGACCTCGGTCTCGACGTGGGAGAAGTGGCACGCCACCGGGTGGCCCTGGCCTCGATCGACCAGCTCGGGGTGCTGGTCGACGCAGACGCTGGTGTCCTGCCCCTTGCGCTCCAGCTCCTGGCGCCACCAGCACCGGGTGTGGAACCGGCAGCCGGTCGGCGGCTCGATCGGGCTGGGCACGTCGCCCGACAGCACGATGCGCTTCCGGTCCCGCTCCCGGCGGGGGTCGGGCAACGGGATCGCCGAGAGCAGCGCCTGGGTGTACGGGTGCGACGGCCGGGCGTAGAGGTCGTCGCGGGCGGCGATCTCCACGATCTCGCCCAGGTACATGACCGCGACGCGGTCGGAGATGTGCTTCACGACGGAGAGGTCGTGGGCGATGAACACGTAGCTCAGCCCGAGCCGCTGCTGGAGGTCGCGGAACAGGTTGACGATGCCGGCCTGGATCGACACGTCGAGGGCCGACACCGGCTCGTCGAGCACGAGCATGTCGGGGTCGAGGGCCAAGGCCCGGGCCACACCGATGCGCTGGCGCTGGCCGCCGGAGAACTCGTGCGGGAAGCGGTTGGCGTGCTCGGGTGAGAGGCCGACGAGCCGCAGCAGCTCGTGGACGCGGGCGTCGGCGTCCTTGTGCGACATCCCCTTGTGCACCCGCAGGGGCTCGGCGATCGCCGAGCCGGTCGTCATGCGGGGGTTGAGCGACGAGTACGGGTCCTGGAAGACGATCTGGAAGCGCTGGCGCAGCTTGCGCAGCTCCTTCCTCGACAGCGTCGTGAGGTCGCGCCCCTCGAAGAACACCTGACCGCTGGTGGGCCGGATGAGCTGGAGGAGCAGGCGACCGGTCGTCGACTTCCCGCAGCCGGACTCCCCCACCAGACCCAGCGTCTCGCCCCGCTGGAGCGTGAAGCTCACCCCGGAGACGGCGTGGACCTTGGCCAACGTGCGCCCGAGGACGCCGCCGCGGACCGGGAACTCCTTGACCAGGTTGCGGGCCTCGACGAGCGGCCCGTCCGCCGGTGGCGTCGCCGTGGCCTCGCTGGTGCCAGCGTCGGTCATGGCAGCGTCGGTCATGGCAGCCTCGGTCATGCCGGCTCCTCTTCGCGCAGCTCCTGCACCCCGACGTCCTTGAGCTCCTCGGCGAAGTGGCAGGCCGACACGTGCGCCATGCCCCCGACGAGGTGCAGGGGCGGCTCGGTCTCCTCGCAGATCCCGGGCACCCGGGCGAAGGGGCACCGGGGGTGGAACGAGCAGCCGCTCGGCCGCCGCAGCAGCGAGGGGGGCGAGCCCTTGATCGGGAGCAGCTTCTCCTGCCCCGAGTCGTCGAGGCGGGGCAGCGAGGCCAGCAGGCCCAGCGTGTACGGGTGGCGGGTGTCGTAGAACACCTCGTCGGCCGTGCCGATCTCGACCGGCTTGCCGGCGTACATGACCATCACCCGATCGGCGAGGCCGGCGACGACGCCGAGGTCGTGGGTGATGAGCATGATCGCCGAGTCGATCTCGTCCTTGATCGAGAGCAGCACCTCGAGCACCTGGGCCTGCACGGTGACGTCGAGCGCCGTGGTCGGCTCGTCCGCGATCAGCAGGGCCGGGTTGCACGCCATCGCCATGGCGATCATGACCCGCTGGCGCATGCCGCCCGAGAACTCGTGCGGGTGCATGTCGACGCGACGGTCGGCCTGGGGGATGCCGACGAGCTTGAGCAGCTCGACGGCCCGGGCCTTGGCCTGCTTGCGGTTCGCATCCTCGTGGATGCGGATCATCTCGCCGATCTGCTTGCCCACGGTGTGGACCGGGTTCAGGGCCGACAGCGGGTCCTGGAAGATCATCGCGATCTCGCCGCCCCGCACCTCGCGCATGCGCTCCGGGGAGGCCGTCAGCAGGTCCTCGCCCTGCCAGAAGATCCCCTCGCCGGAGATCGTCGCCGTGTCGGGCGGCAGGAGGCCGAGGATGCTCATCGACGTCACCGACTTGCCGGAACCGGACTCGCCCACGATGGCGAACACCTCGCCCCGACGGATGTCGAACGACACGCCGTCGACGGCGCGCACGTCGCCGTCGTCGGTCTTGAACGTGGTGTGGAGGTCTCGGACCGACAGGAGGGTCCGGTCTTCGGTGGGCACTCGCCGCCTCACTTCTGCTTGGGGTCGAGGGCGTCGCGGAGGCCGTCGCCGATGAAGACGAAGGCCAGCACGGTCAGCACGAGGGCCCCGGCCGGGAAGAACAGGAGGTGCGGCGCGGGGACGAGCTGGCCCTTGCCCTGGGCGATCATCAGGCCCCACGCCGGCGTCGGGTCCTTCACACCCACCCCGAGGAACGACAGCGCCGCCTCGGTGAGGATCACGCCGGCGATCGAGATCGTGCCGTAGACGATGATCGGCTGGAGGGCGTTCGGGAGGATGTGGCGGAAGATGATGCGCGTCCGGGAGAACCCGAGCGCGGTGGCCGCCTCCACGTACTCCTGCTGCTTCAGCGACATGAAGCTCGCTCGCACGATGCGGGTCACCGACATCCACGTGGTGAGGCCGATGATCATGATCACCGCGAGCTGGCTGCCACCGAACACGCTGGCGATGGCGATGGCCAGCACGATGTAGGGGATCGCCAGGAACACGTCGGTGATGCGGGACATGATCGTGTCGAGCCACCCGCCGAAGAAGCCGGCCATGGCGCCCATCAGCAGCCCGATGCCCATCGAGAGCGAGCTGGCCAGGATGCCGATGGTCAGCGAGACGCGGGCGCCGTAGACGACCCGGCTGAACATGTCGCGGCCGATCACGTCGGTGCCGAACAGGTGGTGGAGCGACGGGCCCTGCCGGGAGTCGGACGTGAGCTGGGCGAAGCCGTACGGCGCGATCAGCGGGGCGAAGATGGCCACGAGGACCAGGAACACGAGGAAGACGAGGGCGACCATGGCCGCCTTGTCGCGCTTGAACCGGCGCCAGACGTCCTTGCGCAGGGGCCGGACCGCGGCGAGGTCGGCGACGTCGGTGCCGATGGCGGTCGGGTCACCGGCGGCCGGGGTCATCCCGGACGGATCCACAACGCTCACGTCTCGCTCCCTTCGCCGAGGCGGATGCGTGGGTCGAAGTAGGCGTAGGAGATGTCGACGATGAGGCTCATCACCGCGTAGACGAGCACCACCACCAGGGTGAGGCCCAGCATCACCGGCAGGTCGCGCTCGGTCACCGAGTTGGCGATCTCGGAGCCCAGACCGGGCCACGAGAAGACCGTCTCGGTGAGGACGGCGACGCCGATGACGGTGCCGACGTCGATGCCGATGAGGGTCACCACCGGGATGAGGGCGTTGCGCAGCCCGTGCTTGACGATCACGTCGCGCTCGCCGAGGCCCTTGGCCCGGGCCGTGCGCATGTAGTCGGCCCGCAGCACCTCGAGCATGGAGCCGCGCATCATGCGGGCCACCAGGGCGGTCGTCACCGACGCCAGCGTGATGGCCGGCAGGATCAGGTAGCGCCACTGCTCGCCCGTCGGGATGAAGAAGAACGTCCACGAGTTCGGGCCCATGCCGAGGACCCGCAGCTTCGTCCACTCCGGCCACCCGTGCTTGTTCGGGTAGACGGCGAACGCGTACTGCAGGAAGAAGCCGAGGACGAAGACCGGGAGCGCGGACATGCCCGCGGTCACGATCGTGGTTATTCGGTCGCTGAGCGAGTAGCGCCGGAGGGCGGCGATGAGGCCGACGCCGATGCCGACGACGACCTCGATGAGGATGGCCCAGATGCCCAGGCGCAGCGAGTTCGTGGCGTGCTCGCCGAGGATCTCGTTGACGCTGCGATTGCTCTTGAACGACTCGCCGAGGTCCCAGTGGAGCGTGCGGTTCCAGTACCGCACGAACTGGGTGGCCAGCGGCTTGTCGAGGTCGTAGCGCTCGCGCGCTCGCTCGACCACGCCCGGATCGGGCGTCTTGTTGGCGCCACCGGCGATGAGGTTCGCCGGGTCGCCCGGGAGGCTGAAGAAGAGGAAGAAGAGGAACGACAGCGCGACGAAGATCGTCAGCCCCAGCAAGAGGACCCGACGGATGATGAAGCTGGTCAACGGGCCTCCTGGGTCCGAACCGGTGCGGGGGGCGCCGCCGCGCCCCCCGCACCACGGTCAGGTCGGGACTACTTGAGCCGGATCTGGTCCCAGAGGATGAGGCCGAAGTTCGACTGCTCGAAGTTCGTGAACTTCTTGTCGTTGTAGACGTAGTCGCCGCGGTACCACAGGAGCGGGATCACGCCGACGTCCTTGAGCAGCAGCGTCTCGGCCTGCTGGAAGAGGTCGGCCTGCTTGTCCTTGTCAACCGTCTGCTTGGCCTCGTCGACCAGCGAGTTGAACTGAGGGTTGTCGTAGTGGCTGTAGTTGTTGCCACCGATCGACTCCTTGTGGAACAGGTCGTACATGAAGTTGTCGTACGTCGGGTAGTCGGCGAACCAACCGGCCCGGCAGACCACGCAGCCGCCCTTGGCCAGCCCGCTGAAGTACGTCTCGCTGGGCTTCGGGTCAGCCACGGCCTCGATGCCGACGGCCTTCAGGTTCTCGACCATGATCGCCACGACGGGCTCGTGCCCGTTCTCGGCGTTGAACTGGATCTTGATCGGGCCGGCCTGCTTGTTGCCGGCGGCCTTCCACTCCTCGACCAGCTTCTTGGCCTCGGTCGGGTTGTACGTGCAGACGTCGCCGCACAGGCCCTTCTTGAAGCCGGGGATGCCGGGCGGCGTGACGCCGGTGGACACCGTGCGGCTCGAGTCGAAGACGTCCTTGTTGATCTTGTCCCGGTCGATGGCCATCGAGAAGGCCTCGCGGAGCTTGAGGTTCTTCTCGCCGCCGACGGACGGGTCGTCCATCTTCACGTCGTAGTGGTACGAGCCCAGGATGTTGGTGCTGAGCGTCGTGCCGTAGTTGTCGTCGGCCTCCTTGACGCGGCCGGGCGGGATGTTGGCGGTGTCGCCCTCTCCGGCCTCGAACGCGTTGTAGCCCGAGTCGACGTCCTTGACGACCTTGAACGTGACCTTGTCGAGGATGGCCTTCTTGTTGCCGAGCACGTCGCCGGACCAGTTGTCGTTCCGCTCGAGGACGATCTCCTCGTCGGTCCGCGGCTGGGCGAGCTTGTAGGCGCCGTTGCCGATCATCAGGCCGTTCTCCCAGGCCTTCGGGTCGCCCTCAGCGGCGGCCTTCGGCATCGGGGAGAAGATCTGGAAGCCGGCCACCGCGTCGAAGTTCGAGTACGGCTTGGCCAGCGTGACCGTGAGGGTCATGGCGCTGTCGTCGACGGCGATGCCGGAGATGGTCTTGGCCGAGCCGTCGAGCTTCTCGGCGCCACCCTTGAGGAAGTTGAAGAGGTAGCTGTAGTCACCGGCGAAGTCGGGGTTCGACGCCCGCTCCCACGCCAGCTGGAACGAGCTGGGCAGGACGGCCTCGCCGTTCGAGAACTTCTCGCCCTTGCGGATCTTGAACGTCCACACCGTGGCGTCGGCGTTGGCCTCGTAGGACTCGGCGACCAGCGGCTTGATCTTGGGGTTGGCCGGATCCGTCGCGTCGATGTCGGTCAGGCCGTCGTACAGCTCGTTGATCACCTGGTAGGCGTCGAGCGTGCTGTTCAGGGCCGGGTCGATGTGCTCGGGCGGATCGCCCTGGAAGGTGCCGAGATCAACGATCTCGCCGCCCGTCTTCTCACTCGCAGTGGTGTCCTTGGTGCCGCCGGACGAATCACTGCTCTTGCTGTCGCTCCCGCCACACGCCGCGGCCACGAAGGCAAGAACGGCGAGCAGGGCGAGGAGCCGGGCGAAGATCGATCGATCTCGCTTGGCCACGTGTGGGGTCCTCCTTGGTGTGGGGTTCGGGAGGCGGCCCGCCGGTCTATTGCAGGCGGAGCGCCAAGATCACCGTCGTGAACGAGAAGATGACGGCAACCGCCACGGTGATGCGATCGAGGTTTCGCTCCATCACCGTGGATCCTGCTGCGGACGCACCCATGCCCCCGCCGAACATGTCGGAGAGGCCACCGCCGCGGCCGGAGTGCAGCAGGACGAGCAGGACCAGGAGGAGCGCCACGATCACGTGGACGGTGACGATGGCATAGGTCAACATGCGTGAAGCGCTCCAGAACGGTCCGACACTGAGGGGAAGACGCTAGCAAACATCAGTTCACTAGGTGACGAGGTGCCACGTTGCGTGCAAGTGAATTGGGCACTTCGCCTAGCTGGCCACGCCCGCCGGCATCAGGCAGTCGCCGCGGCCTGGACGATGCGGGCGAAGTCGTCGGGATCGAGGGACGCCCCCCCGACGAGGGCGCCGTCGATGTCGGGCTGGCCCAGCAGCTCGGCGGCGTTCGAGCCCTTGACCGAGCCGCCGTACTGGATCCGCACGGCGCCGGCGGCCGTGGCCCCGGCCTCCTCGGCGACGACGGCCCGGATCGCCTTGCAGACGGCCTGGGCGTCCTCGGCGGTGGCCACCTTGCCGGTGCCGATGGCCCAGATCGGCTCGTAGGCGATGACCAGCTTGGCCACGTCGTCCACCCCGACCTTGGCCAGGCCGGCCCGCACCTGGCCGCGCACCCGCTCCTCGGTGGTGCCGACCTCGCGCTCCTCGAGCGTCTCGCCGCAGCACAGGATCGGCGTCATCTTGTGCTTGAGGATGGCCCGCACCTTGGCGTTGACCATCTCGTCGGTCTCGCCGAAGAGCTGCCGGCGCTCGCTGTGGCCGGCGATCACGTACGACACGTTGAGCTTCTCGAGCATCCCCGGGCTCACCTCGCCGGTGAAGGCACCCTTCTCCTCGAAGTGGCAGTGCTGGGCACCGAGGCCCACCGGGATCTTGTCCGACTCCAGCACCGTCTGGATCGAGCGCAGGTCGGTGAACGGCGGGTGCACGGTCACGTCGACGACGGCGTAGTCGTCCTTCTTCAGCAGGTAGCTCAGCTTCTGGACGGTATGGATGGCCTCGAAGTGGTTGAGGTGCATCTTCCAGTTGCCGGAGATGAGCGGCTTCCGCTTGCTAGCCATGGGCGTTGGGTGCCTTCCGTAGGGCATCGAGACCGGGCAGGTCGCCCTGCTCGAGGAGCTCGAGCGATGCGCCACCGCCGGTCGACACGTGGTCGATCTCGCCGGCCAGGCCGAACTGGGCGGCCGCCGCCGCGCTGTCGCCCCCGCCCACGACGGTGAAGCCCCCGCAGTCGGCCACGGCCTGGGCCACGGTGCGGGTGCCGGCCTCGAACCGGGGGTCCTCGAACACGCCCATGGGGCCGTTCCAGAACACGGTGCGGGCGCCTTCGACGACGTCGGAGAACTCGGCGGCCGTGCCGGGTCCGATGTCGAGGCCCATCCAGCCGTCGGGCAGGTCGGCGCCGAACTGGCGGACCTCGCCGCCGGCGCCGGGGTCGCCGATCTTGCCGTCGGGCGCGAGCCCGGTGATGTCGTGCGGCACCTTGATCCGGTCGCCGTGGAGGGCGAGCAGGCCCTGGCACGTCTCGACCTGGTGCTCCTCGAACAGCGACGCGCCGATCCGGTGGCCCTGGGCGGCGAGGAACGTGAAGCACATGCCGCCGCCGATGACGAGCGTGTCGCAGACGTCGAGGAGGGCCGTGATCACACCGAGCTTGTCGCTCACCTTGGACCCGCCGAGGATGGCGACGAACGGCCGCTGGGGGTGCTCCCGCATGCCGGTGAGGACCTCGACCTCCTTGGCCAGCAGCCGGCCCGCCGCGCTCGGCAGCGTCCGGGGCGGCCCCACGATCGAGGCGTGCGCCCGGTGCGAGGCGCCGAACGCGTCGTTGACGTAGACGTCCTGGTCCTTCACCAGATGCTCGACGAAGGCCGGGTCGTTGGCCTCCTCCCCCGGCCAGAACCGGAGGTTGTCGATGAGCTCGACCTCGGGCGCCAGCTCGTGCAGCCGGGCGTTCACGGGGTCGAGGGAGTACTTCGGGTCGGGCGCGCCCTTCGGTCGCCCCAGGTGGGTGCAGGCCGTGATCTTGGCCACGCCCTGGGCCTGGAGCCATTGGATGGTGGGCAGGGCGGCGCGGATCCGGAGGTCGTCGGTGATGCGACCGTCCTGGGTCGGGACGTTGAAGTCGGCGCGCAGCAGCACCCGCTTCCCCTGGAGGGGAGGCAGGTCCTCGAGGACCGGGACCTTCATGCCGTCAGCTCAGCGCTTCTTGGCGACGGTCTTCTTGACGGCCTTCTTGGCCGGTGCCGCCTTCTTGGCCGGACGGGCCTGGTTGGCCTTGCCGACGAGGATCGACAGGTCGAGCAGGCGGTTCGAGTAGCCCCACTCGTTGTCGTACCAGCCGAAGACCTTGACCATGTTGCCCATGACCATCGTCAGCTTGGCGTCGAAGGTGCAGCTGGCCGGCGAGCCGACGATGTCGGAGCTCACGATCTCGTCCTCGGTGTAGACGAGGACCTTGCGGAGGGCGCCGGAGCGGGCCGCGGCCTTGAACGCCTTGTTGATCTCCTCGACCGTCACGTCGCGCTTCAGGATCCCGGTGAAGTCGGTGATCGAGCCGTCCTGGACCGGCACCCGCAGCGAGTAGCCGTCGAGCTTGCCCTGCATGGACTTGAGCACCAGGCCGGTGGCCCGAGCGGCGCCGGTGGACGTCGGCACGATGTTGGCCGCCGCGGCGCGGGCCCGGCGCAGGTCCTTGTGGGCCAGGTCGAGCAGGTTCTGGTCGTTCGTGTAGCCGTGGATCGTGGTCATCAGGCCCTTCTCGACGCCGAACGCGTCGTCGAGGACCTTGATCATCGGCACGAAGCAGTTCGTCGTGCACGAGGCGTTGGAGACGATCTTCATCTTCGGGTCGAACTGGTCGTCGTTCACGCCCATGACGAACGTGCCGTCGACGTTGGTGGCCGGGGCCGAGATGATCACCCGGGGGGCGCCACCCTTGATGTGGGCGGCCGCCTTCTCGCCGTCGGTGAAGATGCCGGTCGACTCGATGACGACGTCGACGCCGAGGTCGCCCCAGGGCAGGTTCGCCGGGTCGCGCTCGGCGAACACCTGGAAGCTGTCGCCGCCGACCGTGATGCTGTTGCCGCTCACCTTGACGGTCTCGGCGAGGCGACCGTGGGTCGAGTCGTACTTCAGCAGGTGGGCGTTGACGTCCGGCGGCACCAGGTCGTTGACGGCGACGATGTCGATGTTGGCGCCAGCCTTCTTGGCGGCCCGGAAGAAGTTGCGGCCGATGCGGCCGAACCCGTTGATCCCTACTCGCACGGTCATGCCTGCCATCCGAGCAGATCGGAGAGGGCCGTTGCCAATCTCTCCGGGTCGTGGCTGACCCGGTCGGCCGCCGCCACGGAGCGCGTCACGACCGGTACGTCGGGTTCGCCCACGGGGAGGCAGTCCTCGTCGGCCAGCACCACGTCGACGTCGACGCCGTGGGCCCGGAGGGCGTCCACGTGGGCGGCGACGTCGTAGCCGTGCGTCTCCCGCTCGACGGCGACGACGTTGCAGACGTAGACGCGCTGGGCCGTGGTGGCCGCCAGCGCGGCGTGCACCGCGGGCGGCAGGCAGGCCGGGAGGATGCTGGTGAACAGCGACCCGGGCCCGAGCACGACCTGGTCGGCGGCCAGGATGGCCTCGATGGCGGCCGGCGGGCTGTGCACGTCGCGGGGCACGAGGCCGACCGCCGAGATGCGCCCGGCCCCGGCCACGTTGACCTCCCCGGTCACCGCTCCGGAGTCGGACTCGGCCACCAGCACGACCGGCTCGGTGGTGGCCGGGAGGACGCGCCCGACGATGCCGAGCATGCGCCCGGCCTCCTCCAGGGCGGCGGCGAAGTCACCGGTGGCGGCGGCCAGGCCGGCGATGACGAGGTTGCCCAGCGGGTGGCCGCCGAGGTCGCCGTCGGTGAAGCGGTGCTCGAACGTCTGGGCCCACACCGAGCTCGGGTCGGCGAGCGCGACCAGGCACCGACGGAGGTCGCCCGGCGCGGGGATGCCGAGCGTCTCGCGGAGGTGGCCGCTCGAGCCCCCGTCGTCGGCCACCGACACGATGGCGGTGATGTCGTCGGCGTAGCGACGGAGGGCGGTGAGGGTGACGGAGAGCCCGGTGCCCCCGCCCAGGGCGACGACCTTGGTCACCCCTACCGGTCGATGTCGCGGTGGCTGACCCGGGGCTCGAAGCCCCGGGCCCGCAGGAGGGCGGCGACCTCCTCGGCCATCACCACCGAGCGGTGGTGGCCACCGGTGCAGCCCATGGCGATGGTGAGGTACGACTTGCCCTCGGCCACGTAGGCCGGCAGCAGCAGCTCGAGCAGGTTGTCGAGCCGGTCGAGGAAGTCGATGGCCTCGGGCTGGCGCAGCACGTAGTCGCGCACGGCGGCGTCCTTCCCGGTGTGGGGCCGCAGCTCCTCGACCCAGTGCGGGTTGGGGAGGAAGCGGCAGTCGAGGACCAGGTCGACGTCGAGGGGCAGGCCGTGCTTGTAGCCGAACGACATCACCGTGGTCTGGAGCCCGCCCACGACGCCCTCGCTCCCGAACAGCGACTCGATGCGCTCGCGGAGCTGGTGCACGTTGAGGTCGCCGGTGTCGACGACGACGTCGGCCTCGCCCTTCAGCGGCTCGAGCACGGCCCGCTCCTTGGCGATGGCCTTCACCAGCCCGCCCTCGTCCTCGAACGGGTGACGGCGGCGGGTGTCCTCGAACCGGCGGACCAGCACGTCGTCGGGCGCCTCGAGGAACACGACCCGGACCCGCTCGGCGGCGTCACGGAGGTGCGAGAGCCCGGCGTGCAGCTCCTCGACGTCGCGGGTGCCGAGCACCAGGCCGACCCGGTCGATGGCCGAGCCGGGCTGGCGCACCAGCTCGGCGACCTTGTCGAGCAGGGCGGCCGGGAGGTTGTCGATGACGAACCAGCCGAGGTCCTCGAGCACGTTGGCCGTGTGGCTGCGCCCGGCGCCCGACAGGCCGGTGATGACGACGAACTCCCCCCGCTTGGCTCGCCGCCGCGCGTTCATCGCTTGCGCCTGCTCCGGAGGTCTTCCAGGACCCCGTTGCCGAGCTGCCGGGCGGTGACCGACATCTGGCGGAGGCGTTGGGCCACCTCGGCGCTGGCCGTGGACGGTGCCATGCGGTCCTCGATCACCTCGGCGAGCTGATCGATGCGCCGGCCCAGGTCGTCGACCTCGCTGCCGACGGCCACCACCTCGGCGGCCACCGGGCTGGTCGACTGCTCGACGCGCAGCACCTGGGTGCGGGCCGTCTCGATCTCGGCCAGCACGGCACCCAGCTCGCGGGTCACCTCGGTCATCTGCTGCGAGGTGGCGGTTCGCGAGGCGAGCTGGCGCACGCCGTCGATGCCGTCGGCCAGGGCGTCGAGGCCGTCGCGCAGCACCCGCACGATGCGGACCTCCTCGGCGATGGCGCCGACACGGGCGTCGACGGCCCGGACCTCGCCGGCGACCGCCTGCTCGGCACTGGACACGGCGCCGAGGACCCGGTCGACGCCGCGGCGGACGTCCTCGCGCTGGGCGACCTGCTCGAGCCCGGCCTCCAACGAGGCCAGTCGCTCGGCCAGGCGGGGATCGACCGCGGATGGGGCCGGGACGTGGCGAAGCGACTCGATCTGCTGCTCGAGGGCCTCGAGCCGGGTGCCGAGCGGGTCGAGCCGCTCGCCCAGCTTCCACTCGATGCCGCCGAGCCGGTCGTACACGCCGCCGAGGTCGCCGGTCGGCGCCGGCTGCTGGGCGTCGGCCAGTCGGGACTCGATGGCGGCCAGCCGGGCATCGAGTCCGGAGAGGTCGGTGGGGACGAGGCGCTCGGTGAGCCGGGTCTCGAGGGCCACCAGCCGGGCCAGCACGGCGTCGGCGGCGGGCGGCGGCTCGGCCAACTTGGCCTCGAGCGCGTCGAGCCGGGCCAGCACCGGCTCGATGGACGTGGGCTGGGGCAGGCGGGTCTCGAGGCCGGACAGCAGCTCGAGCACGGCGTCCAGCTCCGGCGCGTCGGGCGGGGGCAGCTCGGCCACGCGGGCGGCGATCGCCGCCACGGCTTCCTCGCGGAGGCGCGCCTGCTCGGCACCGGCGTCGGCCCGCACCTGCCCGGCGGCGGCAGCCAGGTCGCCCTGGAGGCGCCGGAGGTCGGCCCGCAGCTCGGCCAGCGCGGCCCGCACGAACGTGTCGTCGTGGGGCTCGGCCACGACCGGCTCAGGGGTGGCGGCGATGGCCGCCCGCACCTCGTCGAGGGCAGCGTTGAGTTCGGTGCGGATCGACGTGATCGATTCGGTGAGAACCACCTGGCGACCGTCGAGGGTGGTGCGGAGCTGGCGCAGGTCGGCCGCCAGCTCGGCCACGTCGTCGCCCGGGGCGATGGCGCCGACGATCGCCGAGACCGTGCGCACACCGGCCTCGCCCACCGCCTCGTGCAGGCGCACGGCCCGCTCGGCCTGCTCCCCCGCCACCCGCTCGACCGCCGCCTTCGTCTCCTCCCGGAGGAGGCGGTGGGACTCGGCCAGGTCGTCGCGCAGGGCGCGGACGGCCTCGGTGAGCCGCTCGACGGCGCCGCCGTCGAGCCCCTCGCCCGGCGGTGCGGTGCGGACGGCCTCGGACAGCGCCTGCTGCTCGCGCATGACCACGTCGACGGCGTTGGCCAGCGCAGTGACGACCTCACCGACCTGGGCCACCTCGGCCCGGGAGCGGACCCGGTACTCGTCGACCCGGTCGGAGAGCGCCTTCAGCCGCTCGTTGCTGGCCAGGTCGGGCAGCTTCGACTCGATCGAGCCGAGCCCGTCCGCCATGCGCTGCACGCCGCGCAGGACCAAGCCGAGGCGCTGCTCGAGGCTCGGTTCCACGGGAGGCGAGTCGGACACGACTCGATGCTACGGAGCGGCGAACCGGAGTTCGGGGACCTTCTCGGTCACGAAGCACAGCAGTCGGGGGATGGTGGCGGCCTCGGCGTACTCGGCGGCCCGCTCGATGAACCCGGCCGGGGGCGCCGGCTCCTCCATGCGGCGGATGATCAGGCCGGCGGCGACCATGGCGTTCACGTACCGGGACATGGGGCGGTGGATGAACGGGATGAACACGTCCTTCTCCACCTCCTCCAGGCTGTTGTCCTCGATCAGGTAGGGCCCGATGCGCCAGTACTGCTCGGGCGGGTCGAGCACCTGGTCGTCGATCCAGCCCGAGCCCGGGGTCTGGAGCAGCGGGTGGTTGAGGAAGAACAGGAACCGGCCGCCGGTGCGCAGGACCCGGCCCACCTCGGCGATGGCCTCGTCCATGGCCTCGATGTGCTCGAACACGAGGCAGGCGACCACGGCGTCGAACGACTCGTCGGCGAACGGCAGCTCGGCGGCGCCGGCCCGGAGGTACTGGGGGCCACCGGCCCGTTCCTTGGCCACGCGGACCTGGGGCTCCGTCGGGTCGAGGCCGACGACCCTGCTGGCCCCGCCCCGGGTCGCCAGGCGGGCGAGCTGCCCTTCGCCCGTGCCCACGTCGAGCACCTCGGCGTAGCCGTCGAGGTAGGCCGCCGCCATGGGGAGGATCTGCTCCTCGTACTCGGCGTCGGCGCCGTCGGTGAAGCCATCCACCCACCACTTGGCGACGCCCTCGTCGTCCCAGCCCTCGAACCTCGGCCCGTCAGTCACCGTCCGAACCTACGTCGGGTTGGCGCCGGTCTCGTCGTCGGTGAAGGGCACGGGCTGGCGGGGGCGGCGGGACGGCACGGCGACGGCGTGGATCTTGTCGTGGACCGCCTGGGCCACCGGGTCGGGCAGCCAGGACAGGGCCTGGAGCTGCTCGAGCGTGGCCGCCTTCACTGCGGCGATGCCGCCCAGCTCCTTGCGCAGCCGCGTCTGGCGGGTCGGGCCGAGGCCGGGGATGCCGTCGAGCACGCTCGTGGTCATGCGCTTGTCGCGCAGCTGGCGGTGGTACGTGATGGCGAAGCGGTGGGCCTCGTCGCGGATGCGCTGGAGCAGGTAGAGCGCCTCCGACTGGCGAGGGATGCGCACCGGCTCGGAGCGGCCCGGGATGTAGACCTCCTCGAACTGCTTGGCCAGCGACGCGACCGGGATCTCCTCGTCGAGCCCCAGCTCCTGGAGCACCTCGACGGCCACCGACAGCTGGCCCTTCCCGCCATCGACCAGCAGCAGCTGGGGCGGGTACTGGAACCGGCCCCGCCGCGCCGCGGGATCGTCGTTGTCGCGCTCGGCCAGGTAGGCGGTGAGCCGGCGGGTCAGCACCTCGCGCATGGCAGCGAAGTCGTCGTTGCCGGGAACGTCCTTGATCTTGAAGCGCCGGTACTCCGACTTCTTCGGGAGGGCGTCCTCCATCACCACCATCGAGCCGACGTAGTCGGACCCTTGGATGTGGCTCATGTCGTAACACTCGATGCGCAGCGGCGCGGTCGGGAGCCCGAGGTGATCCTGCAGCTCATTGAGCGCTCGAGCGCGACTGTTGTGATCCGACGAACGCCGCAGCCGGTGACGGACGAACTCTTCCTTTGCGTTCTGCGTCACCGTCTCCTGCAATGACCGCTTGTCGCCTCGTTGCGGTACTCGAATCGTCACCGCCGAGCCGCGGCAGTCGGTGAGCCAACGCTGATAGAGATCAACGTCATCGGGCTCCGTCGGAACGAGCACCTGTTTCGGTGGACCGAGCGGGTGATCCTCGTAGTACAGGTTCTCGAGGATCTTGCTCACCAGCTCGGCGCCGGTGAGGTCTTCGGCCTTGTCGAGGATGAAGCCCTTGCGTCCGACCACGCGGCCCTTGCGCACGAAGAACACCTGCATCGCCGCTTCGAGATCGTCATCGGCGATGCCGATCACGTCGAGATCCTCGTTGCGGTCGGCCACCATCTGCTGGCGCTCGATCACCTTGCGGACCGACGTGAGCCGATCGCGCAGCCGGGCGGCCCGCTCGGACTCGAGCGAATCGGCTGCTTCGCGCATCGCCACTTCGAGCTTCTT